>NZ_CP165727.1:5094642-5411785 GCF_041200175.1 Streptomyces sp. R33 | reverse complement strand
GCCGACGTAGAAGACGGCGATGCGCCACGGCACGGTGTTGATGGCCTTGGGCAGGGTCTTCTCGGGGTCCTTGGACTCGCCGGCGGTGACGCCGACCAGCTCGACCGCCAGGAAGGCGAACATGACGATCTGGAGCGTCATCAGCGTCTCGCCGATGCCGTTCGGGAAGAAGCCGCGGTCGCTCCACAGGTTGGAGACGGAGGCGGTGGCGGCCGCGTCGGAGAAGCCGACGGTGAGGATGCCGGCGCAGATCAGGATCATGCCGACGATGGCGGTGACCTTGACCATCGAGAACCAGAACTCGAGCTCGCCGAAGAGCTTCACGGAGATCAGGTTGGCGGCGTAGAGGATGACCGTGAAGATCAGCGCGTAGGCCCATTGCGGGAAGCTGTCATGGGTCCAGTACGACATGTACTTGGCCGCCGCGGTCACCTCGGTGATACCGGTGACCACCCAGAAGAGCCAGTACGTCCAGCCCGTCGCGTACCCCCAGAAGGGGCCGAGGAACTCCCGGGCGTAGTCCGAGAAGGAGCCCGAGACCGGGCGGTACATCAGCAGCTCGCCCAGGGCGCGCATGATGAAGAAGATGACCAGGCCCGCGATGGCGTAGGCCAGGATCAGGCTCGGGCCGGCCTTCGAGATGGCCTTGCCGGCGCCCAGGAAGAGGCCGGTGCCGATGGCTCCGCCGATCGCGATCATCTGGATCTGGCGGGCTCCGAGTGCGCGGTGGTAACCCTCGCCGCCCTCGGCCGCGGCGCCCTCGCCGGGTGCCCTGTCGTGCTGCTCGACCTGCACAGAGGTCATGTCTTGGTGCGCCTTTCTCCACGCCGACCCGCGCCTTCGAAGGCAGCGGATCGGGTCCTCGATCCCCCCGGATACGGATGGAGTTGCACCCGGCGGTCAGCCGGTTCAAGCGGCCGGGGGGCATGGGTGGCGCCCCGTCGGCGGTCGTGAAGATTTATCACGGGCTTACGGGTGGCCGAGGCGCGAAAAAGTGATCCGGAGCACATTCAATTCAGGACAAAGGTCCTGACACGCATCAGATCACCGCATCGCGGTGATCTGATCGTTATCCGGATTTGAGCGTCCGCTGAGCGAACAATGCGCGAACAGTGTTCCCGCTTGAGGCTTTCCTGAGGTTTCCGAGGGTTCTCAGAGGGTTTCGATGAGCGTTTCCTGGAGGCCGCCGAGCCAGAGGTAGGCCATCACCATCGGCTTGCGCGGGTCGTCGTCCGGCAGCCGGAAGAGCATCGCGCCCTCGTCGTCCTCGGTGATGTCGAGGCGCGCCGCGATGGTCAGGCGCAGGTCGTTGAGCGCCCCCAGCCAGCGCAGCGGGAGTTCCCCGGTGAGCTCGAGCACGGCCGCCCCGTCCCCGCCGGGGGTGAGCGCGTCCAGGCTGCGCACGACGGCCAGCGCGTCCTCCCGCTTGCGGGAGCGCAGGTCGTTCTCGGTGAAGCGGCGGAACTCCGCCGACCGGGCGGCGAGCTCTTCCGGGTCCACCTTCCGGTCCTCGGGGCCGGGGCCGCCGTAGGCGTCGGGGAAGAGCCGGATCAGCGCGGGGTCGGAGGGGCGCTCGGTGGGCCCCTCGTTGCCCTCGGCGAACAGCACGGCGAGCGGGTCGGCGTCCTCGTCGGGCTCGGGCGCGCCCGGGCCGATGAGCTCCAGCAGCTGGACGGCGAGGGAGCGCAGGATGGAGATCTCGATCTCGTCCAGCGCGACGACGGCGCCGCCGCCCTCGAGGGCTTCGAACATCCCGGCGGACCGCCCCATCAGATGCGGTCCTGGGAGAGGGTCGCCCACAGGCCGTAGCCGTGCATGGCCTGCACGTCGCGCTCCATTTCCTCGCGGGTGCCGCTGGACACGACCGCCCGCCCCTTGTGGTGGACGTCGAGCATCAGCTTGTGCGCCTTGTCCTTGGAGTAGCCGAAGTACGCCTGGAACACGTACGTCACGTAGCTCATGAGGTTGACCGGGTCGTTGTGCACCAGGGTCACCCAGGGAACGTCGGGTTCGGGGACGGCGAACGTCTCTTCGGCCGACTCGGTGCGTTCGATCTCAATGGGAGCAACACTCACTTGTCCCATGCTGCCACTGTGACCGGCCGGTCGCACAAACGGGTCCCGAGATCTCGTCACTTTGACGAAATGTGCGCTAGCATCCGTGGCATGAACCCTGCGGACCTGGGCCTGCCGGTGGACGTGCCGTCGACAGCGCTCTTCACGGATCATTACGAGCTCACGATGCTGCAGGCCGCCCTGGCGAACGGCACCGCCGACCGCCGCTCGGTCTTCGAGGTCTTCACCCGGCGGCTGCCCGAGGGGCGCCGCTACGGGGTGGTGGCCGGCACCGGCCGCGTCCTGGACGCGGTGGAGAACTTCCGCTTCGACGGTGCGGTGCTGGAGTTCCTGCGGGAGCGGGCCGTCGTCGACATGCGGACCCTGGACTGGCTGTCCTCGTACCGCTTCTCGGGCGACATCTGGGGCTACCCCGAGGGCGAGGTCTACTTCCCCGGGTCGCCGGTCCTGCGCGTCGAGGGCAGCTTCGCCGAGTGCGTGCTGCTGGAGACGGTCATCCTGTCGATCCTCAACCACGACTCGGCGATCGCGGCCGCGGCCTCCCGGATGGCCTCGGCGGCCGGCGACCGGCCGCTGATCGAGATGGGTGCGCGGCGCACCCACGAGCTGGCGGCGGTGGCGGCCTCGCGCGCCGCGTACGTCGGCGGCTTCACCTCCACCTCGGACCTGGCGGCCGGCTTCCGGTACGGGATCCCGACGGTCGGGACCTCGGCGCACGCCTTCACGCTGGTGCACGACACCGAGCGGGACGCCTTCCAGGCCCAGGTGGCCTCGCTGGGCAGCGGGACGACCCTGCTGGTGGACACGTACGACGTGGCGGAGGCCGTGCGGACGGCCGTCGAGGTCGCCGGTACGGGGCTGGGCGCGGTCCGGATCGACTCCGGCGACCTGCTGCTGGTCGCGCACCGGGTGCGGCAGCAGCTGGACGAGCTGGGGGCGACCGCGACGAAGATCGTGGTCACCTCCGATCTGGACGAGTACGCGATCGCCTCGCTGGCGGCGGCCCCGGTGGACGCGTACGGGGTCGGCACGCAGCTGGTGACGGGCAGCGGGCACCCGACGTGCTCGATGGTCTACAAGCTGGTGGCGCGGGCCGCGTCGGCGGACCCGAAGGCTCCGCTGGTGCCGGTGGCGAAGAAGTCCACGGGCGGGAAGACCTCGATCGGCGGCCGCAAGTGGGCTGCGCGGCGGGTCGACGCGGAGGGCGTCGCCGAGGCGGAGGTGATCGGCACCGGGCCCGTCCCGTCCGCGCTGGCGGACCGGCAGCTGCTGGTCGAGCTGGTCAAGGCGGGCGAGGTGGTCGCCCGCGAGCCGCTGGAGGCGCCGCGCGAGCGCCACCGCGAGGCCCGCGCCGGGCTCCCGCTCTCCGCGACGCAGCTGTCGCGCGGCGAGCCGGTCATCCCGACCGAGTACGCGTAGCCGGTCTGCGGGGCCGGGGGCGGCGCCCCCGGTTTCGGGAAGGGGCGGGGCGGGGGAAGAGCCCGCGCAGCGGCACATACGACAACCGAAGGACACGCGACATGCACCGCGCACTGATCGTCGTCGACGTACAGAACGACTTCTGCGAAGGCGGCAGCCTCGCGGTCACCGGAGGGGCCGACGTCGCCGCCGCGATCACCGAGCTGATCGGCCAGGCCACGGCGGGCTACCGGCACGTCGTCGCCACCCGCGACCACCACGTCGACCCCGGGTCGCACTTCGCGCACCCCCCGGCCGAGCCGGACTTCGAGACCTCCTGGCCGGTGCACTGCGTCGCCGGCACCGAGGGCGTCGGGTTCCACCCGAACTTCGCGCCCGCGGTCGCCTCCGGAGCCGTCGCCGCCGTCTTCGACAAGGGCGCGTACGAGGCCGCGTACAGCGGGTTCGAGGGCGCCGACGAGAACGGCACCCCGCTCGCCCGGTGGCTGCACGACCGGCAGGTCACCGAGGTCGACGTCGTCGGGATCGCCACCGACCACTGCGTGCGCGCCACCGCCCTGGACGCGGCCCGCGCCGGCTTCACCACCCGCGTGCTGCTGGACCTGACGGCCGCCGTGGCCCCCCACACCGCCGCGCGCGCGGTCGAGGAGCTCCGGTCGGCCGGGGTCGAGCTCGTCGGCGAGAGCCCCCGCCAGAGCCCGTGACGGGCTATCGGGGCGGGGCCGGCCGCGTCAGTGCCCCAGGAGGGCGCGGATGGGGTGCCAGAGCTCTTGGGCCCGATCCGGGGCGCCGCGCCACAGCAGGCCGTCCGGGTGGTGCAGGACGGCCGTGACCTCGTCCGGGGTCGGCGGCTGCGCGTTGCCGCGCAGGTAGACCGCCCGCATCCCGAGGTTCCGCAGCCTGGTCAGGGCGCGGGCCCGGTTCGCGGCGTGCACCAGCACGCGGACGTTTCCGCCTTCGCCGCACGGCCTCGGCAGCGTGAGCGCGACCACCACGCTGCCGCCTGGCAGTCTGACGAAACCTCCACCGGGCATGATCTTCAGCTCCCCCGTCAATAAGAAAACTCGCACCCGCATCTAAACGCGATCGGCCGCCGCCCGCTAGAGGGCGACGGCCGATCATGCTTTGACCTGCGGGTTTGCCGAATTACTTGGCGGCGGGCCCGACCTCGATCGTCATCTGGAGACCGTCGTAGGTCTCCTTCGCGATCTTGATCTTGGTGTTGGTGTCAGCGACCTTCACCGAACCGGTCGGGTTCTCGTCGTAGTAGTACTTGCCCTTGTGGTCGTCGAAGACCAGGTTCGCGGGCTTCGGCTTCAGGAACAGCGACTCACCGTTCTTGTGCAGGGTGAACGCGTCCGTCGAGTACGCGCTGAAGGTCGCGTCGTACGGCTGGATCTTGTTGCGCAGCAGGGTGCCGTCCGCCCACTTCATCGGCTTGGCGTTGGCGTCGATCGGGAGGATCAGACCCGAGCCCGGGTGCTGGCTGGTGTTGTTGTCCTTCTGGGACTTGTCCCACAGCCAGATCAGCAGGCCGTCCTGGTACGGGTAGTGCTCGACCCAGCCCGGCTTCGAGTTGGCCCAGCCGAAGTTGTACGGGCCCACCTTGAGGGTGGAGTCGTACGAGACGTAGCGGCGGTTCTCCGCGATGTAGTACTGCGGGTACTCCTTGGTGAACCCGGCGCCGATGCGCGAGAAGCCCTTGCCGGTCCAGCCGTTGTCGCCGTTCTCGGCGCCGTCGGTGAACAGGTTCTGGCCGTCCGCGGTGATCGCGAGGGCGTCGGCGGTGAAGCCCTTGCCGCCCGCGCCGCCGTCCGTCTGGTAGCGGAAGCGGAGGTCGATCTTCTTGCCGGCGTAGGCGTCGAGCGGGAACTTCAGGTCCTGCCAGCCGCCGGAGACGTCGGTCAGACCGGCGTTGCCCGCAGCGTCGGCCGGGATGGCCTTGCCGCCCGCCGTGCCGTTCAGGACGGTCCAGGTGGCGCCGCCGTCGGTGGACACCTCGGTGTAGAGGTAGTCGTAGTCCTTCTCGATGTCCCACCAGCCCTTGAGGGACAGTGCGGCGGAGGACTTGCCGGTCAGGTCGACCGAGCGCGACAGGGTGTTCTTGAGGTCGTCACCCATGTTGCTCCACCACTGCGAGGAGCCCTCGGCGGGAGCGACGATGTCGGTCTTGACCTGCTTCTTCGGCAGCTCGACGACCAGCGCCTGCTTGTCCTTGGTGTTGTACTCCGAGACGCCCAGCTTGTGGGTGGACTTCGTCGCGGCCTTCGCCGTGTCGTAGTTCAGCCAGCCCAGCTGGAGCTTGTCCCAGGCGGTCATGTCGCCCGGGAGGTCGCCTATGGAGTCCTTGCCGTTGCCGAGCCAGGAGCCGGCGGACATCAGGGACCAGAAGCCGACCGAGTTCTCGCCGCCACCGGAGGTGTCGTAGAGGTCCGGCAGGCCGAGGTCGTGACCGTACTCGTGCGCGAAGACGCCGAGGCCGCCGTTCTCCGGCTGCATCGTGTAGTCGCCGACCCAGATGCCGGTGTTGCCGATCTGGGTACCGCCGGCCTTGTTGTTCGCCGGACCGGTCTTGCCCGCATCGGTGCCGTAGGCGTACCAGCGGTGCGCCCACAGCGCGTTGGTGCCCTGGACACCGCCGCCGGCCGACTCGTCCTCGCCCGCGTGGACGATCTGGAAGTGGTCGATGTAGCCGTCGGGCTCGTTGAAGTTGCCGTCGCCGTCGAAGTCGTTGCGGTCCCACTGGTCGTACTGGGCCAGCGTGGCCTTGATCTCGGCGTCGGTCTTGCCGGCCTTCTTCTGGGCGTCGACCCACGCGTTGACACCGTCACGGACGGTGTCCCACACGTTGGCGCAGTTGGTCTGACCGCAGTAGTTCGAGCCGTAACGGGCCTCGTTGTACGGGATCTTGACCCAGTCGGCGACCTCGCCCTCGACCGAGTAACGGCCCGAGGAGGTCTTCTCGTAGTAGGTCTTCAGCGAGTTCTTGCCCTGGCCGGTACCGAAGTACAGGTCCTGGAAGTACTCGCGGCTGAAGTCCTTGCGCCAGGCGGTGCTGTTGTTCGTGGTGCGGTCCGGCTGGGCGATCTGGTTGCGCGCCGGACCGGGGTTGCCCCCGTACTTCGGGACGGCCGGCTTCGGGCCGTCCGGACCGTCCGGGTCGAACATGGTCGTGTTGTCGACCTGGTCCCCGAACTCGACGAGGATCGTGAAGATCTTGTCGGTCTTCTCGCGGCCGAGCTCGACGTACTTGCTGTCGTCGAGCTTGACGACCTTGGAGGCGCCCCGCTGCTCGACGGACTTCTTGCCCGAGAGCACCTGCTCCAGGGCGGCTTCCCGCGCCTGGGCCTGCTGGTCGCTGAACGGGCCCTTCAGGTTGTGCTGGACCGCCTCCTTCGCGGGAGCGGTCGGGTCCTGGCGGTCCGAGGCGGGCGCGGTCGACGGCGCCTCGGAGGCCTGGGCAGTGACGAGGAAGGCGCCGGAAGCCGCAGTCGCGGCCAGGGTCACACCGATGGCTGCGGCACGCAGCGCTCGTCGACGGCTGGAATTGCTGGTCACTTGATGTCGTTCCCCTCCCGCGGCCGCGACACAGGTCGGAACGTCTCCATAGGAGCGGGGGGTTCCGCGCGGCGCGCGTCTCAAGTGACGACATTTGACCGGAGAGTCTAAAGAAAAGACAGACCTTGACTTCTTCCTTACAACTGCACTATGCGGTCAGGGAGTTCCGCTATCCGGACGTTCCTCTGCCATAGGGGACGAAGGGCGCGTTCTGACCACACTGTGGGACGGGCGGGTGAACCCGTGCGCCCCCCGTGCTCCGGCACCGTGGGTTAGGTCACGCTTACTGGCGGTTCCGCTCGGGAATCCCCCGACGTAGAGTCCCTTGACGCGCGACCTAGTTGAGCAGACTCCCCCTCCCCGCCTTGAGGACGGATATCGCCATGCCGCGTCCGACTGCCGCCCAGCTGTTCTACGGGTCCGCCACCGTAGTCGTGTCGACGATCGCCATGCTGCTGCTCTCGGAGACGAGCACGGGGCGCGGGATCGCCGTCATCGCCACCGTCGCCCTGGCCCTCGGACTGCTCGTCGCGCTCACCGCCGCGAGCCCCCGCCGCCGCGGCCGGCACGCCGCCCCCGCCGGAGCTCCCGCCCGCACCCGTGCCGCTTCCCCCGGTGTTGCCGAAATCACGCCCGAACCGGGCCCCGTGGACACGGCGGCCGCAGACGCGGCGGCCGCCCGGGTGCCTGAACCCCGGGCGGCCGCCGTCGAACAGCCGGTGCACCACTGAGCCGCGGGCCTTCACGGCCCGGCGGGGCGTGCGCTACGTGGTTCTGACCACCACGGTCTTGGCGGCTTTGTCGTGCAGACCCTGCTGGTACGGCTTGTCGACCAGCACCGAGATGAACAGCACGATGGGCCAGAGGCAACCGCAAAGGCAGCAGACCAGCCACGGCAGCCAGAGAGTGGCGGCGCGCGCCAGAGCGGCCTTGGACGTCGGGACGCTGCCGTCGTTGAGCATCGCGACGCGCATGCGCATCCACTTCTTGCCGGGAGTCTGCCCGTTGCTCTTGGTGAACCACCAGTCGTAGCCGACGTACGCGAGGATCGAGATCAGCAGGAAGACGAGGCCGCTGCCGACGTACCACCCGTTCACGGCGTCACTGACGTCCTCACCCTTGTCCGTGTTCACCTGGTAGAAATCCCCGTCGAGCGCCCACCGGATGAGGGCGAGGGGCACGGACACGATGATCAAGTCGATGAGGCGTGCGACAAGCCTCCTGCCCGTGTCGGCGAGTGGGGGCATCCCGGCCAGCGGATCCGGCATGCCGCCACCGCCGTAGGCGTCACCGCCTCCGCCGTAAGGGGGCGGTGGTGGCGGGTACCCACCACCACCGCCCGCACCGCCCGCCCCGCCGCCGTACGGGCCGCCCGGGGGCGGGGGCGGGGGCGCGCCGCCCGGCGGCGGGCCGTACGGCGAGCCGCCCGACGGAGGCGTCGGTTCCTGGGGCTTCTTGAGGAACGGGTCGTCCTCGGGCGGCTGGCCCGGCGGCGGCTGATCGGTACTCATGGCCCGAGTCGAACCCGGCTCCGCGAACCCCGCAACGGGACGGCGTCCGTTCGGGGGAAGCCGCCCCCGGCGGCCCCCCGGCGGGGCCGTGGCCGGGCCTCAGCGGGCCACGTACGTCCCGGCCGCCCGGTCGTGCCAGCCCCGGCGGCGGGGCCGGTCCACCAGGCACCAGAGGCTGCCGGGGAGCCCGAGGAACGCGTACACCAGCCAGCGGCGCAGCGCCGCCCCGAACGTGGGCGGGCGGAGCGTGGCGGCGGACAGCACCCGGACCCCGAGGAGCTTCTTGCCCGGGGTGCGGCCCCAGCGGGCGGTGGGCAGCGCCTCGTAGAACACCCCGAAGAGCAGTACGGCTCCCAGCACGAGGCCCAGGTATCCGGCGATGGTGGTGTCGAACAGCCACACGGTGGTGGTCCGCCCGCTGCCCTTCGCGGCGTCGACCTTGGCCTCGAGGTGGGCGGTGGCGGCAGGGAGCAGGGGTCGGGCGGCACCCGCCGCGACCGCGCCGAGTACGAGGGTGTCCAGCGCGCGGGCCAGGGCCCGGCGCACCAGCCCGGCGGGGCGGACGGCCTGCTCCGCCATCCGCTCGAAGACGGCCCGCTCGGTGGGCCGGGGGGCCGTGCGGTCGGCCGCCGGTGCCGGTGTCGGTGTCGGTGCCGCCGACGCCTCGATGCCGTGATCCGGCTCGGCGGGGACGGCCGCCCGGCGGGGGGCGGGGGGAGCCGCCGGGGACTGCGCAGCCGGCGACGACGGCGCCGGTACGGGCCGGGCTGCCGAAGCGGCGTCCCGGTCGCGCCGCACCGGCGTCCCGGGCTCGGGGCGTGCCGCCGGGTCACGGCGCGGAGGGGCCTCCGGCTCGGGCCGGGCCGCCGGCTCCCAGGCCGCCGGGGCCTCCGGCTCGCGCGGGGCCGCCACCGGGTCGCGCCGCGGCGGGGTTCCGGGCTCGTGCCGCGGCGCGGGTTCGCGGCGCAGCGGGGTCTGCGGCCATGAGGAGGTGAGCCCGGACGGCCCGGCGCTGCCTCCGGGGGCGGCGGGCCACGCGGGCTCGACGGGAGCCGGGGCCGGGGCTGGAGCCGGAGCGGGCGCCGGGGCCGGAGCGGGCGCCGGGGCCGGAGCGGGCGCCGGAGCCGGGGCCGGGGCCTGGGCCGCCGGGGAGCGCGCGGACAGGATCCCCACGCCCTCGGCGGAGCCCCGGGCCGCGGCCTGAGCGGGGAACCGCTCCGCGGTGGCCGCCGCGGCGGACGGCGTACGGGCGAAGGACACCCCCGGCCCGCGCTCGGGCCGTTCGGCCGCGTCCAGCGGCTCCGGACGCGGCCCGCGGCCCGGCGAGACCCCCGCCGAAGGGGCGGGCGCGTGCCCCGCTTCGGGCTCGGGCGGCGGCGGGCTGCCCCAGGACACGCGGTGGTCGCGGGGCCCTCCGAAGCCGGACTGGTGCAGCGGGTCGGCCTGCCAGGCGGGTGCGGGAGCGGGAGCCGGTACGGCCGGCCCGTCGACGGGTTCGGGCCCGGGTTCGGGTTCGGGCAGCGCCTCGGTCACGCCGGTCTCGTCCAGGAACACCGGGCCAGTCTCGTCGGACCGCGCGGCGGGGCGGCTCGTACCCGGAACCCAGTTGAGGCCGTTCCAGTACCGGACGAATCCGGGGATGGACGGATCGGGGTAGTAGCCCTCGCGGGCCGCGTGCTCGCCGTCACCAGGGGAGGCCGTCAATGTCCCCAACTCCGATCGTGGCTTGAGGCTTGTGCAAGGGGAGGACCATAGCCAAGAACCGTGCCCCGACAGGTCCGGTAACGGGAGAATCCAAGCCTTTGAGCGAACGCCGCACCCTACGGCTGTTTTCAGCCAGCCGACAGGATCAGGCCAATCCCGGATTCGGTGCGCGAAGTCGCGTCATACCCGGGCACATCGGTGCTCTCTCCGGGTGTGGGGCGCGAACCCGGCCCCACGACACGAACCGGAGATCCCGAAGTGAGGCCGCCATGCACCACCCCGTCGTCGAGCGCGAGCTGGAACTCAAGCTGGTCCTGTCCCCCGAGCGCAGCATCGCCGTCCCCGCCCGGCTGGTGTACCTGACGGACGACCCCTACGCCGTGCACATCACCTTCCACGCCGGCTCCAGCACCCCCGTCAACTGGACCTTCGCCCGTGAGCTGCTCGTCGAAGGGGTCTTCCGTCCGTGCGGCCACGGAGACGTCCGGATCTGGCCCACGAAGGTCGACAACAAGGCCGTCCTCTGCATGGCCCTGACCTCCCCCGACGGCGACGCCCTGCTGGAGGCCCCGGCCGGCTCGGTGTCGGCGTGGCTGGAGCGCACGCTGCACGTGGTTCCGCCCGGCACCGAGGCCGAGCGGCTGGGCCTGGACGACGCGCTGGCGGAGCTGCTGGCGCCGACCCCGGCCGACGACCTGTGGATGCGGGACCCGTGGCCGTCGGACGAGTCGGCGGACGGCGACCTGTGATGCGGATCCGCCACCTCGGGCTCGTACGTTCCATACCGGGCGTACGGTCAGAAGAGCTTGCCGGGGTTGAGCAGGCCGAGCGGGTCGAAGGCCTGCTTGACCGCGCGCTGCATCTCCAGCCCCACCGGCCCCAGTTCCCGCGCGAGCCACTCCTTCTTCAGGACCCCGACGCCGTGCTCGCCGGTGATGGTCCCGCCGAGGGTCAGGCCGAGCGCCATGATCTCGTCGAAGGACTCGCGGGCCCGGCGCGTCTCGTCCTCGTCGGCCGGGTCGAAGCAGACCACCGGGTGGGTGTTGCCGTCGCCGGCGTGCGCGCAGACCCCGATGAGCAGGCCGTACGTGCGGGCGATGGCGGCCGTGCCGTCCAGCATCTCGGCGAGCCGCGAGCGCGGTACGCAGACGTCGTCGATCATCGTCGCCGGGCGCAGGGTGTCCAGGGCGGTCAGCGACATCCGGCGGGCCTGGAGCAGCAGTTCGGACTCGGCCTCGTCCTCGGCGGGGACGACGGCGGTGGCTCCGGCGGCCGTGCACAGCTTTCCCACGGCCGCGAGGTCGTCGGGGGCGTGCGGGGTGTCGAAGGCGGCGAGGAGCAGGGCCTCGGTGGTGTCGGGGAGGCCCATGTTGCCGAGCGCGTTGACGGCGCGGACGGTCGTACGGTCCATCAGTTCCAGCAGCGAGGGCGTGAGTCCGGCCTCCATGACGGCGCAGACGGCCGCGCAGGCGGCCGCGGCCGAGGGGAACTCGGCGGCGAGCGCGAGCTGCCGGGGCGGCGCCGGACGCAGGGCGAGGACGGCCTGGACGACAACGCCGAGGCTGCCCTCGGAGCCGACGAAGAGCCGGGTGAGGTCGTATCCGGCGACTCCCTTGGCGGTGCGCCGGCCGGTGCGCAGGAGCCTGCCGTCGGCGAGGACCACGTCGAGGCCGAGCACGTACTCGGCGGTGACCCCGTACTTGACGCAGCACAGGCCGCCGGACGCGGTGCCGATGTTGCCGCCGATCGTGCACTGCTCCCAGCTGGAGGGGTCGGGCGGGTAGTACAGGCCCTGCGCGGCGACGGCCCGTGAGAGCACCGCGTTCACGACGCCGGGTTCGACGACGGCGATGCGGTCGACGGTGTTGACCTCGAGGATCCGGTCCATCTTGACGAGGGAGAGCAGGATGCAGCCGTCGGAGGCGTTGGCGGCGCCCGACAGACCCGTGCGGGCGCCCTGCGGGACGACGGGGACCCGTAGGGCGGTGGCGGTGCGCAGCACGTGCTGCACCTGTTCGACCGTGCGGGGCAGGACCACGGCCGCCGGGCTGCCGGCGGCGCAGAAGTTGGCCATGTCGGTGGCGTAGGAGGCGGTCACCTCGGGATCGGTGAGGAGGGCCTCGGCGGGGAGCCCCTCCAGGAGGCTCGCGCGCAGACGTACGGAGAGATCGTCGTCCATGACATCCATGAGCCCAGCGTGACACCGGGGGCCATCGGTGTGAACACGGCCGCGACGGGCTTCGGACACCTCGGCTAACTCATCATATTGACGCACAGTGACCCCATGGACCGTATCGACCGAATCGCCCGAATCGACGAGGAAGCGCAGCAGCCCGCGCCACCCGTGACCTTCACCGGCCGCAAGACCCTCGTGGCGGCCGCGGTCGCGGTGGTCCTGATCGCCGGGGCCCTGCTGATCCGGCCGGCCCGCCAGGGCGACGACGCGCGCCCGCCGGGGCCCACCGAGCGGGCCGCCTCGGCGGTCGGCATGGGTGCGCCGGCGGCGGCGGTGGACCTGACGGCGCTGGTCGCGGACCGGGAGCAGTGGGTCGCGGGGCACGACAAGGACGACGCGTCCTGGGCGGTGCTCGGGGCGGCGTACCTGGAGCAGGCGCGCCGGACGGCGGAGCCCGGCTGGTATCCGAAGGCGGAGAAGGCGCTGAAGCGGTCGCTGGAGATCCGCCCGGCCGAGAAGGGCAACTTCGACGCGATGACGGGCATGGGCACGCTGGCCAATGCCCGGGGCGACTTCGCAACCGGGAAGAAGTGGGGCGAGCTCGTACGGGCGCAGGCGCCGAAGCGGTGGACGGCCTACCCGGTGCTGGTGGACGCGTACACGGGCCTCGGCGACTACAAGGCCGCCGAGCGGTCGATGGAGCGGCTGGTGGACCTGCGGCCGGGGCTGGCGGCGTTCATCCGGGCCTCGCAGGTGTACCGGGACCGCGGCTGGCGCGAGGACGCGACGATGGCGATGGAGCACGCGGGGGGTGCGGCGAAGTCGCCGGCGGAGAAGGCGTACGTGCTGTTCCGTCTCGGGGAGCTGGCCTGGGAGCGCGGGGACGCGAAGGAGGCGCTGCGCCAGTACGAGGGCGCGCTGCGGGCGGACCCGGCGCAGGCGGAGGCGCTGGGCGGCCGGGCCAGGGCGCTGGCCGGGCTGGGCCGGGGCGGGGAGGCGGTCCGGGACTACCGGATGGCGCTGGGCCGGGCGCAGGTGCCGCGGCTGGCGCTGGAGCTGGGCGAGCTGCTGGATGCGCTGGGGCGCGGGGCCGAGGCGAAGGTCCCGTACGACATGCTGCGCACGGCGGCGGCGCGGGGCGCGGCGGAGGGGGTGAACGAGGCGGTGGTCCTCGGCCTGTTCGAGGCGGACCACGGGAATCCGGCGGCGGCCGTGCAGCGGCTGACGCAGGAGTGGTCGCGGCACAAGAACATGCAGGTGGCGGATGCGCTGGCGTGGGCGCTGCACAAGACGGGCGACGACGCGGGGGCGCTGGAGTACGCGAAGAAGTCGACGGAGCGGGGGGCGCGGAGTGCGGACTTCGCGTACCACCGGGGGATGATCGAGCGGGGTCTGGGCGACGACGCGGGGGCCCGGCGCCACCTGGAGGAGGCGCTGCGCACGAACCCGCGGTTCTCCCCCGCGCGGGTCCCGCTGGCGAAGCAGGCCCTCGCCTCGATCGGCCAGCCGCCGCCGGGCGGCCCGGAGAACATGCAGCCGACCAAGCCGTGGGTCGCCCCGGACCTCCCGAAGGCGGCGAAGCCGAAGCCGAGCCCGTCGCCCAAGCCGGCCGAGTCCGGCCCGTCCAAGGCCTGAAGCCGCCGGCGAATCCAGCCCCGCCGGCCGGGGAACCGGGGCGCAGCCCCCCGCAACGGCGCCGCACCCGAAACCAACGGCAAGGCCCCCGGCGCCGACAGGCGGCGCCGGGGGCCCGGGACCTGCGACCTAGCCGGGGGCCCGGTACCTGCGGCCTACAGGTTGCCCCGCTTCTCCTGCTCCCGCTCGATCGCCTCGAACAGTGCCTTGAAGTTGCCCTTGCCGAAGCCCATCGACCCGTGCCGCTCGATGATCTCGAAGAACACCGTCGGACGGTCCTGAACCGGCTTGGTGAAGATCTGCAGCAGGTAACCGTCCTCGTCCCGGTCGGCCAGGATCTTCAGCTCGCGCAGCTCGTCGATCGGGACCCGCGTGTCACCGACCCACTCGCCGAGCGTGTCGTAGTACGAGTCCGGGACCGACAGGAACTGCACGCCCGCCGCGCGCATCGTGCGCACGGTCGCCACGATGTCGTTCGAGGCCAGCGCGATGTGCTGGACGCCGGGGCCGCCGTAGAACTCCAGGTACTCGTCGATCTGCGACTTCTTCTTCGCGATCGCCGGCTCGTTGATCGGGAACTTGACCTTCTTCGTCCCGTCCGCGACCACCTTCGACATCAGCGCCGAGTACTCGGTCGCGATGTCGTCGCCCACGAACTCCTTCATGTTCGTGAAGCCCATGACCTTGTTGTAGAACGCGACCCACTCGTTCATCCGGCCGAGCTCGACGTTGCCCACGCAGTGGTCGATCGCCTGGAAGGTCCGCTTGGCCGGCGCCGCCACCATCGGCTCGACGGCGACGTAACCCGGCAGGTACGGCCCGGTGTAGTCGACGCGCTCGACCAGCGTGTGGCGGGTCTGCCCGTACGTCGCGATGGCGGCCAGCACGACCGTGCCGTGCTCGTCCTTCATCTCGTACGGCTCGTCCAGCCCGCGCGCGCCCTGCTCGACGGCGTACGCGTACGCCGCCCGCGCGTCCGGGACCTCGATGGCGAGGTCGATGACACCGTCGCCGTGCTCGGTGACGTGCTCGGCGAGGAAACGGCCGTGGTCCGTCGTCGGCTTGATCACCGAGGTCAGGACGAAGCGCGCGGAGCCGTTGGTCAGGACGTAGCTGGCCGTCTCGCGGACGCCGTTCTCCGGTCCGGAGTAGGCGACGAGCTTCATGCCGAAGGCGGTGGAGTAGTAGTGCGCGGCCTGCTTGGCGTTGCCCACGGCGAAGACGACCGCGTCCATGCCCTTCACCGGGAAGGGGTCTGCCTCACGCGCGGTGTGCGGGGTGGTTTCGAGGTTCACCAGAGACTCAGTCATAGGCGCAGAGTCCCGCCGATCCACAAGCTGCGCAATAGTTTCCGTTTTGGCTGTACAGACTGACCAGCCGGAGCAGAGTATGCCTAAGAGATCTGTGCAGTATGACCAGCCGATCGAGGGAAGGCTTCCATGGGCATCGACGAACTCGACGGCCGGCTCATCGTCCTGCTCGCCCGCGAGCCCCGGATCGGCGTCCTGGAGGCCTCGCGCCGGCTCGGCGTGGCCCGCGGCACCGTGCAGGCCCGGCTCGACCGGCTCCAGTCGAACGGGGTCATCCGCGGCTTCGGACCGCAGGTGGACCCGGCGGCCCTCGGGTACCCGGTGACCGCGTTCGCGACGCTGGAGATCAAGCAAGGCCAAGGGGCCGACGTACGGGCGCACCTGGACGGCGTACCGGAGGTGCTGGAGCTGCACACCACCACCGGGCACGGGGACATGCTGTGCCGGCTGGTGGCGCGGTCCAACGCGGACCTCCAGCGGGTGATCGACCGGGTGGTCGGCTTCGAGGGGATCGTGCGGGCCTCGACGGCGATCGTGATGGAGAACCCGGTGCCGCTGCGGGTCATCCCCCTGGTGGAGCAGGCGGCGCACGAGGGCTGAGGGCCGCCCCGAAGTTCCAAAGAAGGCGTTGCAAAGAAACCCTTGCACAGGACTCTTTGCAAGCCTAGGGTTGAGTCATGCCCGAAGAGCCGGAAGCCCCGGAAACCCCAGCGGAGGCGGAACTCCAGGTCCGCAAGCTCGATGCCCGCTCCTTGCGCGGCCTCGCCCACCCGCTGCGCATGCGCATGCTGGCCGCCCTGCGTCACGACGGCCCGGCCACGGCCTCGCGGCTGGCGGAGCAGTTCGGGGAGTCCAGCGGGGCCACCAGCTACCACCTGCGCCAGCTCGCCGCGCACGGGTTCGTCGAGGACGCGCCCGGGCACGGCAAGGGCCGCGAGCGGTGGTGGAAGGCCACCCACGACGGCACGCAGTTCGACGAGACCCTGATATACGCCACCGATCCGGAGACGCGCGGCGCCGCCGAAGCCTTCCTGCACGAGATCATGACGATCCACGCGCAGGAGATGAACGCCTGGCTCGGCAACGCCCACACCTGGCCCCAGGAGTGGCGGGCCGCTTCTGACCTCAGCGACTTCACACTGCGCCTGTCGCCCGCCCAGAGCCACGAACTCGTCCACAGGATGCACGAGTTGGTGAACAGCTACCGCAACCTGCCGGCGGCCGACGACGCGGAGACGGTCCGCATCCACACGCACGCCTTCCCGCGCCACAGCGGCGAGTAACGGCCGCCTCACCTCCCTGGTTCACCTCTTCCCGCTCGCCAGAAGGAGTCGTCCTGCCATGAACACCTTCACGCACGCCGAGATGCACCTCGAGAACCACACCACCCGCACCGCCGAACTGGCCGCCGAGGCCGCCGCCCGGCACCTGGCCCGGTCGGCGGACGCCACCCCCGCCCTGCGCAACCTGCTCGGCGAGGCCCTCGTCAGCGCCGGGATCCGGCTGATGCAGCCCGCCCACCTCCAGGCCCGCATCGTCCGGCACGCCGCATGAGCCGACGACCGTTCGCGGCCGTCCTGGCCGCCAACACCGTTTCCATAGCCGGAAGTTCGCTCACCCTGATCGGCGTCCCGTGGTTCGTGCTCCAGACCACGGGCAGCGCCGGCCGGGCCGGGGTCGTCGCCTTCTGCGCCACCCTGCCGGTCGTCGTCGCCGCGCTCGTCGGCGGCCCGGTCATCGACCGGATCGGCCGCCGCCGGGTCTCCGCGGCCTCCGACCTCATCTGCGCCTTCTCGGTCGGCGCGATCCCGCTGCTGCACTACGCGGGCGCGCTGGAGTTCTGGATGCTGTGCGCGCTGATGGCCGTCGGGGGCCTCGTCCACACCCCCGGCCTGACCGCCCGCGGCGTCCTGCTGCCGGACCTCGCCGAGCACGCCGGGACCACCGTGCCGCGGGCGGCGAGCCTGTACGACGCGGTCTCCCGCGGAGCCCGGATGATCGGGGCCGCGCTGGCCGGCGTACTGATCGCGGTCTTCGGTGCCGAGTCCGCCCTGCTGCTGGACGCGGCCACCTTCGCCGTGTCGGCGCTGCTGGTCACCGCCTTCCTGCGCGGGGTACCGGCCGCCGAGCCGCAGCGCGCCTCCGGGAAGATCTCCTTGGCCGGCTACCGGGCCGAACTGGCCGAGGGCTGGACCTTCCTCACCCGCTCGCGGCTGCTGGCCGGCATCACCCTGATGGTGATGATGACCAACGGCCTGGACCAGGGCTGGTCCGCCGTCCTGCTGCCCGTGCACGGCCGCGAGGCCCTCGGCGGCGCCACCGCGGTCGGCCTGCTCGTCTCCCTCTTCGGCGGCTTCGCGCTGCTGGGCGCCCTGCTCTACGGGGTGTGGGGCGAGCGGTTTCCCCGCAGGACCGTGTACGCGACGGCCTTCCTGCTGTGCGGTGCACCCCGGTACGCGGTGGCCGCCTTCACCGACACCCCGCTGCCGCTCGCGGTGACGATGGCGCTGTCCGGGCTGGGCGCGGGCATGCTGAACCCGATCCTGACCACCGTGCTCTACGAGAGGGTTCCGGACGAGCTGCGCAGCCGCGTCTCGGGCGTGACCACGGCCGGCTGCGAGCTGACCATGCCGCTGGGCGGGCTCGCGGCGGGCCTGCTCGCCGACGGGTTCGGGGCGAGGCCGGCCCTGCTGCTGTTCGGCGGCGCGTACCTGCTGACCACGCTCGCACCGCTGGTCTTCCCGGCCTGGCGCACGATGGAGCGCCTGCCGGAGACCGGCCGGGATCCGGTCGCCACGGCGCAGCTCAGCAGGACGGAACCGGCTCTCCCCGGGTCAGCGCACGCAGCGACTGCACCGCATCCGTCAGAGAACTGACGGGGACCAGCCGGAGCCCCTCGGGGAGTTCGGACTGCGCATCGGCGCACTCGGCCTCCGGTACGAGGAACACGCTCGCCCCGTCGCGCTGCGCGGCCTGGGTCTTCAGGGCCACGCCGCCGACCGCGCCGACCTTGCCGTCCGCGCTGATGGTGCCCGTACCGGCGATGGTGCGGCCGCCGGTGAGATCGCCGCCGCTGCCGTCGCCGTCGAGCTTGTCGACGATGCCGAGGGAGAAGAGCAGGCCGGCGCTCGGGCCGCCCACGTCGGCGAGGTTGAGCTGGACCTTCACGTCCTTCGGGTCCTTGTGGAGGTAGCCGAGGGCCGCCTGGGTGGCCGTCGACTGCGACGTGGCCATTTCCTCCAGGTTGTGCTCCTCGATCTCCTTGTCGCTTCCGCCCGAGGGGTAGACCGCCTCCTTGGGCATGACCGCCCGGCTGCTGTCGAACCAGTCGTCGACGAGCTCGGGCAGGGTCACGGTGGTGGAGGGACCGGTGGCCTGGATGGTGGTCATCCGGAGCTGGCCCGTGGTCTGCCGGGTCGGGGCGCCCGTCACGGTGATCACGGGCTTGCCGTCGCGGGCGCCGAGCACGTCGGCCGTGAGCCCCGGCTGGGCGATCACGAAGGGCAGCGGCGCGAAGGCCGCGGCGGCGAACAGCCCGAGCACGGGCAGGGCGCAGACGGCCAGGGCGGCGGGACGCGGCAGACGTGTGAGGCGAGAGAGCACCCGCCCAATCTATCGGGCGCCCCCACCGCCCCCGCGCCCCGCCGTCCCGCCACCCCCGGCGCAGGGAGGGCGGCGCGCCTCGGCGCAGGACGTGGCGCGCCTCGGCGCAGGACGTCAGCGCAGGGCGTCGGCGACCTCGCGGGCGGCGTCCACGACGCGCGGGCCGACCCGCTCCGGCACGGCGTCGGACAGCATCACGACGCCCACGCTGCCCTCCAGTCCCGTGATGCCCACGAGGGGCGCCGCCGCGCCGCTGGCGCCCGCTTCGAGCTCCCCGTGGGTCAGTGTGTAGCCGGGCTCGGTGAGCGTGCCCTGACGGGCCGCCAGAATGGCCCGCCCGGCCGCCCCGCGGTCCAGCGGGTGGCGGAAGCCGGGCCGGTAGGCCACGTGGTAGTCGGTCCAGGTCGGCTCGACGACGGCCACGGCGAGCGCCTCGGTGCCGTCCACGAGGGTCAGGTGCGCGGTGGCGCCGATGTCCTCGGCGAGGGACCGCAGCGCCGGCAGGGCCGCCTCGCGCACGAGCGGGTGCACCTGCCGCCCGAGCCGCAGCACTCCGAGCCCGACGCGGGCCCGGCCGCCGAGGTCGCGGCGGACCAGGGCGTGCTGCTCGAGGGTGGCCAGCAGGCGGTAGACCACGGTGCGGTTCACACCGAGGCGGTTGGAGAGCTCGGTGACGGTCAGACCGTGGTCGGTGTCGGCGAGCAGTTTGAGGACTCTGAGTCCTCGGTCCAGAGTCTGGGAGGTTTCCGCGGTCACGACGCCTCTCCCTCTCTCGGTGAGCGGCGGTGACTCTCGGGATGGAACGACGCCGGTCCCTCGGCGACGCACGGAGAGGCCGCCGGTAGCGGCCATGGCACCGGCTGCGCTCCCGCGGCGGCGCTGCCACGGGGCGTTCGATGCGGGGACAGTAGCGAGCGGGTCCGCTCAGCGGAAGGCCTCGTCCAGAATCCGGGCGCCAACTACCCCTTTATGCCGGTTCAGGAGTGCCCGCGGAGGCGGTTCGTGAGCTCGGCCCGCCGACGGTGCCTGTGCGATCCCCCGACGCCGGTGCCGCGTCCGCGGCCCCCGCAGCGCCGTACGCGGACCCGCGGACGGACACGGAACGTGACCGGGGCCCGTGCGAACCTCCGCACGGGCCCGGTGTCACAGTCCGTAGAAAGTCCGTGGGAACGGGGACGGGACGACCGTACGAACAGGCGACCGGAGGCGGGCCACCGGGCCACCGGGCCACCGGGGTACCGGGCCACCGGGGTACCGGGGTACCGGGGTACCGGGGTACCGGGGTACCGGGGTACCGGGGTACCGGGGTACCGGGCTACCGCGCTACCGCATCCGCGTGGCCCACTCCTGCACCTTCTTGATCCGCTCCCGCAGCTGCCCCGCCGTCGCCTCCGCACTCGGCGGCCCGCCGCACACCCGCCGCAGCTCGGTGTGGATCACCCCGTGCGGCTTGCCGCTCTGGTGGACGTACGCCCCCACCATCGTGTTCAGCGACTTCCGCAGCTCCAGCAGCTCCTTGTGCGAGACCACCGGCCGCCGGTCCGCCGGCAGCTCCAGCAGGTCCGCCTCCGCGTCCGGCTTGCGGCGGCTGTGCGCGATCTGCCGCGACTGCCGCTTCTGCAGCAGCATCTGCACCTGGTCCGGCTCCAGCAGCCCCGGGATGCCGAGGTAGTCCTGCTCCTCCTCGCTGCCCGGGTGCGCCTGCATGCCGAACTCGGCCCCGTCGTACAGCACCCGGTCGAAGACGGCGTCGGACTCCAGCGCCTCGAAGGACATCTGCTCGTCTTCGCCGGTGTCCTCGTCCTCCTGCCGGTTCGCCTCGTCCATCTCCTTCTCGGACTCGGCGTACGGGTCGTCCTCGCCCTTCTTCTTCGGCTTGTCGAGGACGTGGTCGCGTTCGACCTCCATCTCGTTCGCGAAGCCCAGAAGATAAGGAATGGTCGGCAGGAACACGGAAGCCGTCTCGCCGCGCCTGCGCGACCGTACGAAACGCCCGACGGCCTGCGCGAAGAACAGGGGCGTCGAGATGGTCGTGGCGTACACCCCGACCGCGAGGCGCGGGACGTCGACGCCCTCGGACACCATCCGGACCGCGACCATCCAGCGGTCGTCGTTCGCGCTGAAGGTGTCGATGTTCTTCGAGGCGCCGGTGTCGTCGGAGAGCACCAGGGTGGCCTTCGTCCCGGTGATCTCGCGGATCAGCTTGGCGTACGCGCGCGCCGAGTCCTGGTCGGAGGCGATGACGAGCCCGCCCGCGTCCGGGATGCCCTTCCTGACCTCGGTCAGCCGCTGGTCGGCGGCGCGCAGCACGTTCGGCATCCAGTCGCCGCGCGGGTCCAGCGCGGTGCGCCAGGCCTGCGAGATGGCGTCCTTGGTCATCGGCTCGCCGAGCCGGGCGGCGATCTCGTCGCCGGCCTTGGTGCGCCAGCGCATGTTGCCGCTGTAGGAAAGGAAGATCACGGGCCGGACGACGCCGTCACCCAGGGCGTTCCCGTACCCATAGGTGTAGTCGGCGGACGACCGCCGGATCCCGTCGTTCCCCTCCTCGTAGGTCACGAAGGGGATGGGATTGGTGTCGGACCGGAAGGGCGTACCGGTCAGCGCGAGGCGCCGGGTCGCCGGGTCGAAGGCCTCGAGGCAGGCCTCGCCCCAGGACTTCGAGTCACCGGCGTGGTGGATCTCGTCGAGGATGACGAGGGTCTTGCGCTGCTCGCAGCGGTTGCGGTGCAGCATCGGCCGCACGCCCACACCCGCGTACGTGACCGCGACCCCGTGGTAGTCCTTGCTCAGCGGCCCGGCGGAGTACTCCGGGTCCAGCCGGATGCCTATCCGGGCGGCGGCCTCGGCCCACTGCTTCTTCAGGTGCTCGGTCGGCGCGACCACGGTCACCTGCTGCACGACATGGTGGTGCAGCAGCCAGGACGCGAGCGTCAGCGCGAAGGTCGTCTTGCCTGCGCCGGGCGTCGCGACCGCGAGGAAGTCCCGCGGCTGGGTCTGCACGTACCGGTCCAGCGCACCCTGCTGCCAGGCGCGCAGCTTGCTGGCGGTACCCCAGGGGGCACGGCCGGGGAAGGCGGGTGAGAGGTGGTGGGAGGCGGTAGTAGTCACGGTCTCCGGTTCGGGCTCTCGGCGGCGGGCGCGGCGTTCGTACGTAGGACAACCGGGCCACCCTACCGGGGCCGGCCGGCCCCTCGCGGAGGGACAGGCCCGTGACCTCGGCGGGTGCGGTGAGCGTCACATCCGGCGCAACCGCTCGGCGATACGGGCCACATCGGCCTCGCCGCCGGCCGCGACATCGATGACCAGGCCGTACGCGGCGTCCTGGTCGACGTCGGCGAGGTCGATGCCGTTCACGGCGAGGGAGGTCGCGCCGGCGAGCCGGGCGGTGCGCTTGTTCCCGTCGACGAAGGGAGGGTTGGTCGCGATCCCTGCAGCAGCGTGGCGGCCTGCCAAACCCGGCCCGGCCGGCGCTTGAGGCGCGGGGGTCCGGGGGCGGGCCAGCGCCCCAGCTGCCCGCGGTGCAGCCCGCCTACGCCTGCGCAGCCACCGGCTGCGGCCCGGACCCGTCGGCGTTCAGCCTGGTCGCGACCCAGGCCCCCGCCAACGCCACCGCGGCCATCGGCAGGAACACGACCAGGAACGCGGCGGGGTGCGAGCCCGGCCCCTCGGCGGTCACGGCATGCGCCGCCCCCACCGCTCCCCCGCCCAGCGCGGCGAACGCCGCGCCCCCCGCCGCCAGCAGCACGACATTGGCCAGCGCGTCCGAGATCTGCAGCGCAGCGGAGTTGGCCCCCGCCTCCTCCGGCGCCGAGAGCTCCAGCAGCAGCACGCTCGTCGAACCGATCACCAGCCCCATCCCCAGGCACCCCACCGCCCACGCGGCGGCCAGCGTCCACACCGGCACGGACTCGATCAGCACGGCCGGGGCGGTGGCGATGGCGAAGGCCACGAGCACCATCCCGGCGACCATCAGCCGCTCCCGGTACGGCGCCATCCGCCCCTTCGACTGCAGCCACGAACCGCCCGCCCAGGTCACCCCGCCCGCCGCGAGCGAGAACCCGGCCAGCGTCGGGCTCAGCCCCCGCTGGGTGACCAGCATCAGCGGCACGAAGCTCTCCGCCGCGATGAACGACCCCGCGGCCACCCCGCGCAGCAGCACCACCGACGGCAGCCCCCGCCGCGCCAGGTAGGTCCCGCGCGGCAGCAGCCCCCGTACGGCGGGCACCAGCAGCGCCGTACCGGCCGCGGCCGGGAGCAGCGACAGCCACCGCGGATCCTGGGCGGCGTACTGCAACAGGCCCGCCCCGACGGAGATCCCGAGCGCCAGCCGGATCCGCCGCCGGTCGGGGGCGGCGGGCGGCGCGTCCGGATCCACCGGGCCGGACGCGGTCCGCCGTATCGCCGGCAGGGCCACCACGAGCGGGACGACGACCAGCACCGGGATGCCGAGGAACACCCACCGCCAGCCGAGGTGCTCGGTCACGGTCCCCGCGGCCAGCGGCCCGACGATGGACGGCACCACCCAGCTCGCGGCGAACGCGGCCATGATCGCGGGCCGCAGCCGCTCCTCGTACGCACGGCTCACCACGACGTACAGGGCGACGATGACGAGCCCCCCGCCGAACCCCTGCACGGCCCGCCCGAGGACGAACACCCACATGTCCCCGGCGGTCCCCGCCAGCACGAGCCCGGCGGCGAAGGCCCCGATCCCGACGGTCAGCGGCCCCAGCGGCCCCTGCCGGTCGGCCCACTGCCCGGACAGCACCATGCCGAAGAGGCTGGTGGTGAAGTAGGCGGAGAAGGCGAAGGCGTACAGCCCGATCCCCTCCAGCTCCCGCGCGGCGACGGGCATGGCCGTCCCCACGGCGGTCGCCTCGAAGGCGATCAGAAAGATGACGGAGATGATCCCGATACTGAGCGTCCGGTACGCGGACCCCAGAATCCCGCCCTGGGCTCGGGGCGGGACCGGCGGAGCATTGCGCTGTGGCACACGGGGTTCGAGGGCACTCATCGCCCCAGAGTAAGGCGCGTGCCGGGGTTGCGCCCCTGTCATTTCGGCGGATCCCGCACTAGTCCGCGAGACCTAGACGAGTAAGTCCGAAGTCTTCGAGCGCATGAAGCGAGGGTCTCGTTGGTTCGCTTGTGACGACAAACCTCGAAACCCTCGCGACAGCACTGTACGTGAGGATCGATGACTCTCTGGCAGGAACGCGGCGGCCGGGCCGTCCTCCGAGGCTGACGGATGCCGAGCTGTTGACGCTCGCGGTGATGCAGGCCGTGCTCGGCTTCGTCTCCGAGGCCAGGTGGCTGCGTTTCGCTCGCTGCCACCTGGCCGCCGAGTTCCCCTACCTGCCCGGACAGTCCGGCTACAACAAGCGCCTGCGGGCCGCGAACAGACTGATCGGCCGGTTCATCCGAACCCTGGCCCGGGACACCGATCTGTGGCACGACGACGTGTGGATCGTGGGCCTTGACCCCGGGTTTTGGACACCGGAGACACTTGGATCTTGATGGTCCAGGAGAACGGAGTCCCCGTGGGGATGAAGCACTATCCCGCCGAGTTCAAGGCGGACGCGGTCGCGTTGTACCGGTCGAGGCCGGGAGCGACGATCAAGTCGGTCGCGGCTGATCTCGGGGTGAACACCGAGACACTGCGAAACTGGATCCGGGCCGCCGACGGGCGCCGGCCCGGCGCCCATTCCGCACCGCCGGCCGCTGCCCGGGATGGCGGTGACGACGTTCAGGCGGAGCTGGCCGCGGCACGCAAGAGGATCCGTGAGCTGGAGGAAGAGCGCGACATTCTCCGCAAGGCGGCCCGGTATTTCGCGACGGAGACGCGCTGGTGAACCGCTGCCAGTTCGTTGAAGATCACCAGCGCCGTCACGGCGTGAAGCGGCTCTGCGACATCCTCGGCCTCTCCCGCTCGAGCTTCTACTACTGGCGCCGCACCGCGGCCGCGAGGGCGGCCCGGCAGAACGTCGAGGCCGGGCTCGCGGCTCGGATACGCAAGGTTCACCAGGACTCCGACGGCACCTACGGAGCCCCCAGAATCACTGCCGAACTCCGTGACGAGGGCGGCCCGGCGGTCAACCACAAGCGCGTCGCGAGGATCATGCGGACCATCGGACTTGAGGGGGTCCGTCTGCGCCGCCGGCACCAGACCACCGTCGCGGACCAGGCCGCGGCGAAGGCGCCGGATCTGATCGGCCGTGACTTCACCGCGGTCGTAGTGAACACGAAGTACGTAGGAGACATCACGTATCTGCCGGTCAGTGGCGCGAAGCCGCTCTACCTCGCGACCGTCATCGACCTCGCCTCACGCCGGCTGGCCGGGTGGGTGATCGCCGATCACATGCGAGCCGAGCTCGTCACCGATGCCCTGGCGGCCGCCGAGCGAACCCGCGGGAGCCTGGCTGGAGCGATCATGCACACCGATCACGGCTCGCAAGGCGGATTCAACTGGTCGTCGCAACACCTCATGATCATGGAGGTGTGGGGTGGTTCGTCGTCAGCGGGCAGCGGATCGGGCGGTGCGTCCGAAGCTGAGGTCTCCGGGGCATCCGAAGTACCAGCGACACGTCGAAGTGGCGTTCTGGGCGGAGATCGCGAAGGGCCTCCTTGCCGAGGAGGCCGCGGGCATTGTCGGCGTGGCGCCGGCGGTCGCGACGCGCTGGTTCCGCCAGTGTGGCGGTATGCGGCCGTTCGATACGAAGCCCTGTTCGGGCAGGTACCTGTCGTTTCGTGAGCGGGAGGAAATCGCGCTCCTCAAAGCCCAGGGCAAGGGAGTTCGCCAGATCGCTCGAGACGTCGGTCGTGATCCGGGAACGATTTCCCGTGAACTGCGGCGCAACGCGGCCACCAGAGGCGGCAGGAGTGACTATCGGGCATCAGTCGCCCAGTGGAAGGCCGACATGGCCGCGCGCCGGCCGAAAACGGCGAAGCTGGTTGCCAACCCGCGGTTGCACGCTTACGTCCACGAGCGGCTGTCCGGTCAGATCAGCACGTCACGCGGCAGGGCGATCGCGGGTCCCGCGACAGGCGAGTGGACGGGACGGAACAAGCCACATCGCAAGGATCGGGCGTGGGTCCAGGCATGGAGTCCGGAGCAGGTCGCGAACCGGATCAAGGTTGACTTCCCGGATGATGAGTCCATGCGCATCAGCCACGAGGCGATCTATCAGGCCCTCTACATTCAGGGCCGCGGAGCGCTGAAACGCGAGCTCATCCTGTGTCTTCGGACCGGTCGCGCTCTGCGTGTGCCGCGAGCGCGATCACGGCGGAAGACTTGGGCGCACGTCACGCCGGAAGCGTTGATCAGCGAAAGGCCCGCCGAGGCCGAGGACCGTGCTGTTCCCGGTCACTGGGAAGGTGATTTGATCATCGGGCTGGAGCGTTCCGCGATCGGCACCGTGGTCGAGCGGTCGACCCGGTTCACGATGCTAGTCCATCTGCCCCGCGAGGACGGATACGGCACGATCCCTCGAACGAAGAACGGCCCCGCGCTGGCCGGCTACGGAGCGATCTCCATGAAGAAGGCACTCGCCAACACTATGTCGACGCTGCCCGAGCAGCTGACACGGTCCGTGACATGGGACCGCGGCAAGGAAATGTCGGCACACGCGCAGTTCCGCATCGAGACCGGCATCCCCGTATTCTTCGCCGATCCCCACAGCCCATGGCAGCGAGGCACGAACGAGAACACGAACGGACTCCTGCGCCAGTACTTCCCGAAGGGCACCGACCTCTCGCGCTGGTCCGCCGAAGAAATCGAAGCCGTCGCCCACACACTGAACACCAGGCC
The DNA here is from genome assembly GCF_041200175.1 of Streptomyces sp. R33. Taxonomy (NCBI): domain Bacteria; kingdom Bacillati; phylum Actinomycetota; class Actinomycetes; order Kitasatosporales; family Streptomycetaceae; genus Streptomyces; species Streptomyces sp. R33. Next base: position 5,384,993 of record NZ_CP165727.1, on the reverse strand, counting down.
ACGCAAGACACTCGGTTGGAAGACCCCGGCCGAAGCATTCAACGAGCAGCTACTGTTGCTCCAACAGACCAGTGTTGCAACGACCGGTTGAGTCCAAGCAATATACGAGTAGGGCCTTCGCTGAAGCCTGCAGGTCAGCAGGGGTCCTGCAGAGCATGGGCGCGATCGGGTCCAGCGCGGACAACGCCGCCGCGGAAAGCTTCAACGCCGCCTTCAAGAGGGAGACGCTCAAAGGCCGGAAGGCCTGGTCGAGCGAGCGTGAGGCCAGGCTCGACGCCTTCCGCTGGCTGACCCGTTACAACACCCGGCGCCGGCACTCCCGCCTCGGTCAGCGGTCTCCGATCGCCTACGAGAACACCCTCCGACCAGCAGCAACTACCCTGGCCCAAGCCGCATAGACGTGTTCAAAATCCGGGGTCAAGGCCCCGTGGACTCCACCCCGGTGGAGTGCGCCCGGTCCCGGCCCACCGTCAAGCGGTCCGACCTGGCCGGCTGGGCCGCCTACTCCTACTGCCCCTCGCACTCGCGGTTCTTCTGGGGTCTTCGCCTGCACCTGCTCTGCACCCCCGGCGGACTCCCGGTCGCCTGGGCCCTGGCCAACCCGAAAACGGACGAGCGGGAAGTCCTGGCCGCCATGCTCACCCAGGACGCCGATCTGCTGGCCACCCACCCCGGGCAGACCGTCATCGGCGACAAGGGCTACGTCTCCAAGCACCTCGACGCCTTCATGACCGACCACGGCCTGACCCTGCTCCGGCCCAGCTACCGCAACCGCACACCGCGGCCCGGCGAGCACCTGCTCAAGCCGGTCCGCCAGCTGATCGAGTCGGTCAACGACACCCTCAAGGGCCAGCTCGACCTCGAACGCCACGGAGCCAGGACCCCAGCCGGAGTCCTGGCCCGCGTCGGGCAACGGATCCTGGCCCTGACCGCGGCGATCTGGCACAACCGGGCCAACGGAACACCGTTAACCAGGTCACTCATCGCCTACGACCACTGACCAGCACTTCGGACTTACTCGTCTAGGCCCCCACGGCCCATGAACGCAGCATGGCAGTCACGTTGCAGCCCCCACGCCCCTCTTCCCGCCCCTCGGAACCCCTCGTACGGTCATACCCGTAACCACCCCACAGCCGTGTGCCCGAGTGGTTGAGGGACTCGCCTGCAAAGCGAGTTACGCGGGTTCGATCCCCGCCACGGCTTCTCCGAAGGCCGCTCAGGAGTGTTCTGAGCGGCCTTCTCTCTTCCGTCCCGCGGTGTCGGCTAGCTCGCGCACTGGGTCTGCTGCTTGCCCGCCTCGACGAACTTCGTCATGAGCCGGGTGAACAACGGGCGGGATCCGCCCTTCTCGACTTGGTCGGTGGATCCGCTGAGCGACAGCTCGACCTGAAAGGGCTCGTCGCTCCCCTTGCAGACGAGGAGTACCCGAGCCCCCGTGTTGTACACGATGCCCTTGTCGCCCAACGGCAGCGGATCCGCCGCCGGCTTGATCAGCTCGGTGTTCCAGAAGAAGCTCTGCTCCAACGGCTGGCGCGTCGCCGAGGCCAGGAACCGATCTTTGCCGTCCACATCGACGCTGCACGTGGCGCCCCGGCGCACCGCGGTCAGCCGCATGTCGGCCGGTCCCGACTCCTTCACCTGCTCGCCGTTGCCCACCAAGGGCCCCAGGTCGGATCGGGAGAACACTCCGAAGCAAGTGCGCTCGGGCAGCTTCGAGGCAGCCGTTTCGGTCCCCTCGGAGCAGCCGGTCAGTGCGGCCAGGGCTACGGGGGCGGCCGCCGCCAGCACAAGGGCGGACCGATGGACAGGCATCAGGAACCTCCGTTGGACGTCGCGACCTGGCCTCGGCCGACGGCATGGGCGTTCGCAGTCTCGGTCGACGCGACTCCAGCGAGGGCGTCGATGGTCCGCTGGGTCATGCCGGTTCCCTCGGCGGCCTTCCGGACCGACTGCGCTGCCGACAACCCGGCCTCCCTCTGGGCGTCCGTGTAGTCGATCACCGCCTTGTGGTCGATCTCGCCGATCTTCTCAGCCTTGTCCTTCGTCGCCCGCTCGACCACGCCTTCCGTGATGTCCTCCTGGAGCCACTCCACGACGTCCCCGGCCAGGGGGACCATCTCCAGGTACTTGCCGCCTGCCGCACTGATGGCGCGGTTGACCCACTTGGCGTTGTCCTCGACGCCCTTTACGTACTCTTCCTTCGTGTGGGCGTTCTCGCCGAACGTGCCCTCGGCCCTGGCCTCGGACAGGATGCCCGCGATCTGACCGCCCGGGTGTACGGCACTCTTGATCGCCGCGTCGACATCGTCGTATTCACTGCGATGCGCGATGACGTCGTTGATGAGCGTGGTCGTGAAGGCCCGCTGGGAGTTGGTGATCGCGCCGTACGCGTCCGGGTCCCGGCCCACCGCGCCGATGAACGCCGCCATGTCGGCTTTGTGGAAGTCGGCCATCTCACCGTTGGCCTTGATCATCCCGCTGCCGTTCTCCGCCGAGGCCTGGATGTCGGGCATATACTCGGCCGCCATCTGACCGAAGTGGCCTGACAGCCCCTTCAACGGGTCGCTGCCGTCCTCGCCGGGCTTCCCGGTGACCAGCTCGGGCTTGTCCCCGATCTTCTCGACGACCCGTTCCATGACGGCGGCCATCTCCTTGGTGTGCGGTACCGGCTTCGCGTCCTCGTCGCCGGTCACCCGGCCCGAGACGGCCGCTTCCAGGGCATTGCCGAGCGCATCCTGAGCCGGGTGGAGACTGCTGGTCCTCGACATGTCGAAGCCGTCCACGTACGGCTTCTTGTCGAGCATGTAGTCGACCATGCCCTGTGCCTTGCCGTGCTGCCCGCCGACCGTCTTGTCGTCCTTCGTGACGATGCCGTCCCCGTTACTGTCCTCACGTACCGGCTCGTTGAAGAAGGCGGTCGCGGCCTCCGGGTTGTGGTTCAACGCCTCCATGAGACCTGTCAGCGGGTAGAAGCCCCTGCCGCCCTCCGCCCCGTGGTTGAGGGTCAGCTTCGGGTCGAACGGCGCACCGTGCTCCCACACCTTCGGATTCTGCCGATCCATGGCGACCATGTCGCGGCCGACCGAGGTCAGGAACTCCTTGTCGTACGTCCCCTCGCGCAGCAGGGCCCCCAGCGCCTGGTAGCCGTAGACGTTCGTCATCAGGCCGACGTCCATCTCCTTGCGGCCCGCCTTCATCAGCTGGGTCGTCCACGCGGCGTCGAGGTGGTTCGGGACGTCCTTGTGGGTCGCCAGGCCCAGCATCGCGCCAAGGTCGCTCTGGATGTTGCCGACCATGAGTGCGCGGTCCAGGCCGGCCGGGCCGAGGCCGGTCGCATCCAGCGACATCCTCGAGTACGCCTGGAGGGTGCCCTCGGGACCCACCTGGCGGTAGAAGCCGGTCGCGAACTCGGGGTCGTTGCGGTTGTCGTCGAGCAGGTCCTCCAACTCGCGCAACGCCTCAGGATTACGCGCCGTGCCGCCCTCGCCGGTGACCTTCTTCATCAGATCGGCGGCGCGGTCGACCTGCTCCGCGTCGAGGGTGGTGTATTTCGGCGCGCTGAAGTCGTGGTCGTCGGCGAGATTGGCCTGGAGGGCGCGGACCAGCGAGTCGTCGGCGTCCTGCGCGTCCTCGACCGCCCGGTTGACCCGCTCCTGCCACAGACCGCGGTTCTTGCGGAGGGACTCCTGGTAGTCCGGGTCGTGCTGCGCGGCGTACTGGTCCTTCGGGTCGGCGAGCGGGACGGCGCTGACCCGCCCGGACTCGTCGATCCGGAAGCCGGCCGCCGGGGCCTCGTCGATCAGCTTCCTGATCTGGTCCTGGGCGGCCTTGAACGTGGCGTGCCCGTCGGTCAGGAGCAGGTGGATGCCCTTGGCCTCCTTGGCCGCGTCGTCGAACTCCTTGGCCGTCTTGTCGATGAACGGCCTGGCCACCCCGGCGGTGACCCCGCTCCACTCCGCCTTGTCGGCCTTGGCCTTCATCCCGTTGCGGGCGGACTCGGCCAGCTCCTCCAGCTTCGTGACCATCGCGCCCCAGTCAGTGATCGCGGTCCGGAGCTTGTCCAGGGGAGCGTTCATCACGTTCTCGTACGTCAGCACTTGTCCTGCGCCTTTCCTGCACGCCCTGTGCGGCCGCTACTTGAGGAGCTGGTCGATCTTGGAGGCCGTGAACTCGGCGTACAGGTTCTTCTCCTCCTTGTTGTGGGAGGAGACGGAGTAGTTCAGGCCGTTAGAGATGTTCGCGCAGGCCGCGATGAGGGTCTTCAACTGGCTCTCCCAGCGCGTGTTCAGCTTGAGCAGGGCGGCTCCGCTGGCGAAGTTCTCCTTGGAGAGCGCACCGGCAGCCTCGGCGGTCGCCGTGGCGGCGTGCTTGCCATCGGTGGACAGCCGCTCGTGGAGCTGGAAGGCCTCGGTTCCGATGGCGCCGATGTGGTCCTGGTTGATCTCGAGATCACCGCCGCCGGTCCCACCACCGCCGGGGTCGGTGGGGACGTGGTTGAGCCGCATCGAAACGCTGGCCGCGGCGGTGGCGCGCGCGGTGGACCATTCCTCGTCGAACGACATCGCGTGCTTTTCTCCTTGTGTCACATCAGCGTCTAACACGTTGAACTGTGCTCATGGTTACGGCTCCGGCGTTGAGCAGGCAGGCTCCCATCCCGGGGACGGCCGGGGGAAGGAGCCTGCTGGTGTCTGTCCGGTTCCGTACACGGGGTGCGGATGCGGGGGCCGGTTTGCGTCGGCCGGGGCTGGTGAGGCGGATGACGTTGCTGTCGCCTCGACGATGTCCGCCGGAACGGGTCGCCGGGGGCGGACAGCGCGGTGGGCGGGGCGTACTGCTCCGCAGCCGACGGGGTTACTTGGCCGCTCGGAGCCGGCCCACCGATGGGGTCCACCGCGAAGGGCCGAACCGTCTCGGCGCGGGCGGCCGGGAGCGCGGCGCCCCCGGCCGGTGGGAGACCCACCAAGACCGAGGTCGTCCCGCGCCTCCGCATCTGACGCCGTCAGGCGTTTCTACGCCGGATTACGACCGCCGTGACGGCGCCCCCGATGAGGACGCATGCCCCCAGGGCAAGCCCGATCCAGAGAATGCTGCTGCCGCCGTCCTTCTTGGCTTCCGCCTGGGGCGCACTGGACTCGGGCTTCTTGCCGTCGGCCGACGGGGCGGGCGAGTTCTTCCCGTCCGCCGCCGCCAGGTCGGGCAGCGGGAAGACATCCGCCGGACCGGGGTCGCCGGGGGTGGGCACGGCGATTCGAGGCCGGACGATGCCGTAGCCGATGTAGTCGTTGCGCTGAGCGCCGTCAGACGGCTTGCCGGCGGTGTTCAGGAGGACGCGGAGGACCTGGTTGTTGGTCCAGTTCGGGTGTGCGGACCAGAGGAGGGCGGCGGAGGCGGAGGCGAGGGCGGTCGCGTCGCTGGTGCCGTGGGTCTTACACAGCCCTGACTTGCCCTTGCATGCGGTGACGATGTCCATGCCCGGGGCAGCCATATCGATCTGCGGGCCGTGCTGGGATTCCTTCGTCGGCTCGCCCTTGGCGTCCACCGCACCGACCGCCACTACTCCGGGGGTTGCGGCGGGATACATGACCCCGTTGACCGTATCCCCGTCATTACCGGCACCGGCAAAGATCAGCTTCCCCTTGGAAAGCGCATACTTCACTGCTTCACGACGGGCTTCATCGTCTTTCGGCGTACCGGCAATGGCCAGGGAGATATTGATGACCTTGGCGTCGGAATCAGCCGCATACCGAATGGCATCGACCCAGGAGGGGGTGCTCAGCCCCTCCTGCACGCTGCCCACCCGGATCGGGAGGATCTTAGCCCCGGGCGCAAGACCGTATGCTCCATCGCCAGTCGGGTGCTTTCCAGTTGCGGCGATCATGGAAGAGACACCGGTGCCGTGCCCGTTGTAATCGTTGTCTCGGCCAGTCTCTACATCCCCAGCAGGAAAATTCTTGCCCGGTAGGACCTGGCCCGCGAGCTCCGGGATCTGGTCGACACCGCTATCGATCACCGCAACGTTGACGCCTTTACCGGTGCTGATCTTCCAGATGTCTTCGGCTTTCATCGTGTCGAGATGCCATTGCTGCGAGCGAATGGTCTCCGCATGGGCCGGGGTCGCGGCGACCCCGGCCAGCAGCAGGCCCACCAGGGCCGCGGTCGCCTTACGCATGTGCATCTCGTACAACGTCCGTTCTGCTCAGTCGATCACCGGCGGAGCAACACGACGGTCGCCCTGCCAGGTCTCTTCGTCTTCGACCAGGTAGTCGGGGCGTTCGCCGCCCTGGTCCTCACGTCGCCTGCCCGGAGCATGCGTACCCGCACCCGCGTGGCCCATGGCACCGCCGCCGTTGCGCACGAGACCCGAGCCGCCCTGGGTGAACGGCTGCCCACCGGTGGCCATGCGTCCGCCTGCCACAGACTGACGGCCGCCCACGATGCCGCCCGGCTCCGAGGCCAGCCGACGAGCCGCCGGGGAACCGCTCACGCCGCCGACGTGGCCACCGCCACCACCGTGGGGACCGCCGCCCATCACGCCTCGGCCCGTCTGCGTCCCCTCGGTGCCGATGACCGTACCGCGCGGGATACCCGGGTTGGGGCCGCTGGTCGGCACTTGGCGGCCGCCCATGATGCCGGAATCCCGCGGGGGCAGGCCGGCGATCGGGTTGACCTTGCTGAGGCCGTTACCGCCGGGACCGAGACTCGGGAGCTGACCGGGCCCGAGGCCGGGACCCGTCTTCCCGGTGATCGGCGGGAGCGCCACGGGCGGGATGGGAGCGATGGGGCCCGGTCCGGGGCCCACCGGGAGGTTGGGGACCGGTGTGCCCGTCGTCGGGGGCAAGGTCGTCGTGGGTGGCGGCAGGGTCGAAACGTGGTCGAGGTCCACGTCCACGTTGCGGTCCGGGATCCCGGGCACGTGCGTCGGCCCCGTCGTCTGGGGCAGAGTTACGTCCGCAGTCGGCTGGTGGCCCGGCACCAAACCAGGCTCGTTCGAGGGGGCCTCATGGCCCGCGGGCGCGTATGAGTGCGAGGATCCGACGGACCCAACGCCTCCGCCGGATCCAGGCCGCGCCATGTCCTCGCTTTCATAGACATGTGGCGGCACGAAGTTCCCCGGCGGCGGCGGAAACGTAGGAATCTCCGCCTTGTTCATCTCGCCGTACGACAGCTCGTACGACTGCGCCAGGTTGTTCATCAACCTGATCGACTCGCGGTGATCCGCGTCGAGCTTGCTCCGCTCCTGGCTGGCAATTTGCTGCGCATCCGGGTCGTTGTGCGCCTTGCGCGCCGCTTCCAGGTTCTCGGCGGACTTCGTGTCGTAGGCGGGCATGTCCCGCGCCTCGATCATCTTCTGGACGGTGTCACCCATCCACTTGGCGCCCGTCGCGCTGTACTCGCTCAGCCGGAGCGTCGCGTTGCCGGCCCGGCCCACCCATTCCTGGAAGGCCGTGGCCGCTTCACCTTCCCAGCCGGTGACGCGGTGGTTCTTGAGCTTCTCCGCGATCTTCGCGATGTCCTCGGACGCCTTCTGCAGGCGGTCGGCGCGGTCCTTGACCGCTGTCGGGTCCAGCGAGGCCCTCATCTCGCGCAGCTTCTGGTGCGAGTAGCCCTCAAAATTCGTTGCCATCAGTAGTTACCCCCCTTCGCGTTGCCACCGGTGCCAGGAGTCTCGGGGCCAGGGTGCTTCGACGCCGCCAGCTTGCGCTGCTCCTCCACATACGGGTCGCGCTCCGGCACGTACTCTTCCTTCGCCTTCTTGGCGATGGCCGCCATACGTCGCTGCGTGTCCTCGTCCACACCGCTGTAGCCCTTGCCCGCCATCAAGATCGCGATCCCCATGGCCTCGATCAGCCCCGCCAGGCCCTTCGAGAGCTTCTCCAGCTCCGAGACGACCGTCGTGTACGACTTGAAGAGAGCGTCCGCCTCCGGGAAGCCCGAGCCGAGCTTGGCTGCCGGCAGGGTGTTGGTAGCCAGCTTCTTGTGGTCCGCAGCCGAGCCCGTGAGGTCGTCCAGGAGGTCATCGACCATCTTCTGGTACTCCGACAGCGTGTCGTGCTCGATCTTCAGGTCGGCCGCGGCCTGCTGTGAGGCCGCCTGCCTCCTGATCGCATCCGCCAGGCCCGAATTGAGGCCACCAAGCCCCGCCAGCCCGCCCGGCGCGTTCTCCTCTGCCACGATGGCCTCCCCGACTCCCCGAAATCCCCGTGGTCGCAGCGTTTCCGCCGCTCCCCGTCCCCGTTCGCACCCGTTCGCACGCGCGCGTACTACGTCTTACCGATCACTCTAGCGACCGGTTCCGACAGTCCCAAGCTCGGGGTTGCACGTGCAATGGGGGTCACACGGTCATGAGTTGGGCGCCGCGACCGCCGCCGAGGGGCGGATCGGGAGCCTGTTGACCGGGCGGCCCGTGGCCGAACGTACCGCCGAGGCTACCGCCGCCGGGGCCGTGACCACAGGGATCGCACTGGCCGCCTTCGCCCCGAACGGGGCCACCACGTCCCGCTCTTCGACCAGTTTGACGATGCGTACCACCGGGGCGTCCAGCGACGTCGGCAGCGCATAGCCCGTCAGGTCGGGGTGGCGGATCAGGCCCGAGGCCGAGCGGAGGTTCTCCGTCAGCGCCGCGCCCACGCCCTGCGTGACGCCCGCTTCGATACGGGCCTCCAGCTGGCGGGGGTTGAGGATGCGGCCCACGTCCTGGGCCACCGCCAGCTCCACCACCCGTACCGAGCCCAGCTCGATGTCCACGTCCACCACCGCGCGGATCGCGCAGAAGGCCAGGCCCACGAAGGCGTCGCCCTGGCCGTCGCCGTCCAGGGGCTCCGTCGGGTGGGGGCGGCACTGGGCCGTCGCCCAGAGTTCCTTGCCCGCGATGGCTTCCGCGACCGACATCGAGAACGCGCCGTCGTACGACGTGATCCGGCCGTCCTGGATCTGGAGGAGTTCCGTCGACATGCCCAGCTTGTGGGCCATCGGCTGGAGGAGCTGGGTGCGGACCATCTTGGCCGCCCGCTCCACCGCGCCTCCGCTCACCCACGTGTGGCGGCCGTGCGCCGCCGGGCCCGCCGGCGGCTGGTCGGTGTCGACCGGGGCCGTCACCACCTCGTCCACGCCCAGCGTCTCCTGGACGATCTGGCGCGCGAGGGTGGAGAAGCCCTGGCCAGTGTCCACCGCCGCACAGATGACCGTCGCCGAGCCGTTGACGACCTTGACCGTCGCCGTCGAGACCTCGTCCGTTCCCTCCGCGCCGAGCATGTGGACCATGCCCACGCCGTACCCGACCCCGCGCCGCACCGCGCCCGGCTCGCCCGCGCCCTCCGGGCCGCCCGGCAGCAGCCAGTCCTCCTCCGGGGTGTCCTTCGGGAGGGAGGGGAGTTCGTGATCGCGGACCGCGCGCAGGAGTTCGGCCACGGGCGCCGGGCAGGTGACCGTCTGGCCCGTCGGGAGCAGGTCGCCGGTCGCCAGGACGTTGCGCAGGCGCAGTTCCGCGCCGTCGATGCCGAGGGCCGCGGCCAGTTTGTCCATCTGGCCCTCGTACGCGGCGCAGACCTGCATCGCGCCCTCGCCCCGTACGTGGCCCGACGGCGGGTTGTTCGTACGGACCGCCCAGCCTTCCACGAAGGCGTGCGGGACCACGTACGGGCCGCACGCGAACGCCACCGCCGCGGCCAGCGATTCGGAGGACGAGTCCGCGTACGCGCCCGCGTCCATCAGGATCTGGGCCTCGACCTTGACCAGGCGGCCGTCCGCGTCCGCGTGGTGGCGGTAGCGCAGCAGCGTCGGGTGGCGGTGGGTGTGGCCGAGGAAGGACTCCTCGCGGGTCGCGGCCAGCTTCACCGGGTGGCCGGTGCGCAGGGCCAGCAGGCCCAGCGGCAGCTGGAACGCCGCGTCCTCGCGGTCGGCGGTCGCGCCGGGGACGCCGGTCACCACGACCCGCACCCGGTCGGGTTCGAGGCCGAAGCACGCCGCCGCGAGGTCGCGGTCCAGGTGCGGGTCGGTGGAGGCGGTGTAGATCTCCACGCCGCCGTCGGGCCGCGGCACGGCCAGCCCGGCCTCGGCGCCGATGGGCGCGGGGTCCTGGCGGCCGATCCGGTACAGGCCCTCGACGACGACCTCGCCGGTGGCCTCCGGGTCGCCGTAGCGCAGCGGGATGTGCCGGATCAGGTTGCCGTCGGGGTGCAGGGCGGGGGCCCCGAAGGACTGCTCGGGGTCCGTGACCGCGTCGAGCAGCTCGTACTCGACGGCGATCGCGGCGGCCGCGAGGCGGGCGGTGTCCGGGTGGTCGGCGGCGACGGCGGCGATGGGCTCGCCGTGGTGGCGTACGACGTCGTGGGCGAATACGGGCCGGTCGGCGATCCGGCGGCCGTGCGTGGTCGCGCCGGGGACGTCGGCGTGGGTGACGACGGCGCGCACGCCGGGCATGGCGGCGGCCGCGGAGGTGTCGACGGAGAGGATGCGGGCGTGGGCGTGCGGGGAGCGCAGGACGGCGGCCCAGAGCAGGCCCTCGGCCCACAGGTCGGCGGCGTACGGGAAGGTGCCCTCGCTCTTGGCGCGCGTGTCGGCGGCCGGTACGGAGGCTCCGATTCCGCGCGGTACCTCGTGCTCGCCCGCCTCGGGCGGCGCGGCGGCCGAAGCGCTCGTGGAGACCGTTACCGTCGCCGTTGCCGTGGCCGCGTCGTGCCCGCTCACGCCATGCCTCCGTGGTGGTGGATCCCGCCCTCGCCGGGCGGCGCCTGGTGCGGGATGCGCGCCTCCGGGCCGTTCCCGGGACCGGACCCGTGAGCGGCCCCGTTCCCGGCCGCAGCCGCAGGCGCGTCGCCCGCAGCCGTCGCCTCGCGCTCCGCGACGACCTCGCGGACGGCCTCGATGACGCCCTTGTAGCCGGAGCAGCGGCACAGGTTCCCGCACAGGGCCTGCCGGGTCTCCAGCTCGCTGGGGGCGTGGTTGCCCTCCAGCAGGTCGTGGATGGTCATGGCCATGCCGGGCACGCAGAACCCGCACTGCACCGCACCCGACCTGCACAACGCCTGCTGCACGTCCGAAAGTTCCCCGCCGCTGGCGAGCCCCTCCACGGTGCGGACCTCGCTGCTCGCCGCCGTCGCGGCCGGGACCAGGCAGGAGGCCACGAGCCGGCCGTCGACCTGCACCGCGCACGCACCGCATTCGCCCTGCGAGCAGCCGTCCTTGGCGCCGGCGAGGCCGAGGCGCTCGCGCAGCACGTAGAGCAGGGACTCGCCGATCCACGCACCGGTGACGGGCCGGTCGGCGCCGTTGACGCGCAGGACGTAGGAAGCCAGCGGGTGCTCGTGATGGGCGACGGCCTCGGCAGTCGCTCCTTCTTCGTACGTCGGCCCCTCGGACGGAAAACCTCCGGCCGATCCCGCATCCGGCGCTGCCACAGCGCTGTCGGCGGTGTCCGCACCCGGCGCGCCCGCAGCCCCGGCTTCGCCAGAGCCCGAGCCCGGGCCCCCGACCGCCGCGGCCTGCGAAACCCCCCCGGCGGCTTCGCCCAGCCCGCCACCGCCAGCGCCACCAGCACCAGCACCAGCACCAGCACCGAACTCGAAGCCGCGCCCGTCCGTGCCGGCGGGCTCCGCCGTGAACCCGTGCTCACCGTGCTCACCGGCCGGCCCGGGCTCCGCCCCGGCGGCGCCGTGGCCGGATGCCGTGAAACCGTGCCCGTTCGTGTCCCCCGGCTCCGCGAAGCCGCCGGTACCACCCATGCCGTCTGCGCCCGGACCACCCGCGAGGGCGTACTCCGCCGCCGCGACGGCGCTCACCTCGCGCTCCCGCTCCGCGGCCCCGGCCGCGTCGGCAGCCGCAGCCACCGCCGGCAGCTCGGGGGCCTCCGCCCCCGGATGCGGCCGCTCCGCCGTGACCGGCGTCGCCGCCGGGCCGTGGGCGGCCTCTACGTCGTGCGGAGCCGGATGTGCCAGCTCCCCCTCCGGGAGCGTGCCCACGCCGGGCCCGCCCAGCACCCTCGGACCGCGCCCGGGGCCACCGACCCCGGGGCCGCCGAGCCGCCGCAGGCCCGCGCCCGAGGTACCCGCGTCGATCGCGTCCGCACGCGCCTCGGGCAGCACGCCCGAGCTCATCCCGGCACCGGGAAGCGCATCCGGAACGGCACCGGGAACGGCACCCGGAACGGAACCCGCAAGGGCGTCCGGACGCCCGGCTGCCGCCGCCTCGAAGTCGGGGTGGGTCGCCCACGGGGCAGCCGCGCCGCCCGGCAGCGTCGCCGGAGCCTGGCTCCAGTCGGCCTCCAGCCCGCTCCGCCGGAACTCGCCCGTCTCCTCGGGGATTTCCGGAAGGGTCCACTGGCCGGTGGTCACCGGCTCGGAGTCCTGCACGGCCTCCGGGAACCGCCACTCGGCGGTCGCACCGGGATCGTGGCCGGCCTCGGCCGAAGCCGGACCGTGGCCCGCGGCCCGGCCCTGGGCGGCGTGGCCGTGGGCCTGGCCCTGCCCGAGCTCCTGGCCGTGGCCCGAAACCTGCCCCTGGCCCTGCCCCTGATCCGCGAACGCCGCAGCCACCGACGCCGGAATCGGGATCGAGGCCGGGATCGGCCCGCCGACCGGCGCGGGCGCAGCCGCGCCCGCGGCAGCGGAACCGCCGGACCCCGTACCGCCCTGGGGCGTCGTCCCCGCGTCCGGCCACTGGACCGGAATCGTCCACGTCCCCGTGGCCGCCGGATCGGCACTGGCGGAGCCCAGCGGCACGATCATCGGCGGCGGCACGTAGCCGTGGCCGGGTGCCGCGAGCGGCTCACCGGTGCCCAGCGCGTCCAGCATGTCCTGCGGCAGTTTCACGAAGGCCGTCGCGTCGGAGTCGTACTCGCCGCCCTGCGGCACCGGCTCCCAGCCCCAGCCGTCGCCGGTCCGGCCCGCGGGCCCTGCCGGTCCCGCGTCCCCCGTCGTTCCGCTCACGTTCTCGTTCTCACTCATGAGGTCAGCGCCCTCCCCAGGGCCCTCCGTGCCAGTACGGCCACCGTCCGCCGCAGATGCAGTACGCCGGGAGCCACCGGTTCCCCCTGGTCGGGCACGCAGGCGGCCGCGACGTACTCGCCGAAGGCCTCCAGCGCCTCGGGGGCCAGGGTCCGCTCCCCGTCCCAGTCGATCAGCGAGGCCACCCACTGCTCGGCCTCCAGCGGCCGCAGCGGCATCGGGGCGACCGCGCCGATGGCACAGCGCACACCCCGGCGCGCCGGGTCCAGTACGAGCCCCACGGACGCCACGGCGCGCCCCGGCCCCGTACGGCCCGTGGCCTTCAGGAAGACCTGCGGCGCGTGCAGCAGCGGCACCCGTACGAAACCGATCAGCTCGCCGGGCCGCAGCATCTCGCGGCCGGCCAGCAGGTGCGAGACCGGGATCTCCCTGCGCGAGCCGCCCGGGCCGTGGATGACGAGGATCGCCTCCAGCGCGGCCAGTACGGGCAGTGCGTCGCCCGTCGGCGCAGCGGTGGCGATGTTGCCGCCGAGGGTGCCGGCGTTGCGGATCTGCGGCGGCCCGGCGGCGCGCGCGGCCGCGGCCAGCGCGGGGATCAGAGCGGCGAAATCCGGCCGTCCCATCCGCGCGTGGGTGAGCCCGGCGCCGAGCAGGGCGTGCCCGTCCTGGTACTGCCAGCCGCGGATCTCGTTGATCCGGCCCAGGCCCACCAGCGCGGCGGGCCGCAGCAGCCCGGCGTTGACGGCGGCCATGAGGTCGGTGCCGCCGGCGACGGGCACGGCAGCGGGCATGGCGGCGAGCGCCGCCACGGCCTCGTCGAGCGAGGCCGGCAGCGTCACGGACTGCGCCGCCTGCGGCCCCTGAGATGAATGCAGTGCATGCGGTGCGTGCGTGGTCAACCCAGCTGCCCCTTCCCGATGTCCCGGTCCCGGCGCTCACGCCTGTCCGCCGTACGGTACGTGCTCACCGCCGGGACGTGGCAACTCTGGCACATCTTCCCCACCACCCGGCGCGAGGGTCCGGCGGGCGCCCCCTGAAGCTCCCGGCCGTCCGGTTTCCCCCGTATCCACCGAATCAACCGAATCGGAAGTATTCGCCGAATACACCGAAATCGAGCAAGAGTTCCCGACAACCCCCAAGGACGAAGGACGTCCCGGAAGCCGCGAGAGTTCCACAGAAGTCCGAAGGATTCCGAACAGTGCCGAACCGTCCGGAAGGCCGCACACGACGGCCCGCAGCCGCCGACCGCCGCCCACGGCCGGCCGCGGCCCCCTGGACACCCCGCGCGACCACACGAGACCCCCGCAGCCGACGCGCCAGGGGCGTGCGAGGGCACGGCAGGCGCGCGGAAGGGCACGCAACGGCGCGGAACGGTTCCGGCCACCGGTCCCCGCCCGCCCCCACCCGCATCACACGTTCGGGGGCTCCCCTTCGATCGGACGCCCGAGCACCCCGGGCCGCCGCTGCCACGGCAACGGCCCGCCCGGCGGCCGGTAGTCGACGCCCAGCGCGTCCAGCCGCCGGTAGTGGCCGTCCATCCGGGCCTCGAAGCCCGGGTAGTCCCGCTCCGCCGGCTCCGGCAGCCGTGACCACACCACCTCCGCGAAGGCCGCCAGCCGGGGGAACACCTGGTAGTCGACCCGGGCCTGGTTCTCCATCACCTCGGTCCACACGTTGGCCTGCGCGCCCAGCACATGGGCCGCGGCCTGCGCGGACAGCTTCGGCGGCACCGGTTCAAAGCGGTACACGTCCTCCAGCGAACGCACGTACCCGATCGGCACCGGCTCGTCGGGGCCGCCCGCCTGACGGTGGTCCAGGTACACCTGCTGCTCCGGGCACATCACCACGTCGTGCCCGGCCTCGGCGGCGGCGATCCCGCCCGCGTACCCGCGCCACGAGGACACCGCGGCCCCCGGCGCGAGCCCGCCCTCCAGGATCTCGTCCCATCCGATGAGCCGCCGCCCGCGCTCGGCGAGCCAGCCGTCGAAGTGCCGGATGAACCAGGACTGCAGCCCGTCCTCGCCGTCCGCCCCCAACTCCCGGATCCGCTCCTGCGCGAGGGCCGAGGCCCGCCACTGCCCCTTGGGGCACTCGTCGCCGCCCACGTGCACGAACGGCGAGACGTCCGCCGGGAACAGCTCCAGCAGCTCCTCGAAGACCCCCTCGTAGAAGCGCAGTACGGTCTCGGTCGGCGCGAGCACGTTCTCGTTGATCCCCCAGTCGTCCCACACCTCCAGCGCGCCGGTGTCCACGACGTCGGTGTTGCCGAGCTCCGGGTACGCGGCGATCGCGGCCTGAGAGTGCCCCGGTACGTCGATCTCCGGGACCACCCGGACGTGCCGCTCGGCGGCGTACGCGACGATCTCGCGGATGTCGTCCTGCGTGTAGAAGCCGCCGTGCGGGGTCTCGTTCCACAGCGGCGAGGCCCGGTGCCCCCAGCGGCTGCGCGGCCGCCACGCACCGACCCCGGTGAGCCGCGGGTGGCGCTTGATCTCGAGCCGCCAGCCCTGGTCGTCCGTCAGGTGCAGGTGCAGCACGTTGAGCTTGTGCGCGGCGAGCAGGTCGATGTACCGCAGCACCCCGTCCTTCGGCATGAAGTGCCGGGCCACGTCGAGCATCATCCCGCGCCAGCCGAACCGGGGCCCGTCCTGGACGTCTCCCACCGGCAGCCGCCAGCCGCGGCCCGGCGCCGTGGGGGCGCGCCGGCAGGCCTCGGGCCCGAGCAGCTGACGCAGCGTCTGGGCGGCGTAGAAGAGGCCCGCCGGGTCGGCGCCTTCGAGGAGCACCCACCGTTGCGTGACGTGCAGCTCGTACGACTCGGCGCCGACGCTCGTCGCAAGCTCGGGGCGGAGCACCAGCCGGATCACCGCGCGCTCGCCGTACGACTCCCCCGCCGCCGGCGCGGGCAGCTCCCAGCCGGTGGCGGCGCCGAGCTCGCGGCGCAGCCAGCGGGCGGTGCCCCCGGCGCCGGGGCCGACGTCGAGCAGCGGATCGTCCAGCACGCACGTGCCGGCGTCGCGGGCGAATCGCGCGTACCGCGGCTCCGGAATCAAATCGGGCATGGCCTCGGCCCCTCCACCGTCCGGGCGTTGCGCGATGCGCAACGCGCGTTTCGCATGGCGCGTGGCGCCTGCGCTGCGGCCGACCTTAGCCCTGGCCCCGGGCACGGCAAAGGGCGCGGGGACGGCAAAGGCCCCCGGACGCGCACCGGCGCATCGGGGGCCTCGGTCCTGCCGGGCTGGAGCGAAGGACTGCTCGAGGACTACTTGTCCTTGCCGCCCTTGTCCTTGTCCCCGCCGGGACCCATCGACTCGTAGATCTCCTTGCACATGGGGCAGACCGGGTACTTCTTCGGGTCCCGGCCCGGCACCCAGACCTTGCCGCAGAGCGCGACGACGGGGGTCCCGTCGAGGGCGCTCGCCATGATCTTGTCCTTCTGGACGTAGTGGGCGAAGCGCTCGTGGTCGCCGTCGCCGTGGGACACCTGCGGCGTCGGCTCTACGAGGGTCCCCGTACCAGTCCCGCGCTCGGGCTCAAGAGTGCTCATAAAAGCCAGGGTACCGATCCCGCCGCGGGTCAGTTGAGCGACGGGTCGTCCGGATAGGTGGCGACCATCGCGAGCTCGCTGCGCTGGCGGCGCAGCACCGCGCGCCACAGCCTTTCCGGGTCGGGGAACGACACGTCCCCCGGCTCCGACTCGACGACGTACCAGGCGCCGTCACCGAGCTCGACCTCCAGCTGGCCCGGGCCCCAGCCCGAGTATCCGGCGAAGATCCGCAGCGAGCCGAGGGCCGCGGCCAGCAGCTCCGGCGGGGCCTCCAGGTCGACCAGGCCGATCGCCCCGTACACGCGCCGCCATCCGAGTGGCCCCTCCTCGCCCGGGATGACCGCCACCCCGAGGGCCGAGTCCAGGCCCACCGGGCCGCCCTGGAAGACGACCCCCGGATCGCCGGCCAGCGTCGCCCAGGGCAGCAGGATGTCGCCGACGCCCACGGGGGTGGGCCGGTTGAGGACCACGCCGAGCGAGCCCTGTTCGTCGTGGTCGAGCAGGAGCACCACCGCGCGGTCGAAGTTCGGATCCGCGAGGGCGGGGGTGGCCACGAGCAGCCGCCCTGTGAGGGAGGACACCTCGGTCATGCCGACATGATCTCGCACATTCGCCTTTCAGGGGGAGCGGGCGGAGGCATCGGATCGAACGCAGCTCAGGGCGCACCGCAGCAGGAAGGAGCGCGCGGGGCCGGTACGGGCGGAATGCGACACTCCGCCATGGGGTGGGCACTGAGGGTGTTGTGGCTAATTCATGACAGTCCTACGGCCGCGTCGACCTTACGAACAAGGGGGTCGTGCCCCTTACCCTTTTCCCTGGCCCCCTGCCCACCCTCCTCTGGCTTCGCCGGGGGAGCCCCTCTCCGGAACGCGAGATTCATGACCGGCACAGACAGAGACGACGTACTACTTGTCCATGGCGGTACCCCGCTCGAGGGCGAGATCCGTGTCCGCGGTGCGAAGAACCTCGTGCCCAAGGCCATGGTCGCCGCTCTGCTCGGCAGCGGACCCAGCCGGCTCCGCAACGTTCCCGACATCCGCGACGTCCGGGTCGTGCGCGGGCTGCTCCAGCTGCACGGGGTGACCGTGCGCCCCGGCGAGGAGCCGGGCGAGCTGGTGCTCGACCCGACGCACGTCGAGAGCGCGAACGTTGCGGACATCGACGCGCACGCGGGCTCGTCGCGCATCCCGATCCTGTTCTGCGGCCCGCTGCTGCACCGTCTCGGCCACGCCTTCATCCCGGGCCTCGGCGGCTGCGACATCGGCGGCCGGCCGATCGACTTCCACTTCGACGTGCTCCGCCAGTTCGGCGCGACCATCGAGAAGCGCGAGGGCGGCCAGTACCTGGAGGCCCCGCAGCGCCTCCGCGGCTGCAAGATCCGCCTGCCCTACCCCTCGGTCGGCTCGACCGAACAGGTGCTGCTGACGGCCGTCCTGGCCGAGGGCGTCACCGAGCTCAGCAACGCCGCGGTGGAACCGGAGATCGAGGACCTCATCTGCGTCCTGCAGAAGATGGGCGCCATCATCTCCATGGACACCGACCGGACCATCCGGATCACCGGTGTGGACCGTCTCGGCGGCTACAACCACAAGGCGCTCCCGGACCGCCTGGAGGCCGCGTCCTGGGCTTCCGCGGCGCTGGCGACCGGCGGCAACATCTACGTGCGCGGCGCGCAGCAGCGCTCGATGATGACCTTCCTGAACACGTTCCGCCGTGTCGGCGGCGCGTTCGAGATCGACGACGAGGGCATCCGCTTCTGGCACCCGGGCGGCCCGCTCAAGGCGATCGCGCTCGAGACGGACGTGCACCCCGGTTTCCAGACCGACTGGCAGCAGCCGCTGGTGGTGGCCCTGACCCAGGCCGCGGGCCTCTCGATCGTCCACG
The DNA here is from genome assembly GCF_041200175.1 of Streptomyces sp. R33. NCBI lineage: Bacteria > Bacillati > Actinomycetota > Actinomycetes > Kitasatosporales > Streptomycetaceae > Streptomyces > Streptomyces sp. R33. Next base: position 5,366,621 of record NZ_CP165727.1, on the reverse strand, counting down.
AGACGGTCTACGAGTCCCGGCTGGGATTCACCTCGGCCCTCAACCAGATGGGTGCACACATCCAGCTGTACCGGGAGTGCCTGGGCGGCAGCGCCTGCCGCTTCGGCCAGCGCAACTTCCTGCACTCGGCGGTCGTCTCCGGCCCGACGAAGCTGCAGGGCGCCGACCTGGTCATCCCCGACCTGCGCGGCGGGTTCTCGTACCTGATCGCGGCTCTGGCCGCCGAGGGCACCTCGCGGGTCCACGGCATCGACCTCATCAACCGCGGCTACGAGAACTTCATGGAGAAGCTCGTGGAGCTGGGAGCCAAGGTCGAGCTCCCGGGCGGCGACCTCGTCTGAGGCGTTTCGCCGGGCGAGTTCGAGGCGGGCGCCCCCGAGGGTGGCGCCCGCACCTCGCGCCGCCGGCCCTGCGGATCCGCGCCGCCGGCTCTGCAGATCGCGCCGCCGGCCCTGCAGAGGCCCGCAGATGCCCCGTCAAGGCCCTGCAAGGGGCCCTGGACAGGCCGAAGGGCGGCCACCCACCCGGGTGGCCGCCCTTCGGCGTTTCTCTGCGTACTGCTGCCGTCCCGAGGGCCTGCGCGGCCCCCGGCACAAGGGCGGACTACTTGCCCTTGGCGGCTTCCTTGAGCTTGGAGCCCGCGGAGACCTTCACGCTGAACCCGGCCGGGATCTGGATGGGGTCGCCGGTCTGCGGGTTGCGCGCGGTGCGAGCGGCACGGTGGGTGCGCTCGAAGGTCAGGAAGCCGGGGATGGTGACCTTCTCGTCGCCCTTGGCGACAATCTCGCCGACGGTCTCGGCGAGCGCGGCCAGAACGGCGTCGGCGTCCTTGCGGGTCACCTCGGCGCGCTCGGACAGAGCGGCCACCAGCTCACTGCGGTTCATGTTGTACTCCCGTGTTCAACTTGCCTTAGAGGCGTGAGATCGAAGCCGATGCTGCCAGGGCCCTCGGACAGTCCCCGGACCCGGGTCTGAACGTCAGACCCTCTCGCCCGGTTACGCATCCTGCCCCCACCAGCGGCGGGAAAGCCAATCCGGCACCCGCCAGGGTCACACGAAAAGCGCCACAGTCACGCCGCGGTGACGCTCCGTCCGCACTTGGTGGATGCGGACCGCGGACCTCGCGGGCATCCCCGCAACCCTAGAGGCGGCCCGGCGGGCCCGCATCTCGCGACGCGCCGGGATCGGGAAGCCGTGAGGGCCGTCACAGCGGCCCTCACGCCCCGCGCCGGAGCCCGTCGGGCCCTGGCCGGGACCCGCTTCGACCGGACCCTGCGTCAGGTCGCCGAGGCGGCCTTGCGGACGGCTCCGGCGACCGCGCCGGCCACCTTGTCGTTGAAGACCGACGGGATGATGTAGTTCGCGTTCAGCTCGTCCTCGCCGACGACGTCCGCCAGCGCGCTCGCCGCGGCCAGCATCATGTCCGTGTTCACCGTGCGGGACTGGGCGTCCAGAAGGCCGCGGAAGACACCCGGGAAGACCAGCACGTTGTTGATCTGGTTCGGGAAGTCGGAGCGGCCGGTGGCCACGACGGCGGCGGTCTGGCGCGCGACGGCCGGGTCCACCTCGGGGTCCGGGTTCGCGAGCGCGAACACGATCGCGCCTTCCGCCATGGCGGCAACGTCCTCGCCGGACAGCACGTTGGGGGCCGAGACGCCGACGAACACGTCCGCGCCGACCACGGCCTCCTTCAGAGTGCCCGTGTAGCCCTCGGGGTTGGTGTTGTCGGCGATCCAGCGCAGCGGGGAGTCGGCGTCCGCGTCGACCAGGTCGGGGCGGTCCGCGTGCACGACACCGTGGATGTCGGCGCTGACGACGTTCTTGACGCCGGCCGCGAGGAGCAGCTTGAGGATGGCCGTACCGGCCGCGCCGGCGCCCGACATGACGACCTTGACGTCGCCAACTGCCTTGCCCACCACGCGAAGTGCGTTGGTGAGGGCGGCGAGGACGACGATGGCGGTGCCGTGCTGGTCGTCGTGGAAGACGGGGATGTCGAGGGCCTCGCGCAGGCGGGCCTCGATCTCGAAGCAGCGCGGCGCGGAGATGTCCTCGAGGTTGATGCCGGCGAAGCCCGGGGCGATCGCCTTGACGATGGAGACGATCTCGTCGGTGTCCTGGGTGTCCAGGCAGATCGGCCACGCGTCGATGCCGGCGAACCGCTTGAAGAGGGCCGCCTTGCCCTCCATGACGGGCAGTGCGGCCATGGGGCCGATGTTGCCGAGGCCCAGGACGGCGGAGCCGTCCGTCACGACTGCGACGGAGTTGCGCTTGATGGTGAGGCGGCGCGCGTCCTCGGGGTTCTCGGCGATGGCCATGCACACGCGGGCGACGCCGGGGGTGTAGATCATCGAGAGGTCGTCGCGGTTGCGGATGGGGTGCTTGGACGCCATCTCGATCTTGCCGCCGAGGTGCATCAGGAAGGTTCGGTCGGAGACCTTGCCGAGGCTGACGCCCTCGATCCCCCGGAGCTTGCCGACGATCTCGTCGGCGTGCGCGGTGGAGGTCGCGGCGATGGTGACGTCGATACGGAGCTTCTCGTGACCGGAGGCGGTCACGTCGAGGCCGGTGACCGATCCGCCGGAAGACTCCACGGCGGTGGTGAGCTGGGAGACCGCGGTTCCGCTCGCGGGCACTTCCAGGCGGACCGTCATCGAGTACGAGACGCTGGGCGCCGTTGCCATGGCCGTGTTCCTCTGTTCTGTCCCTGGTTCTTCTGTACGCACAGGGTCCCGCTGCACGCCGGGTGCGGCAGGACCTGTTGTCCGATCGTCCCACCTACCAGCCAGTACAAGGTAACCAGCTACAAATTTCGGAAAGACACTTCCACCATACGAGATTGTCGGGATGCGGGGAAGCGTAGCCGCGTACGAAAAAGGTCCGCGCCCCTCGGTGACCGAGGGGCGCGGACCTGTGTGAACGTCTATGACACCGACCCGCCATGCTCGCCTCGCGGCAAGTGGTCGCTCTAAGCGACGAAGGTTGGGCCCGGGGGCTTGGATCGAGTCGGTGCCGTACCCAGGCTAACAAAGGATCGCCGGAAGCGATCCCCCTCCAGGGGCTTGACCTCGCCCGACCACGCCGTTGGCTGCGAGCCATCCGGTCGTACGGGGCGGGTTCGGCAGGACTACGGCCTCAGCAGCGCGGGGACGCCCGCCTCGTCGGGCTCGTCGCGGCCCGTCGAGACCACCGTCAGCTGCTGCGTCGCGCGGGTCAGGGCCACGTACAGGACGCGCAGGCCCGCCGGGGACTCGTCCCCGATCTCCGCAGGGGAGACGACCACCGTGGCGTCGTACTCCAGGCCCTTCGCCTCGAGGCTGCCGAGCGCCACCGCCCGCTCCCCCAGGTCCGCCAGCCAGCCCGCGGCCTCCGCGCGCCGGTCCATGGCCACCACCACGCCGACCGTGCCGTCCACCTGCTCCAGCAGCCGCCGGGTCTCCTCCCGGACCGCCGCGCCCAGATCGGCCCCGGCAGCCGTGAAGCGGGGCTCCAGGCCCGTGGAGCGGACCGCCGTCGGCGGCTCCATGCCCGGCATCGCCAGCCGCAGCACCCGGGCCGCGACCTCCGCGACCTCCGCCGGGTTGCGGTAGTTCACGGTCAGGGTGAACCGCCGGCGCGGCCGGGACCCCAGGGCCTCGTCCCGCGCGGCCGCCGCCTCGTCCGGGTCCGTCCACGAGGACTGCGCCGGGTCGCCGACCACCGTCCAGGTGCCGTGCCGGCCGCGGCGGCCCACCATCCGCCACTGCATCGGCGTCAGGTCCTGCGCCTCGTCGACGATCACGTGCGCGTACTCGGTGCGCTCCGCCGCGATCCGCTCCGCCCGCTCCCACTGGGTCTCCTCGCGGGTCGGCATCAGCTCCTCCAGCCCGCTGAGCTGGTCCAGCGGGTCGAGCTGCCGCTTGCGCCTGGGCCGGGCCGGCGCGCCGAGCAGCAGCTGGAGCTCGTCCAGCAGCGCCACGTCGTGCACCGACAGCGGGCCCTTGCCGTCCGGGCCCACCCGGCGCAGCGAACGCGCCAGCTGGCGGGTCTCGCGCGGGTTCAGGACCCGCCTCGACCAGCGGCCGAGCCGGCGCTCGTCAGCCATCGCGGCCAGCACCCCGCGCGGGGTCAGCTCGGGCCACCAGGCGTTGAGGAAGTCGATGAACGCGTCCTCGGTGGAGATGTCCTCGTCGAACGCGGAGCGCAGCTCGGCGGCGAGTTCGGGATCGCTGTGCCGGCCGGCCCCGCCCGAGCGCGCGTACAGGGCGTCGAGGAGCAGCTTGCGGGCGCGCGGGCGCAGCAGGTTCACCGGCGCGGTGCCGCTGAGCACGTTCTGCCGGATCCGGTTCAGCTCGTCGGCCTCCAGCTCCTGGCGCCGCCCGAAGGCCACGACGCGCAGCCGCTCGGGCGCGTCCCCGAGTTCCAGTGCGCCCCGTACGGCCTTGTGGAGCACCTTGCGCATGCGGGAGGAGCCCTTGATGCGGGCCACGGCCGGTTCGTCGTACGTCGTCGCCTCCGCGCCGTCGACCAGCGAGCCGAGCGCCCGGATGGCGACCTGGCCCTCCTCGCCGAGGGAGGGCAGCACGCCCTCGGTGTACGCGACGAGCAGCGGGGTCGGCGAGACGATCAGGATGCCGCCAGAGTAGCGGCGCCGGTCCTGGTAGAGCAGGTAGGCGGCGCGGTGCAGGGCGACGGCGGTCTTGCCGGTGCCCGGCCCGCCCGCGACCTCGGCGACCGAGGCGGCGGGGGCCCGGATCACCATGTCCTGCTCGGCCTGGATGGAGGAGACGATGTCCCGCATCGAGTGCGTACGGGCCCGCCCGAGCGCGGCCATCAGGGCGCCGTCGCCGATGGCGGGCAGCTCCCGGCCGTCGAGGAACGCGGTGATCTCGGGGCGCATCAGGTCGTCCTCGACGCCGAGCACCTTGCGGCCCTTGGAGCGGATGACGCGGCGCCGCACGACCCGGCCGGGGTCCTTGGGCGTGGAGCGGTAGAACGGCGCGGCGGCCGGCGCGCGCCAGTCGATGACCAGCGGCGCGTAGTCGGCGTCGAGCACGCCGATGCGCCCGATGTGGAGCGTCTCGGCGATGTCGGCGGTGAGGTCCTCGCGGATCGCGTCGTCGGCGGGCTGGACGGAGGTGTACGCGCCGTCGGGCCCGCGCTCCCCGTCCTTGCCGAGGACGAGATCGATCCGCCCGAAGAGGAAGTCCTCGAACTCGTTGTTCAGCCGGTTCAGGTGGATACCTGCCCGGAAGACCTGCGCGTCGCGCTCGGCGAGCGCGCCGGGCGTGCCGACCTGACCGCGCTTGGCCGCGTCGTTCATCAGGAACTCGGCCTCGTCGATTTTCTCCTCGAGGCGGCGGTACACCTGGTCCAGATGCGTCTGCTCGACCGCGATCTCCCGATCGCGGACGGAATCCGCCGTGCTGTCGACAGCGGCATTCTGCGCGGCCACCAAGGCCCCCTTCTGACGTGCATGGGCGACCGTCAACCGTACGCGAATCCGCACCCGGTCCGCACGCCCGTTCCGGTGACCGGGCGAAGATCACTGCCCGGGCGCCGTCCGGTCGCTACCCGGGGCGCGCCGCGAGGACCCTGCGGCGGTGCCGGGCGACCCGCTCGCGGTTGCCGCACAGCTCGCTGGAGCACCAGCGCCGCCGGTGGCCCCGCGAAGTGTCCAGGTAGACGCGGGTGCAGCCGTCCCCCTCGCAGGACCGCAGCAGGGCCCGCTCGCCGGGGTCGGTGAGCAGTTCCACCGCGTCCCGGGCGACGGCGGCGAGCAGCGCACCGCACTCCACCCCGCCGCACAACTCCCGTACGAGGTGACCCTCTTGGTCCTGGACGGCACACAGTCCCGGGGGTGGACCGGCAGCCAGCGCGTTGACCCGGGCCAGCGCGCCCTCGTCGGGACCGGCCCCGGCGAGCTCGGCCCGTACGAGGCTCCCCACGTCGCAGCGCAGCGCCCGGAAGGCCTCCACCCAGTCGGGGCCCACCCGGGCGATCGGCGTCCGGTCGGGCACGAGCCCGGCTCCGGCGAGCCACAGCCGCAGCTCGTCGCCGTCCTGGATCTCCTCGGCGCCCGCGGGGGCGGCGAGGGTGGCCACCAGGTCCAGGCAGACCCGCCCGGAGTCGAACCACATGCCCGTCACCGCCTCTTGCGCCGGACACCCCGTGGGGGCGTGCCTCTCAGAGTGCCGCGCGCCGCTTCGATGCGGAACCCCCCGTACGGGGGCCAGGGCGCGCGTGCCAGACCCCGCCGGCCTGGGGGCACCTCCCAGCGGTAGCTGGGGGAGGGACTTTGACGACACCCCCTAGTCTTCTGAGTCGGGAATTCTGTTCAGAAAGCTGGCGAGGCGTTCGAGGATCTCGTCTGCAGTCTTGGTCCAGACGTAGGGCTTGGGGTCGGTGTTCCAAGCGGCGATCCAGTCACGGATGTCCTTCTCGAGGGCCTGGACGGACTTGTGGACGCCTCGCCGTATCTGCTTGTTGGTGAGTTCGGCGAACCATCGCTCCACCAGGTTCAGCCAGGACGACCCGGTCGGCGTGAAGTGCAGGTGGAACCGGGGGTGGCCGAGCAGCCACTTCTTGATGTCCGGCGTCTTGTGGGTGGCGTAGTTGTCGCAGATCAGGTGGACGTCCAGACCGGCAGGCACTTCCTTGTCGAGCTTGACCAGGAACTTCTTGAACTCCTCGGCGCGATGCCGGCGATGCAGGGAGCCGATCACCTTGCCGGTGGCCACGTTGAGTGCGGCGAACAGGGTGGTCGTGCCGGCGCGGACGTAGTCGTGCGTTGACCGCTCCGGGACTCCTGGCATCATCGGCAGCACTGGCTGGGACCGGTCCAGGGCCTGGATCTGCGATTTCTCATCCACGCAGAACACCAGCGCCCGCTCGGGAGGGTCCAGGTAGAGGCCGACGACATCGTGGACCTTGTCGACGAAGTAGGGATCGGTCGACAGCTTGAACGTCTCCGACCGGTGCGGCTGCAGGCCGAACGCCCGCCAGATCCGTGAGACCGAGGACTGGGACAGGCCCATTTCCTTCGCCATCGACCGCGTCGACCAGTGCGTTGCGTTCTTCGGCGTGGACTCCAACGTCCTGGTGACCACTGCGGCCACCTGCTCATCCGTCACCGACCTGGGGCCGCCGGAACGCGGCATGTCTCCCAGGCCCGCGATCCGGTACTGCACGAAACGGGCCCGCCAACGGCCGACCGCATGAGGCGTCGATCCGAGACGGACGGCCACATCCTTGTTCGAGACGCCCTCGGCGCAGGCCAGGATGATCCGGCACCTCAAAGCCCACGCCTGCGGCGTGGAACGACGCCGCACCCACCCCTCCAGTGCGGCCCGTTCCTCGTCCGACAGCGTCAACTCGGCCTTCGGCCGCCCCATCCGCGCCATAGGCCAAGCCTACACATCTGAACAGAACTCAAGACTCAGAAGACTAGAGCGGCGGGTCGTCGTGCAGGATGCGCTGGAAGAGGCGGTGGTCGCGCCAGGCGCCGTTGATGTGCAGGTAGCGGGGCGCGAGGCCGTACTGCTCGAACCCGGCCTTGGCCAGGACGCGCTGCGACGCCACGTTGTCGACCAGGGTCCCGGCCTCGACGCGGTGCAGCCCGATCTCGTCGCGGGCGATCCGGCAGACCTCCTCCAGGGCGGCGGTGGCCAGCCCCTTGCCGGCCCAGGCCTGGTCGACCCAGTAGCCGACGCCGCCGCTGCGGAAGGGCCCGAGGGAGATGCTGCCGAGGTTGATCGTCCCGACGGGCGCGCCGGTGGCGGCCTCGACGAGCACGTACGGCGCGAGGCGACCGCCGTCGCGCTCGGCGAGCAGCGCCTCGATCCGGGCGACCTGGCCCTCCTTGGTGAAGAACACCTCGGACCGCCACGGCTCGAAGGGCGCCATGTACGCCCGGTTCCGCGCCAGCACATCGGCCAGCCCCCCGGCGTCCCCGACCTCGACGCCCCGCATCTCCACCCCGTCAATGATCATGCCCGCATCATTGCAGCGCCGAAGACGAAAATCAGCCCCGCCGACGGGGCTGGGCCGCATCCGGCCCGCCGGCGTTCGAGGCGCGGGGTCCGGGGCGGAGCCCCCGGCGACGGCGCCGCACCCGAGCCCGTTCAACCGGCGGAGCCACTGGCGCACTCACCCGCGTCCAGCGCCAACCGGTACCCCCTCTTCACCACCGTCTGGATCAGATTCGGCACGCCCAGCGCCCCCCGCAACCGCGCCATCGCCGTCTCCACGGCGTGCTCGTCCCGCCCCGCCCCCGGCAGCACCCGCAGCAGCTCCGGCCGCGCCACCACCCACCCAGGCCTGCGCGCCAGCGCCCGCAGCAGGGCCATCCCCGCCGGCGGCACCGGCCGCAGCTCCGCGTCCAGGAGCACCCCGTGCCCCCGGATCTCCATCCGGTGCCCCGCCACCGGCAGTACCCGGGCGCGCCCCGGCAGCTCCTGGCACAGCAGCTGCACGAGCGGGCCCAGCCGGAACCGCTCCGGCTGCACGGTGTCCACGCCGCGCGCCTGCAGCGGCAGCGCGGTCACCGGCCCCACGCACGCCGACAGCACGTCCCCCCGCAGCCCCGCGAGCACGGCCTCCGCCATCCCCCGCTGCTCCGCCCGGGACAGCAGCGAGGCGGCCGCCGGAGCCGAGGTGAAGCTCACCGCGTCGACCCCGCCGCAGGCCACCGCGTCCAGCAGCCGGTCCAGCGGCCCGAGGTCCTCCGGGGCCATCCACCGGTACACCGGGACCACGACCACTTCGGCCCCGCCGGCCCGCAGCGCCTCGACGAACCCGGGCAGCGGTTCCCCGTGCAGCTGGAGCGCGATGCGCCGCCCGGCGACCCCGGCGGTGAGCATCCGGTCGAGCACCTCGGCGAGGGACTCCGATTCCGGGGACCAGGTCTCCACCAGCCCGGCGGCCCGGACGGCGCCCTTCACCTTCGGTCCGCGCGCGAGCAGTTCGGCGGCCCGCAGCCGCGCGAGCAGCTCCTCGCCGATGCCCCACCCGTCGGCGGCCTCGATCCAGCCGCGGAATCCGATCGCGGTGGTGGCGACCACCGTGTCCGGTGCGCAGTCGATCAGTTCCTTCGTGGCGGCGAGCAGTTCGCTGTCGTCGGCCAGCGGCACGATCCGCAGGGCCGGGGCGTGCAGGACCGTGGCGCCCCGCCGGCGCAGCAGGGCGATCAGCTCGTCCGCCCGCCGGGCTGCGGTGACTCCCACGGTGAATCCCGCCAGCGGGCCCGCCGTCGGGGCGGTGCCGGTGTGCGTGTCGTCCATGGTGACCTGCCTTGCCCAGTGGGTCGGTATCACATCGCGCATCACGTGTCGCGTGAACGGGACCGAGCCTGTCAAGTCGGCGTGTCAGGCTCGGTTCCGTCGTATTTCGTGCCCGTAAACCGCCGTTACACCGAGGTGAGCTGCGGCTTCGCCCCGGCCCCGGCCGCCGGGAGCTCCGCGGGGGCGGGCCGGCGAAGGTATACCGCCCACGTCACCGCGCAGCACACCGCGTAGAAGCCGAGGAAGGTGACGAAGGCGGCCGTCCCGGACCCGGAGGTCGAGAACGCCTCCCGGAACACCAGGTTGATGCCGAGTCCACCGAGTGCGCCCACCGCGCCGATGAGCCCCATGGCGGCCCCGGACAGCCGGCGCCCGTACGCGGCCGCGGCCTCGGCGCCCATGCCCCGCGCGAGCCCCTTGGCCTGGAAGATGCCGGGGATCATCTTGTACGTGGAGCCGTTGCCCAGCCCGCTCAGCACGAACAGGGCCACGAAGCCGACGAGGAAGACCGACAGCGACTTCTGGCCGGAGGCGTAGACGACGACCCCGGTCGCGGCGGCCATCGCGACGAACGTCGCCAGGGTGATCCGCGCCCCGCCGAACCGGTCCGCGAGGGCGCCGCCGACGGGCCGGATCAGCGAGCCGAGCAACGGGCCGATGAAGGTGAGCGAGGCGGCCTGCAGCGGGGTGCGGCCGAACTGCGTCTGGAGCACGAGCCCGAAGGCGAAGCTGTAGCCGATGAAGGACCCGAAGGTGCCGATGTAGAGGAAGGCCATGATCCAGGTGTGGGCGTCCCGGGCCGCCTCGCGGACGGCGCCCGCGTCGTTGCGTACGGGAGCCAGGTTGTCCATCCGCAGCAGGGCCAGCGCGGCCGCGGTCACGATCAGCGGCAGGTAGACCGCCAGGAGCAGCCTCGGGTGTCCGGCCCCGGCGGTACCGATGACCAGCAGGGCGACGAGCTGCACCACGGGCACGCCGATGTTGCCGCCGCCCGCGTTCAGGCCGAGCGCCCAGCCCTTCTTGCGCAGCGGGAAGAAGGCGTTGATGTTGGTCATGGAGGAGGCGAAGTTCCCGCCGCCCACGCCCGTCAGGGCGGCCACCGCCAGGAAGGTCCCGTACGAGGTCCCGGGCTCCATGACGACCAGTGCGGCCACCGTCGGCGCGAGCAGCAGCAGGGCGCTGACGACCGTCCAGTTCCGGCCGCCGAACCGGGCGACGGCGAAGGTGTACGGCACCCGGACGAAGGCGCCCACGAAGGTCGCGGTCGCGATGAGGAAGAACTTCCCGGCCGGGTCGATCCCGTAGGCGGGGCCCATGAAGAGCACCATCACCGACCACAGGGACCAGATGGAGAAGCCGATGTGCTCGGAGAGCACGGAGTAGATCAGGTTCCGGCGGGCGATGCGCTCCCCCGACTCCTTCCAGAACGTCTCGTCCTCGGGTTCCCACCGCTCGATCCAGCGGCCCCCCTTGCGCGGTGCGGTCGTACTGGTCATCACACGCCTCCACAGCTGTCGCGTCCGTGGTGACGACCGTAGGAACGGCGCGTTTCGGCCCCGGTCCCCGCCGGATGACCGGTGGGAAACCTTGCACTCACCCGCCGCCGTGGGCGCCTGTGAGCGCCGCGGGGCGCCAGCCGGCCGGGGGTACGTCCAGCCAGCCGCGCTCGGCGGCGATCCCGGCCGCGGCCTGGTGCAGTGCGTCGAGTCCTGGGTGGCTGAAGCCCTTGCGCCAGACCATCGACAGCGGGGACAGCGGCAGCGGATCGACCAGCGGCCGTTTCACGGACCCGGGCAGGTCGAGGAAGTCCACGGTGACCAGCACCGGATGGCGGGTCTTGGCCATGACCCGGCGGAACTCCTCCTTCCCGATCGCGACAGGGGCGGGCGGCGCCAGGGCGATCCCGCGCCCGGCGAACAGTTCGCGGGCGAGCCCGGTCCACTCCAGGGTCCGCGGATTGCCGGCCCCCGCGTACACGGTCTCCCCGGCCAGCGCATCGAGCGGTACCTCGGCCCGCTCGGCCAGCGGATGCCCGTCGGGCAGCAGCACCGCGAGCGGCTCGTACCGTACGGGCCGGTGCGCGAGGCGGGCCCGCAGCGCCGGGTCCAGCCCGTGGGCGTACCCGAAGGACACGTCGAGGCGCCCGGCGGCGACCTCGGCGGCGGCGTACGTCAGCCCGCTCTCGAAGCGGGCCATCAGCTCGCAGTCCGGGGCGAGTTCCCGGGCTCGCTCGAGCACCGTACGGGCGGTGCTCGGCCCGTCGGTGTTCAGGTCCACGAGCAGCGGCCGGGGGACTGCGGAGGCGAACGCGGCGGCGAGCGCCTCGTGCGCGGCCAGCACCCGCCGGGCCAGCGGCAGCAGCCGCTCCCCGTCGGCGGTCAGCTCGACGGCGCGGGTCGTCCGTACGAACAGCACTGCGCCCAGGGCCGCTTCGAGCCGCCGCACGTCCCGGCTGAGCGCCTGCTGGGCGACGTACAGGCGGGCGGCGGCGCGGGTGAAGTGCAGTTCCTCGGCCACGGCGACGAACCCGCGCAGCAGCCGGGGTTCCACATCACGGGGATTCACCCGAGGAGACTAACAACGGAAGCGGGTGAATGGCCCCGGAACAGGTGTTGGACGCCCGGGCACCGCACGCCGGAGCCTTGGATCATGCCGCAGACCACCTCCGCCCCGCTGATGACCGTGACCGGTTCGACCCTCGTGATCGCCCCCGCCCCGCGCCGGCGGGCGGCCCGCGCGCCGGGCCCGTACGGCAGGCTCTTCGCCCTCCCCGGGACCCGCGCCTTCACCGCCGGGAACCTCATCGCCCGTCTCCCCATGGGCATGTTCGGCATCAGCGCGGTCATGATGATCGCCGGCCAGCGCGGCTCGTACGCCCTCGCCGGTGCGGTCACCGCCACCGGGCTGGCCGCCACCGCGGTGGTCGCGCCGTGGACGGCCCGCCTGGTCGACCGGTACGGCCAGGCCCGGATCGCCGTCCCGGCGACGCTGATCGCGGTGCTCGGCTCGGTGGGGCTGGTCCTCTGCGTCCGTACGCAGGCCCCCGCCTGGACCCTCTTCGCCTCCTACGCCGCCACCGCGACCACCCCCAACATCGGCGGCATGTCCCGGGCCCGCTGGACCCACCTGCTGCGCGACTCCCCCGCCGCGCACCACACGGCGATGTCCTTCGAGCAGGCCGCGGACGAGCTGTGCTTCATGTTCGGCCCGGTGGTGGCGGCGTTCCTCTGCTCGGCCGTCTTCCCGGAGGCGGGCACCCTCACGGCGGCCGCCCTCCTGCTGGCCGGCATGCTGCTGTTCACGTCCCAACGGGCCACGGAGCCCCCGGTGTCGGCGCCCCGGCACGGCACCTCCCCGCTGCGCGCGGTGCTGCCCCTCCTGGCCCTCTTCCTCCCGCTGGGCCTGCTCTTCGGCTCGATGGAGGTCACCTCGATCGCCCACCTCGAAGCCCGCGGCCTGGGCGCCGCCACCGGCCTGGTCCTGGCCCTCCAGGCGGCCGGCTCCTGCGCGGCCGGCCTGCTCTACGGAGCCTTCCGCCCGCGCAGCCTGCGGACCTGCCTGATCACCCTGGCCCTCGCGATGACCCTCCCCTGGGCGGCGGCGGCCACCGGCTCCCTCGCACTGCTGGCCGGCGCCCTGCTCCTGGCGGGCATGGCCACGGCTCCGACGATGGTCACGGCGATGTCCAAGATCCACGCCCTCGCCCCCGAGGGCCGCCTCAACGAGTCGATGACCCTGGCGGTGACGGCCATCCTGGCGGGCATAGCCCTGGGCTCGGCCACGGCAGGCTCCCTGGTGGACCACCTGGGCCCCACCACTCCCTACGCCCTCCCGGCGGCGGCAGCCGTCCTGGCCCTCCTCATCTGCCAGACGGTACGACTTTCCGGTACGAGTCAGGTACCGTGAAGTCGTACCACGACCGGAGGAGCGGACCATGTCCATAAGCGCCAGTGAAGCCAGGGCGACCCTGTTCCCGCTGATCGAACGCGTCAACACCGACCACGCCCCGGTGCGCATCACCTCCAAGAACGGTGACGCCGTTCTGATGTCCGCCGACGACTACGACTCCTGGCAGGAGACCGTCTACTTGCTGCGCTCCCCCGCCAACGCCCAGCGGCTGATGGAAGCCGTCGCGCGCGACCGCGAGGGCGCGGCGTCGGCCGCCAAGAGCATGGACGAGCTGCGGCAATTGGCCGGAGGGGAGGAGTGACGAGCGTTCACTTCGACCCGGCCGCGTGGGAGGACTTCCTGTTCTGGCTCTCCTCCGATCTGAAGATGGCCCGCCGGATCACCCGTCTGATCGGCGAGATCCAGCGCGACCCGTTCACCGGCATCGGCAAGCCCGAACCGCTGAAGGGCGAACTGTCCGGCTACTGGTCTCGCCGCATCGACGACGAACACCGCCTCGTGTACCGGGCGGACGACAAGGAAGTGAAGGTGCTCAAGGCGCGCTATCACTACTGATGCCGCCGACGCTTCCGGCATGACGAAGGCCCCGCAGCCTGACCGGCTGCGGGGCCTTCGCCCACATGGGATGAGTGGAGATGGCGGGAATCGAACCCGCGTCCAACGGTGCAGAAGCAGGGCTTCTCCGAGCGCAGTCCGCTGCGCTTTTCTCGGCCCCGGAGATCACACGGACAAGTCTCCGACGGGCTCAGTCACTGTTTGGTTTCCCTCCAACCCCCGTGACCGGGGCTAGAGGTTTAGATCCCTAATTGACGCCAGGATCCGGACCGGGACCACTTCCGGGCTGACGCTCCTCACAGAGGCTTCAGCTCACTGTTATTAGGCAGCGAGGGTGAAGCGGGAGTTATCGCTCTTGGAGTTGGCGATTATTTTTTGCGACATGTGGTTAGCGAGATCATTGCCGCTTCCTCGGCTCGCTTCCCCTGCATCGACATCCGCTGTCGAAACCGATCATCCCCATGTTTTTTTAACAAGGTGCTCCACCCCGGGGGGCGGTGCTGACGCCATGGTACGCGAAGTGGACCACGGGATGCCAGGAGATTACAGCTGACCGCGCTCCTTGCGCTTCACGGCCGAGATCACCCGGTTCGTCTCGCGCGTGTCCTGCTTCTCGCGCAGGGCCTGGCGCTTGTCGTACTCCTTCTTGCCCTTCGCCAGCGCGATCTCGACCTTCGCCCGGCCGTCCTTGAAGTACAGCGAGAGCGGCACGATCGTGTTGCCCGTCTCGCCGGTCTTCGAGTCCAGCTTGTCGATCTCCTCGCGGTGCAGGAGGAGCTTGCGCTTGCGGCGGGCGCTGTGGTTGGTCCAGGTGCCCTGGCTGTACTCCGGCACGTGCACGTTGTAGAGCCAGGCCTCGCCGCTCTCCACCGACACGAAGCCGTCCACCAGCGAGGCCCGGCCCTGGCGCAGGGACTTGACCTCGGTACCCGTGAGCACGAGGCCGCACTCGTAGGTGTCGATGATCGTGTAGTCGTGCCGTGCCTTCTTGTTCTGGGCGATCAGCTTGCGCCCTTTTTCCTTAGCCATAGTGCGGTCATTTTCGCACTACGGACCCACCCCGAGGCCACCCAATACCGTGCGCGCCCGTTCCTCGACGCCGTCACCCGCCGCGAGGTCCGGGGTGATGCCGTCGCCGTCGAGGCTGCGGCCCGCCGGGGTGCGGTACGTGCCGACCGTCAGCTCCGCCACCGAGCCGTCCGGGAGCTCCGTCGGCATCTGCACCGAGCCCTTGCCGAAGGTCCTCGTGCCCACCGCCACCGCGCGGCCGCGGTCCTGGAGGGCGCCCGTCACCAACTCCGCCGCGCTCATCGTGCCGCCGTCGACCAGCGCCACCAGGGGTCTCGCGGTGTCCCCGCCGGGGCTCGCGTACAGGGCGCGCTGGGCCCCCCGTACGTCGTACGTGGCCACCAGCCCGCCGTCCAGGAAGGCGGAGGCGGCCGTCACGGCCTCGGTGACCAGGCCGCCCGGGTTGCCGCGCAGGTCGAGCATGAAGCCGGCGCCGGACGGGGCCGCGCGGACGGCGGCCCGGACCTGCTCTCCCGAGCCGCGGGTGAAGGAGGCGACCTTGATGACGGTGATCCCGCCCGGGAGCTCCCGTACGGTCACGGGCTCGGTGTGCAGCTGCTCGCGGCGCAGGGTCTCGGTGCGGTCGACGCCGTCCCGGGTGAGGTGCAGGACGACGGGGGTGCCGGCCTCGCCGCGCAGCAGGGCGACCACGTCGCAGACGCGCAGGCCGGTGACGGGGTGGCCGTCGACGCTCAGCAGCCGGTCCCCGGCGCGCAGGCCGGCCCGGGCGGCGGGGCTGCCGGGCTGGACCTTCTCGACGGCGATGCGGTCGTCGCTGCGGCTCTCGATCCAGAGCCCGACGCCGGTCCAGCGGCCGTCGAGGTCGTCGGCGAAGGCTGCGTACTCGCCCTGGTCGTAGACCATGCCCCAGCGGTCGCCGCTGCGGCTGACCACCTCCTGGGCGGCCTTCTTGCCGGACTTGCCCTCGGCGGCGGCTTCGGCCGCGGCGCGGGCGACGGCCTCGCGGTCGGCGGTGCCGCCCTCCCGGGGCGCCTCGGACCCGGCCGCGGGGGTCTGCGTACCGGCGGCCGTTAACCCGGCGCCGGCGGCCCCGAGGGCGTCCGCGCGGTCCCAGCAGCCGGTGCCCGCCGCGGCGCCGACGGCGGCGATGAAGGCCAACGTCAAAACGGCCCCGCGACGCAGGTCGCGGGGCCGGAGACAGAAGGCGGGCAGTCCCGGCATGGCGCCGAGTCTAGGACAAGCCCCGTGGGGGCACGGCGGGTTGGCCGGACCTCACACGGGGCGCTTGTCACACCTTCAGGTACTTGCGCAATGCGATGAAGGCGGCCAGCGAGGGCATCAGCACCCCGATGACCAGCACCAACGGCAGCTTGGTCAGGACGGAGTCCCAGCCGATGAAGTTGATCAGTTCCATCTTGGTGCGCAGCGAGGCGCCGTGGTCGATGACGAAGTACTGGCCGGCGCCGAGCATGACGCAGGCGAACACGCCGCCGATGAGGCCCGCGAAGGCGGCCTCCATGATGAACGGGACCTGGATGTAGAAGCTGGAGGCGCCGACGAGCCGCATGATCCCGGTCTCCCGCCTCCGGCTGAAGGCGGAGACGCGCACGGTGTTGACGATCAGCAGCAGGGCCACGATCAGCATGATCAGCATGATGCCGAGGGCGGCCAGGTTGAGGTAGCCGAGCATCGTGAAGAGGTTGTCGAGCTCCTGGTGCTGGTCCTCCACCGACTGCACGCCGTCGCGGCCCGCGAAGGCGGTGGTGATGACCTTGTACTTCTCGGGCTGCTCCAGCTTCACCCGGAAGGATTCGGGCATCTGGTCCGGGGTGATCACCGAGGCGAGCGCGGTGTGCCCGAAGCGCTCCTTGTAGTGCTTGAAGGCCTCGTCCGAGGACTCGTAGTGGACCGTCTCGACGAGGTCCATCTTCTTCAGGTCGGCCTCGATCTGCTGCTTCTGCTCGGGCGTGACCGCGCCCTTGGCGCAGGCCTTGCTCCCGCTCTCGCCGGTCTCCTCCGCGTCACTCTTGTTGCAGAGGTAGATCGAGACGTTGACCTTGTCGTACCAGTAGCCCTTCATCTGGCTCACCTGGTCGCGCATGAGCAGGGAGCCACCGAACAGGGCCAGCGACAGGGCCACGGAGATGATGACCGCGAAGGTCATGGTGAGATTGCGACGGAGACCGACGCCGATCTCCGACATGACGAACTGGGCGCGCATGACGTCTCAAAGCCCTTCAGTGCTGGTAGCCGTAGACGCCGCGCGACTGGTCGCGTACGAGTCGGCCCTGTTCGAGTTCGATGACGCGCTTGCGCATCTGGTCCACGATCTGCTGGTCGTGCGTGGCCATGATCACGGTGGTGCCGGTCCGGTTGATCCGGTCCAGCAGCTTCATGATGCCGACCGAGGTCTGCGGGTCGAGGTTGCCGGTGGGCTCGTCCGCGATCAGGAGGGCCGGCCGGTTGACGAACGCGCGGGCGATGGCCACGCGCTGCTGCTCACCGCCGGAGAGCTCGCCGGGCATGCGGTCCTCCTTGCCGCCGAGGCCCACGAGCTCCAGGACCTGCGGTACGGCCTTGCGGATCTCGCCCCTCGGCTTGCCGATGACCTCCTGGGCGAAGGCGACGTTCTCGGCCACGGTCTTGTTGGGGAGGAGGCGGAAGTCCTGGAAGACGGTCCCCAGCTGGCGCCGCATCTGCGGGACCTTCCAGTTGGAGAGCTTGGCGAGGTCCTTGCCGAGCACGTGGACCTGGCCGTGGCTCGCCCGTTCCTCGCGCAGGACCAGCCGCAGGAAGGTGGACTTGCCGGAGCCGGAGGAGCCGACCAGGAAGACGAACTCGCCCTTCGCGATGTCCAGGGAGACATCTCTGAGTGCAGGGCGGTTCTGCTTCGGGTAGGACTTGGAGACGTTGTCGAATCGGATCACGGGTGCACCACGGTCGCCGGGAGTAGGTGTGCGGAGTCGGTGTGCGTGACCATACGCGAACGGGCGGGGGGTGGGGACCCGGCGTCCGGAGTTGCCCGATATATCCCCTGGTCCGGGAGGGGTCGGTCCGTGATTGCCCGGACGGGCCGCGCCGAATGTCGCGGGAGCTGGCACAGTGGTAGGGGAACGGAGTCGTTCCGTCAGGCGTTGTTCAAGGGGACGAGAGGAGGAGAGCGCATGACATATGACCGGCTCGTGTGCGCGAACTGCGCCGCGCCCGTCAGTCAGGGCCGCTGCCCGGTGTGCCGGGCGAACCGGGAGCGCCTCCAGCAGGAGGGTCCCTTCGCCGGCCTGAACCCGATGGCGCTCATCTTGCTCCTGGTGGTCCTGGTGGCAGCCCTGGCCTGGGTGGCACAGCAGGCGGCGTAGCCTCCCCGCGTTCCGATCATGACGTTCAGGCGTGGGAAGGGCCCGGACACCTCGGGTGTCCGGGCCCTTCCCATGCGTCGTTCGCCGCCTTACGCGGTCTGCTCCTGCTGCTTGCGCCAGCGGATGCCGGCCTCGAGGAAGCCGTCGATCTCGCCGTCGAGCACCGCCTGCGGGTTGCCGACCTCGAACTCCGTCCGCAGGTCCTTGACCATCTGGTACGGGTGCAGGACGTAGGACCGCATCTGGTTGCCCCAGGAGCTGCCGCCGTCCTTGAGGGCGTCCATCTTGGCCTGCTCCTCCTGGCGGCGCCGCTCGAGGAGCTTGGCCTGGAGGACGTTCATGGCGCTGGCCTTGTTCTGGATCTGCGAGCGCTCGTTCTGGCAGGAGACGACGATGCCGGTCGGGATGTGCGTGATGCGCACCGCCGAGTCGGTCGTGTTGACGCCCTGGCCGCCGGGGCCGGAGGCGCGGTACACGTCGATGCGCAGCTCGGTCTCGTCGATCTCGACGTGGTCGCTGGTCTCGACGACGGGCAGCACCTCGACGCCCGCGAAGGAGGTCTGGCGGCGGCCCTGGTTGTCGAAGGGGGAGATGCGCACGAGGCGGTGGGTGCCCTGCTCGACCGAGAGCGTGCCGTAGGCGTACGGGGCCTTGACCACGAAAGTGGTCGACTTGATGCCGGCCTCTTCCGCGTACGAGGTCTCGTAGATCTCGGTGGGGTAGCCGTGGCGCTCGGCCCAGCGCAGGTACATGCGCTGCAGGCGCTCGGCGAAGTCGGAGGCGTCGACGCCGCCGGCCTCGGCGCGGATGTTGACCAGCGCCTCGCGCTCGGCGTACTCGCCGGAGAGCAGGGTGCGGACCTCCATCTCGTCCAGCGCCTTGCGGACGGAGGTCAGCTCGGCCTCGGCCTCGGCGAGGGTGTCCGCGTCGTCCATCTCCTGGGCGAGCTCGAACAGCACCGCGAGGTCGTCGATGCGGCCGCGCAGGGTCTCGGTCTTGCGGACCTCGGCCTGGAGGTGCGAAAGCTTGCTCGTGATCTTCTGGGCGGCGTCCGGGTCGTCCCACAGGGACGGCGCGGCGGCCTGCTCCTCGAGCACGGCGATTTCTGCCCTCAGCTTGTCGAGGTCCAGGACGGCCTCGATCGACCCCATGGTCGAGGAGAGGGACTTCAGCTCTTCGGAAACATCGACGACTGCCACGGGTCCAGCGTAGCCGGTCCGCGGACGGCACTGTCCGGGCAGGCCGGATCACCCGTTCTGGTGACCGGGAGAACGGGCGTACGCTCACGGTATGACTCTCCTCCTCGTCAAGCGCCGCCATGTGGACCACATGCGTGTCACGACGACGAGCTGTCTGCCGCCGGACCACCCCCAAGCCTGATCCACCCCGATCCGACTTGGTCCTGTACGCGGCCCAAGCGGCTCCGGCGCCATCCCTGCCGGCGGCCCTCCCCATCCGCTGCCCCGACACCCTTTGGGGAACAGGACCCCGTGACATCCGAAACGGAGCCGTCATGCCGTCCGCGCACACTTCTCTTCCCGTCATCGATCTCTCCCAGGCCGACGACCCGACCCAGCGGGCCGACTTCCTGAAGCAGCTGCACGCGGCAGCCCGGGACACCGGCTTCCTGCACCTGACCGGGCACGGCATCACCGATGCGGAGACCGCCCGCATCCTCGAGCTGACCAGGGCTTTCTTCGCCCTGCCCGAGGCCGACCGGCTCGCCGTGAGCAACCTGAACTCGCCGCACTTCCGCGGCTACACCCGTATCGGCCACGAGCTGACCGGCGGGGCCTCCGACTGGCGCGACCAGCTGGACGTCGGCGCCGAGCGCCCGGCGCCGGTGGTGGGCCCCGGCGACCCGCCGTACCTGTGGCTGGAGGGCCCGAACCAGTGGCCACAGGCCCTGCCTGAACTGCGTCCGGTCGTGCTGGAGTGGCAGTCCCGGCTGGCCGCGGTGGCGCACCGCCTGCTGCAGGAGCTGCTGACCTCGATCGGCGCCCCCTCCGACTTCTTCGACGAGGCCTTCGCGGACCGGCCCCACCTGCACACGAAGCTGATCCGCTACCCGGGCTCCTCCCCGACCGGCGCCGACCAGGGGGTCGGGGCCCACAAGGACTACGGCTTCCTGACGCTGCTGCTGCAGGACTCGGTGGGCGGCCTGCAGGTCCGGCGGGGCGACGGGTTCCTGGACGTCCCGCCGATGCCGGGGGCGTTCGTGGTCAACCTGGGCGAGCTGCTGGAGATCGCGACGGAGGGATACCTGGTGGCCACGGACCACCGGGTGGTCAGCCCGCCGGGGGCGGTGGAGCGGTACTCGGTGCCGTTCTTCTACAACCCGCGGCTGGACGCGGTGGTGGAGACGGTTCCCGGGGAGTACCTGCGCTCGGCGCCGGGGGTGGCGCACGACGCGTCGAACCCGCTGCACGCGGAGTACGGCCGCAACGAGCTGAAGGGCTGGACCCGGGCCCACCCGGCGGTGGCCCGCCGCTGGCACCCGGAACTCGTCGCCTCGGGCACGTAGCCCCTGCGGGGCCGCCGGGGCGCCACCCGCCCCGCAGCCCCGGGTGGCTGCGCAGAGGGCGGCTACGGCTTCGACGGGGCCGAGTGCTTGCTGTCCTTCGGGGGTGGCGGCTCGTCGCCGGAGGCGGCCAGCCAGCCGCCGACGCCGAGGGCCGCCGCCAGGGCGACGGCTCCGGCCGTCAGCGCCAGGCGCCGCTTGCGGGCCGTCTCCGCGCGGTGGCGGGCCGAACCCGGCCGGTGGCCGCCCGCGGGGCGGGGGACCCGGGCCGTGCCCAGTGCGCCCCCGGCCAGCTCGTCCGGCCCCGGTACCCGCATCGAGGTGTGCGTGTCCCGGTTCGAGTCCGTCGCGGAGCCCGGCACCAGCGGGACCACCCCGCGGCGGCGGACCGGGCCGCCGTCGGCTTCCGCCGGCTGCACCGACTCCGGCTCGGGCTCCGGCTCGTCCGGCTCGTCCACGTCCAGCGGCGGCATCCCGGCCAGCAGGGGGAGCAGGTCCCTCAGGCGGACCGACAGCTCCGAGGCGCGAAGGCGCGACGCCGGCGCCTTCGCGAGGCACTGCACGATCAGCTGCCACAGCTCGTCGGGGATCCCGGGGAGGGGGACGACGGTCTCCGTCACGTGCCGGCGCAGGACCGCCCCCGGGTGGCCCCCGCCGAACGGCGTGAAGCCCGCCAGCAGCTCGTACAGGACGGTCGCCAGGGCGTATATGTCCACCGCCGCCCGCGGCGGCAGGCCCTCGACGATCTCCGGCGCCAGGTAGTCCGGCGTGCCGATGATCCGGGTCGTCGGGGCCGAGGCCCGCGCGCCCGGCGCCCCGGCGGCCCGCCGCGGCGAGTCGATCAGCTTGGCCACGCCGAAGTCCGTCAGCAGCGCCGGGTGCGATCCGCCCGGTCCCAGCGGCCCCTGCATGTCCAGCAGGACGTTCTCCGGCTTCACGTCCCGGTGCACGACCCCGGCCGCATGCGCCGCCGCCAGCGCGTCCGCGACGTCGGCGACGATCGCCACGGCCGCCTCGGGGGCGAGCCGGCGCTCCCGGTCGAGGCGCGTGCGCAGGTCCGTACCGCGTACGAGGTCCATGACCAGGGCCAGGTCGTTGCCGTCGACGACGAGGTCGCGGACGGAGACGACGTGGGGGTGGTCCAGGCCGAGCAGCGCGCTGCGCTCCTGGACGAAGCGTCCGACCAGCTCCTGGTCGGACGCGAGGTCCTCGCGCAGCAGTTTTACGGCGACGGGCCCGTCCGGCCCCTCGCCCAGCCACACCGTGCCCGCGCTGCCGCGCCCCAGGATCTGGTGCGCGGTGTACCGGCTGCCGATCTTCCGTGCCACGACTGCTCCCTCAGCGGCTGGCGTACGCACCAAAGCTACGCGGCCGGGTGGGGGTTGGACGCCCCGGAACGCGGCGACCTTCACTTCTGGGGGCGAAATCACGTCCCAGAAGTCGACAAATCCACGAAGTCGGCGCTACGAGGGCCCCGTTCAGGGCGTGCCGGTGCCCGTTCCGCCGCCCGTGGCGTCGCCGATCGCGCCGACCCAGTCGACGATGTCGGAGCCCCAGGTCCACAGCTGGTCCCACCAGCCCTTGCCGGTGCCGACCCACTCCTGGAGCGGGGTGAGCTCCCAGACCAGCCAGCCCGCCACGACGAACAGCAGGATCAGGACCAGGCAGCCCTTGAGGCAGCCCAGGCCCGGGATCTTGACCGGGTTGGCGCTGCGGCGACGCGGCTCGCGCGGCTCCCGGGGCGCGCGCTGCGGCGGGGCCTGCGGAGGCTGCTGCTGCGGGGGCGCCTGGCGCTGGGGCTGCCGCGGGGGCTGCTGCTGGTACGGGGGCTGCTGCGGCTGCTGGTACTGCTGGGGCGGCGGCTGCGGCTGGTAGTACGGCTGCTGCTGCGGAGGCTGCTGGTACTGCGGCGGCTGGGGGCGCTGCTGCTGGTACGGCTGCTGCGGCGGGCCCTGCCGGTACTGCGGGGGCTGCTGCGGCGGCGGGGGTGCCTGGCGCTGCGGGCGCCGGCGCAGCGGGTCCTCGCTCGGGTCGAGGTACTGGATCTGCGTCTGCTCGTTGCGGTCGCGCGCGGCCTGCATCTGCGACTGCCACGGGTGCGGCTGGTCCGGCTGCTGCACCGGGGGCATGACCGAGGTCGGGTCCGCGCCGGGGCCGCCCGTGCTGGGCAGCACCGAGGTGGCGTCGGCGGCGCCGACCGGCGGGAGTACGCTGGTCATGCCGTTCGGGTCGTACGCGCCCATCGGCGACGCGGCGGCGGCACGGCCGGGCAGCACCTGGGTCGGGTCGGCGGCGCCGCCCGGGGTCTCGGGGACCGGAGCGGGCGAGGGGTCGGGCGCGAGCAGCGCGCCGACGCCGAGAGCCGCCTCCACCTCGGAGGGGGCGCTGTGCACGCCGATGCCGGAGGCGACCACGCGCAGTCCGCGGGCCAGGTTCTCGGCGCTGGGGCGCTCGTTCGGCTCCTTGCGCAGGCAGCGCTCGATGACGATCCAGAGCGGCTCGGGCACGTTGGCCGGGCGCTGTGGGTCCTCGCTGAGGTGGCGGTGGAGCACTTCGAGGGCGGTGCCCCCGGCGAACGGCGGGCGTCCGGTGACCAGTTCGTACAGCAGGATGCCGGCGCCGTAGACGTCGACGGCGGAGGTCTGCGGGCGGCCCTCGGCGGACTCGGGGGCGACGTAGGCGGGGGTGCCGACGAACTCGTGCGTGCGGGTCAGGCCCGGGGAGTCGGCGAGGCGGGCGATGCCGAAGTCGGTGAGCATCGGCTTCATCTGGCCGCCGCGCTCGTCCAGCAGGACGTTGGCGGGCTTCAGGTCGCGGTGGACCACGCCGTCGGCGTGGCTGGCGGCGAGCGCGTCCGCGATCTGGGCGGTCAGCAGGCTCGCCGCGACCGGCGTGAAGGGGCCGTTCTGCCGGATGTACTTGTGCAGGTCCGGGCCGTCGATCAGGTCCATGACGAGGGCGAGGAGGTCGCCCTCGACGACGAGGTCGCGGGTGCGCACGATGTTCTGGTGCGTCAGGCGCAGCAGGACCGAGCGCTCCCGCAGGAAGCGCATGACGATGTCCGCGTCCTGGGCCAGCTCCTCCTTGAGGACCTTGATGGCCACGGTCTCGCCGGGCTGCCCGGCGACGGCTGCCTCCGCGCCGGCGGTCTCCCGCTGGCGGGCACGCCAGACGGTGCCCGTGGCGCCGCGTCCGAGCGGCTCCTCGAGCAGGTACTTGCTGCCGACTGGCCGCACGTCTCGCGCTCCCTGCTGTCGTCCTGCTGTGGTTCGTTTCGTGGTTCGTTTTCCGGCCCACTCTAGGGGGTGTCCCCGGGGAAGACGCGGGGTGCCGGGGGTTGGTTGCCGCACATATATACGAAGAGTGATGTTTGGCGGGGTATGCCGGGGGCGATTTTCCCCGGGGTTGCCCTGCGGTCCCCGGCCTTCCTCGGCTTTCGTCGGCTCGTATGACCGGATGCGCACCCCGGGTGGACGAGGGGTGTGATCATTCAAGATCATTTATTGGCCGGTGCCGGGCGTGTTGTCCGTGACAGGTGCGAGGATGCACCCGTACGGAACGGCCGGGACGGGAGCCCCGCCTTCCGGGCAGACCTGACCGGACGACGCGCCGTGCCGGGTGGGGGGTTGATCGGGCAGGCACGCCCGTCGTACCCCTGCCGGGCGCACGCACCGCGCACCGCGCAGAAGGGACCGCTGACGGCGATGCAGATCCGGCTGACCGTCCTTGGGTCGCGCAGCGGCCACCAGACCGCGCCCGCCGGCTGTGACGTGCTCGTCACCGCGCCCGTGGGCACCGCCCTCGCCGCCGTGGCCTCCGGCCTGGCGGCGACCGTCGGCGGACCCGACACCGGCGGCACGGTCGTGCTGTACGCCGGTACGGAGCGGCTCGACCTCCAGCGGCGGGTGCTCGGTGAGCCGCCGCTCGTGGACGGGGCGGTGCTGGGGCTGCACGCGCCGGTGCCGGACGTCCTGCCGGACGGCACGGACGGCGCGCAGCTGCACGTGGTGGCGGGCCCGGATGCGGGCGGGGTGCACCTGCTGCACCCCGGGGCGATCCGGATCGGGCGCTCGGCCGACGCCGATGTCCCGCTGGACGACCCGGACGTGTCGCGGCTGCACTGCGCGGTGACGGTGATGCCGGACGGGCGGGTGGCGGTGGCCGACCTGAACTCGACGAACGGCACGACGGTGGACGGTGCGGTGGTCGGGGCGCAGCCGGTGGCGCTGCCGCCGGGTGCGCTGCTCCGCATCGGGGAATCGACCCTCCGCCTGGCTCCCGACGCGGCGTCCCCGCTCCCCGTCGTCCCGGACCTGGAGGGCCACCTCTCCCTGGCCGGCCCGCCCCGGGACACCTCCGGCGAGGCCGGCCCCGACGCGGGGCGTTCCGGCGCGGGACGGTCCGCCGAGGCCGGCGCACAGCACGGCGCCCCCGGCGCCGACCGGACCTCCGGCCGGCCGTCCGGGCCGGGCCGGACCGACGGAGCAGAACACGGCCCGGCGCACGGGACACCGTCCGGCGAGGGCCGGGCCGGCGCCGGCGGCACCGGGTGGGGCGGCGCAGCCGGATCCCGCCCGGGCTCGGCGCCCGGCGGGCCCTCCGGGGCCGCTTCGGGCACGGGCCTGCACATCGGCACGCCCGGCGCCGACCAGGCCGGTCGGGCCGCGGCGGCGCACGGCTCCCCCGGCGCCGCACGGGGCGCAGCCGAACCCGGCGCGGGCGGGCAGGAGGGGTCCGGCGGGGAGCGGGCCGGGGGTGAACAGCGCGGAGGGCTCCGGCGGGGCATCGGGGCCTGGGCGCGGAAGTGGGTCCGGGGCGACGAGGGGCCCGCGTACGGGAGTGCAATCGCCGAGGCGGCCGTGGCCGCCGTGCCCGACGCCGACGATCCTGCCGCGCTGCTGCTGGCCGCGCTCGGGCCGACCCGGCGGTTGTGGTCCCGTCCCCGGGGGCAGCTCGACGTCGGCCTCGGGGCCGGCAGCCGGATCGCGTTCCAGGACGTCGGCTCGCTCGGCATCGCCGGGCCCCGTGCGCGACTGACCGGGGTCGCCCGGTCCGTCGTCGCCCAGCTCGCCGGGCTGCACGCGCCCGGCGAGCTGGAGATCGTGCTCCTCGCCGCCGACCGGGCGCGCGGTGTCGCCGAGCGGCGCGGCGACTGGGGGTGGCTCGGCTGGCTGCCGCACGTGCGCGCCGCGCACGGCCAGGACTGCCGGCTGCTCCTCGCGTACGACCGCGACCAGGCCACCGCCCGTACCGGTGAGCTGACCCGCCGCCTCGACGACAGTCCCCTCGGCACGCACTGGGCCGCCGCCGACCCCGGCAGCGTCCGCGAAGCCGCGGACGCCCACCAGGGCCCGTACACGCTCCTCGTCGTCGACGGCGATCCCGGCTCCGGGGCGCTGCGCGACATCACCGGCCGGCTCGCCTCGCACGGGCCGGCCGCCGGGATCCACGTCCTCGTGCTGGCCGAGACCCCGGCCGCCACGCCCGCCTCCCCGCTCGCCGAGACGTACGAAGCCGCCTGCGCGAGCAGCCCCGCCTTCCGGGACTGCGGGGCGGTCGCCCTGCTCAGCGGCGATGTGGCCACGACCGTACGGACGTTCACGGTGACGGGCGGCAAGCCGGTCCCGCCCGGTACCACCGCCACCGCCGACGCCGTCTCCGCGGCCTGGGCCGAGCGGTTCGCCCGGGCCCTGGCCCCGCTGCGCGCAGAGCCCTCCCCCGCCGCGCCCCGGCGGGCCGTCGCCGCCGCGCTGCCGAACAGCGCACGCCTGCTGGACGAGTTGGGGCTGGCCCGGGCCACCCCGGCCTCCCTGATGGCCCGTTGGGCCGCCGCCACCGACCAGGGGCAGGAGGTGGGCGGCCGCGCCGAGCTCGTGCTCGGCAGCGGGCGCCGCGGGCCGGTCGGGGCCGAGCTCGTACAGGACGGTCCGCACCTCCTCGTCGAGGGGCCCGCCGGCAGCGGCCGTACCGAGCTCCTGCGGTCGGTGGCCGCCTCCCTCTCCGCGGCCGCCCGGCCCGACCGGCTGGGCCTGGTCCTGCTGGACGGGGCCGGCGGCGAGCGCGGCGACGGGCTGCAGCCCTGCACCGAGCTCCCGCACGTCGCCGCCCACCTCGTGGCCTGCGACCCCGTCCGGATGCGGGAGTTCGCGCAGGCCCTCGGCGCCGAGCTGAAGCGCCGGGCCGAGCTCCTGGACGGGGTTCCGTTCGCCGAGTGGCACGCCCGGCACGAGGTGTCCCACCGGATGGTCTCGCCGCGCCGGCCCGGCCCCGGCGAGCTGCTCGGCGACCTCGACCCGCAGCGCACGGGCACGCTCCGGCTGCGCACGGCCGCCCCGCGCACCGAGCCCGCCGGGCCGAGCCCGCTGCCCCGGCTGGTGGTGCTCGTGGACGACTTCGACGCGCTGGTCGCGCCGGGGCTCGGCAGTACGGGCCGCCCCGCCGCCGGCTCCGTCGTCCGGGCGCTGGACGCGGTGGCCCGCGACGGCGCCCGGCTCGGCGTGCACCTGGTGGCGGCCAGCGCCCGCCCGGACCGTACGGCCGACAGCGAGCTGTCCCGTTCGAAGCCGCTGCGGATCGATCTGGACGCCCCCGACCAGCCGGGTCCCGGCCGCGGCCTGCTGCGGTACGCGGACGGGCGGACGGTCCCGTTCCAGGCCGGCCGGGTGACCGGCCGGATCCCGCGGACGGCGACGCAGCGGCCGACCGTGGTGCCGGTGGAGTGGGAGCGGATGGGCGATCCTCCGGCCCGCCGGCCCGTGCGCGAGCTGGGCAACGGGCCCACCGACCTGGCGCTGCTGGCGAGCGCCCTGGACCGGGCCTCGCACCTGGTCTCGGCGATACCCGTGCTTTTCCCGCCCGCCCCGCCGGCCGCCCCGGCGCCGTGAGCCCCGAACCCCGACCCCGCGACACGCGGCGACACGGCTGAGGCGGTATTGCGGGGGTGCGCGGCTCGGCGTAGACCTTGTGGGACCAGTCACACCACGGGCATCGGGGGCAGAGCCATGCGCAGGCAGGGAACGAGCCGTACGACGAACCGTAGAAGCAGCCACGCCGCCGCCTGGACGGCACTGGCGGCCGCGGGCGCCCTCGCGCTGAGCGCGTGCGGGGACGGCGGGGACAAGAAGGACGGCCCGCCGAAGGGCGGTGAGGCGTCCACGGCCGGGCAGCGGGTGGAATTACCGAAGCTGAACGGCGAGAAGTTGGAGGTCGCGGCGGTCTGGACGGGGCCGGAGCAGGCGAACTTCACGAAGGTCCTGAAGGAGTTCGAGAAGCGGACGGGTGCCACGGTCACCTTCGTCCCGGCCCAGGACCCGATCGTCACCTTCCTCGGTACGAAGATCGCGGGCGGCCAGCCGCCGGACGTGGCGCTGCTGCCGCAGGTCGGGGCCCTGGTCTCGGCGGTGCAGAACAAGTGGGTGCAGCCCGTCGGCCCGGAGGCCAAGGCGCAGCTCGACAAGAACTACTCGGACGGCTGGAAGAAGCTCGGCGCGGTCGACGGCACCCAGTACGGGGTGTACTACAAGGCCGCCAACAAGTCGCTGGTCTGGTACAACGCGAAGGCCTTCGAGGCGGCGGGCGTGCAGCCGCCGAAGACCTGGAAGGAGCTGCTGACCGCGGCCGACACCCTCTCCGCGTCCGGTACCCCGGCCGTCTCGGTGGCCGGTGCGGACGGCTGGACCCTGACGGACTGGTTCGAGAACGTCTACCTCTCGCAGGCGGGCCCGCAGAAGTACGACCAGCTCGCCAAGCACCAGATCAAGTGGACGGACGACAGCGTCAAGCAGGCGCTGACCACCCTCGGCGAGCTGTTCGGGCGCAAGGACTTCCTGGCGGGCGGCCCGAGCGGGGCGCTGGCCACCGAGTTCCCGAAGTCGGTGACGCAGACCTTCACCGGGGGCGGCCGGCCGGCGGCCGCGATGGTCTTCGAGGGCGACTTCGTGGCGGTGAACATCGCGCAGACCGAGGCGAAGGTGGGCGAGGACGCCCTCGTCTTCCCGTTCCCGGCGGTCGGCGGCAAGGCGCCGGTGGTCTCGGGCGGTGACGTCGCGGTCGCGCTGAAGCCGTCGGCCGGGGCGCAGGCGCTGCTGACGTTCCTGGCCTCACCGGACGCGGCGGAGATCCAGGCCCGCGAGGGCGGTTTCGTCTCCCCGAACAAGTCGGTCGACACGAAGGCCTATCCGAACGACATCCAGCGGAACATCGCCAAGGCCCTGATCGCGGCGGGCGACGACTTCCGCTTCGACATGTCGGACCAGGCTCCGGCGGCGTTCGGCGGGACCCCGGGCGCGGGCGAGTGGAAGGCGCTGCAGGACTTCCTGGCGAACCCGTCGGACGTGGCGGGCATCCAGGCCAGACTGGAGGCGGACGCGGCCAAGGCCTACGGGAACTGATCCCGTGGCAGCCAAGGCCACCGCGCCCACCCAGGCCATACCCCCCTCGGCTTCACGGTCCTCGGAGGCCCGGCGCCGCCGCATCGTCGCGGCGGCGTTCCTCCTGCCCGCCCTGGTGCTGCTCGGCGCGCTCGTCGTGCACCCCATCGGCTATTCGGTCTACCGCAGCTTCTTCGACCGCTCCGGCGACACGTTCGTGGGCGGCGGCAACTACCAGGAGATCCTGCACGACGACACGATCCGCACGGCCCTGAAGAACACGGCGCTGTGGGTGGTGCTGGCGCCGACCACGGCCACCGCCCTCGGCCTGATCTTCGCGGTGCTCACCGAACGGGTGCGCTGGGGCACGGCGTTCAAGCTGCTCGTGTTCATGCCGATGGCGATCTCGATGCTGGCGGCGGGCATCATCTTCCGGCTCGTGTACGACCACGACCCCGACCGGGGGGTCGCGAACGCGGTCTGGGTCGGGGTCCACGACACCTTCGCGGAGTCCTCCGCCTTCCCCAAGGCCCGTCCGGGCCGCGACTCCCCGCTGGTCCCGGCCGCCGGAGCCGCCGCGGGCGGCTTCACCACCCGGGATCCCGTACGGGCGGGCGTACCGGTGCTGCTCCCGCTGGTCGGCGTGGCTCCGGAGGACCTGCCCGAAGGGACCCGTACGGCCCGGGCCGCGCCCGCCGACCCCGGCAAGGTCACCGGAACGGCCTGGCAGGACTTCACCCGGGGCGGCGGCGGCCGGACGAACGGCGTCGACCCGACCGAGTCCGGCTTCGCGGGGATGCGGATCGAGGCGGTCAAGGACGGCAAGGTGGTCGACTCGGCCACGGCCCGCGCCGACGGCACCTTCACCCTGTCCGCGAAGGCCGACGGAGCCCTGCTGCGGCTGCCGGCGTCGAACTTCCGGGAGGCGTACGCGGGGGTGGAGTGGCTCGGCCCGACGCTGGTGACCCCGGCGGTGATCGGGGCGTACGTCTGGATGTGGGCCGGTTTCGCGATGGTGCTGATCGGGGCCGGGCTTGCCGCCGTACCGCGGGAGCTGCTGGAGGCGGCGCGGGTGGACGGGGCGAACGAGTGGCAGGTGTTCCGCCGGGTCACGGTGCCGCTGCTGGCGCCCGTGCTGGCGGTCGTCCTCGTCACCCTCGTCATCAACGTGATGAAGATCTTCGACCTGGTCTTCGTGATCGCTCCGGGCTCGGTGCAGGACGACGCGAACGTGCTCGCCCTCCAGCTGTACCGCACCTCCTTCGGCACCGACGCCGATCCGGGGCTGGGCAGCGCCATCGCCGTACTGCTGCTGGCGCTGGTGGTCCCGGTCATGCTCTACAACATCCGCAGGCTGCGGAAGGAGGGTTCCCGATGAGCGCCTCCGCCCAGGCCCGCCCGGGAGAACGTGCCGGTGCCCGCCCCGTTCCCCGCGCCGGTGCGCGGGCCGGCCGGCTCGCGGCCGGCGCGGCCTCGGGGGCCGTCCGCGTGTTCCTGGTGCTGGCCGCGCTGTTCTGGCTGCTGCCCACCCTCGGGCTGCTGATCTCCTCCCTCCTCTCCCCCACCGACCTGAACAAGGGCGGCTGGTGGCAGGCGCTGACCGCGCCGACGCGGCTGACGGCCGACAACTACGAGCGGCTGCTGGCCAACGACACCATCACGAACGCCCTGCTCATCACGGTGGCCATCACGGTCCCGGCGACCCTGCTCGTGGTCGTCCTGGGTTCGCTCGCCGGATACGCCTTCGCCTGGCTGGACTTCCCGGGCCGGGACTGGCTGTTCCTGATCGTGGTGGGGCTGCTCGTCGTCCCGGTGCAGGTGGCGCTGATCCCGGTATCGGAACTGTTCGGCGCCATAGGGCTGTTCGGGACCACGGCCGGGGTGGTCCTGTTCCACACCGCGTTCGGGCTGCCGTTCGCCGTGTTCCTGCTGCGCAACTTCTTCGCGCAGATCCCGCGCGAGCTGCTGGAGGCGGCCCGCCTCGACGGCGCGGGCGAACTGCGGCTGTTCACCAAGGTGGTGCTGCCGCTGGGCGCGCCCGCGATCGCCTCGCTCGCCATCTTCCAGTTCCTGTGGGTGTGGAACGACATGCTGGTCGCGCTGGTGTTCGCCGACTCGGCGCACCCGCCGGTCACGGTCGCCCTCCAGCAGCAGGTCCGGCAGTTCGGCAACAACATCGACGTGCTGGCGCCCGGCGCGTTCCTGTCGATGGTGGTGCCGCTCGTGGTGTTCTTCGCCTTCCAGCGGCAGTTCGTCACGGGGGTGATGGCGGGGGCGGTCAAGTAACTCCCACAGCCTCGTTGACGTGCGGCGTTGACGCTCGGTAACCCGAATGCCACACGCTGCGTAACCCGATCGCCACGCCGGGGGTTGCTGGGCAATATGCCCACGCCGACCCCTGGATGTGCCGTGCCCCGGTTCAGCGTCATCGTGCCCGCGTACAAGGTTCAGGCATACCTCCAGGAGAGTCTGGACTCGGTCCTGTCCCAGTCCTACCCGGATCTGGAACTGATCGCGGTGGACGACGCCTCCCCGGACGCCTGCGGCGCGATCATCGACGAGTACGCGGCGCGGGACGCCCGGGTGACCGCCGTGCACCTGGCGCACAACCTCGGCCTGGGCCCGGCCCGCAACGCGGGCCTGGCCCGGGCGACCGGCGACTACCTGGTCTTCCTCGACGGCGACGACACCCTCGCCCCGGGCGCCCTGCAGGCCATCACCGACCGGCTCAAGGACACCGGCTCCCCCGACGTCCTCGTCTACGACTACGCGCGCACCTTCTGGACGGGGGAGCTGGTGCGCAACCGCCTCGCGCACCGGCTGTCCGAGGAGGGCCCGGCCAGCTTCCGGCTCGCGGACCGCCCGGCCCTGCTCGGCATGCTGATGGTCGTCTGGAACAAGGCCTACCGCCGCGAGTACGTGGAGCGCGAGGGCCTGGAGTTCCCGCCCGGGTTCTACGAGGACACCCCCTGGACCTACCCGGCGCTGCTGGCCGCCGAGTCCCTCGCCGTCCTGGACCGGGTGTGCGTGCACTACCGCCAGCGGCGCACCGGCTCGATCCTGACCACCACCAGCCTCCGCCACCTCGACATCTTCGACCAGTACGACCGGGTCTTCGGGTACCTCGCCGGCCGCCCCGAGCTGGAGCGCTGGCGCCCCACCGTGCACCGGCGGATGGCCGAGCACTTCTGCGCCCTGTACGCGGACCCGCACCGCCTCCCGCGCAAGAGCCGCGCCGAGTTCTTCCACCGGGCCTCGGGGCTGCTGCGCCGCTACCGGGCCGCCGGCTCGCGGCCGCTGTCCCTGTCGCGCACCGACCGGATCCGGCACACCCTGATGCGGTTCGGGGTGCGCCGCACGTACCGCACGCTCTCGCTGCTCCGCTCGGCCGCGCTGGCGGCAGGGCGTACGGGGGCGTCGCTGTGGCGGGGCCTGCGCGAGAGCGCGCTGCGCCTGCACTACCGCGTCCAGCGGCTGCTGCCGCTGCGCCCGGAGCTGGCGGTCTTCTCCGCGTACTGGCACGGCGGCTACGCCTGCAACCCGGCGGCCGTCGAGGCCAAGCTGCGCGAGCTCGCGCCCCGGATGCGGACGGCGTGGATCTGCGACCCTCGGCACGCCGCGACGCTGCCGCCGCAGACGGCGATGCTCCGCCCCGGCTCCGCCGCGTACTGGACCGCGCTCGCCAGGGCCACGTACCTCACCACGAACGTCAACTTCGACCGCGCCCTGGTCAAGCGGCCGGGCCAGGTGCTGCTGCAGACCCAGCACGGCACCCCGCTCAAGCGGGTCGGCCTGGACCTCCAGGACCGGCCCGCGGCCACTCCCACCACGGACTTCGCGGGCCTGCTGCGCGGCGCGGACCAGTGGGACTACCTGCTCTCCGCGAACCGGCACTCCACCCTGGTGTGGGAGAAGGCGATCCCCTCCTCGTACACCACGCTCGAGTACGGCTACCCGCGCAACGACGCCTTCCACCGGGCCACCCTGGAGAACGTCCTGGCGCTGCGCGAGCGCCTCGGCATCCCGGCGGGCTCGACAGCGGTCCTGTACGCGCCGACCCACCGCGACTACCGGCGCAGCCGGCCCGAGCACCTCGACTTCGAGCGGGTGCTGCGCGATCTGGGCCCGCGCTTCACGATCCTGGCGCGCACGCACCTGACGTACGCGGACGCGCCCGGCCGGCAGGTGCGCCACCCGCGCCTGGTCGACGTCTCCGCGTACCCGTCGGTGGAGGAGCTCTGCCTGGCCTCGGACGCGCTGGTGACGGACTACTCGTCCCTGATGTTCGACTACGCGGCGCTGGACCGGCCGATCGTGATCCACGCGGACGACTGGGAGGCGTATGAGGCCGCCCGCGGCACCTACTTCGACCTGCGGTCGTGCCCGCCGGGAGCGATCGCCCGGACCGAGGACGAGCTGGTGGACATCTTCGCCACCGGCCACTGGCAGGGCTCGCGTTCGGCGCAGCTGCGAGCGGCGTTCCGCTCCCGTTTCTGCTCGTACGACGACGGCCGCGCGGCCGAGCGCGTCGTCCGCCGCGTCTTCCTGGGCCAGCCGGCCGCGGTCCCGCCCGTCGTCCCGCTCGCGGAGCGCCGCCCCGCTCCCACGGCCCCGTCCCCGACCCCCTCCGCCACCCCCGAACCCACACTGGCCCCGCTGACGACTCCCGGCCTCTGGCCGTAGCCCGCGGCCCCGGCTTCGGCGGCCACGTCGTCCGCGTCAGGACGCGGACGACGTGGCCGTCAGGCCCGCCACCACCGATCGGGCCAGGTCGTCCAGGTACTGCGCCGGCACGGCGTCGCGCACGACGACCTGCCGCCAGTAGAGCGGGCCGATCGCCAGGTCCAGCGCCCGGCCCGGGTCCGTTCCCGCCGCGAGTTCACCCCGCGCCACCGCCTCCGAGACGATCCCCTCGGCCATCCGCCGCTCCCCCTCCAGCAGGGCGCCGCGCACCGCGTCCGCGATCTCCGGGTTGCGGGCCGCCTCGACCAGCAGGTCCGGGATCACCGCCGAGGCGACCGGGTGCTGCAGCACGTGGGACATCACCTCGAGCAGGGCCCGTACGTCCCCGTACAGCGAGCCCGTGGCCGGCACCGGCAGGCCGTCCACCGCGAAGGCCCCCACCAGGTCGAGCACCAGGTGCAGCTTCGACTTCCAGCGCCGGTAGACGGCCGTCTTGCCGACGCCCGCGCGCCGGGCGATCCCCTCGATGGACATCCGCGAGAACCCGACCGCGGCCAGTTCGTCCAGTACCGCGGCCCGGATCGCCTCGGTCACGTCCTCGCGCAGGACGGCGGCCCCGGCGGGGGCACGGCGGGCGGGAGCGGGGGCGGGAGCGGCGGCGGCAGGGTCGGTGGTCATGCACAGAGCATAGCCGGGCACGCCGGGACCAGCTCGTCGCGACGATACGGTTGCGTTCCGACGTGCCGCGCCCTAACCTCGCCGTAGCGACGATACGGACCCGTCCCATCGCCGACCGACGCCCCGACCCCCGTCGAAAGCGACCCCCGTGACAGTGACCACCCACCCCGCCGAACCCGCGACGGAACCGGCGGCACCCGCCTCACTCGCAGCACTGGCGGCGGCCCACGGCCTGACCGTCAGCGGCGCCCGCCCCCCGCTCCCGAGCTACGTGCGCCGGCTCTGGGGCCGCCGTCACTTCGTGACCGCGTACGCCACCGCCCGGATGCACGCCACGTACAGCACGGCCCGGCTCGGCCAGGTCTGGCACCTGGTGACCCCGCTGCTCAACGCGGCCGTCTACTACTTCATCTTCGGCATCGTGATGAACGCCAGCCACGACGTGCCGGACTACATCCCGTTCCTGATCACGGGCGTCTTCGTCTGGGACTTCATCGGCAGCTCCATCAACGCCTCGACCCGTGCCGTGCACAGCAACCTCGGCCTGGTCCGCGCCCTGCACTTCCCGCGCGCCAGCCTGCCGCTGTCCACCGTCGTCCAGCTCTTCCAGCAGCTGCTCGTCACCATGGGCGCGCTCGTCCTGCTCCTGCTCGCCTGCGGCCAGACCCCGGCCCCGAGGTGGCTGCTGGCCGCGCCCGCCCTGGCCCTGATGGCCGTCTTCTGCGCCGGCGTCGCCATGGTCATGGCCCGCATCGGCAGCAAGAGCCCGGACGTCAGCCAGCTGATGCCGTTCATCCTGCGCACGTGGATGTACTCCTCCGGGGTCATGTGGTCCATCGACCAGATGCTCAGCAAGGACCACCTCGCGCACTGGGTCACCGTCGTGCTCAAGACCAACCCGGCAGCCGTCTACATCGACCTGATGCGCTACGCGCTGATCGACAGCTTCGACCCGCACGCGCTCCCGCACCACGTGTGGGCGATCGCCGTCGGCTGGGCCCTGCTCGCCGGCGTCGGCGGATTCATCTACTTCTGGAAGGCTGAGGAGGAGTACGGCCGTGGCTGACACCGCAACCGCCCCCGCACACCGCGCACCGTCCGTGGCGGTCGACGCCACGCGCGTCCCCACCGTCATCGCCGACGACGTCCACGTCGTCTACAAGGTGCACGGCTCCGGTGGCCGCAAGGGCGGCGCCACCGCCGCCCTCAGCCGGATCTTCTCCCGCAAGCCGGCCCCCGGCATGCGCGAGGTGCACGCCGTCAAGGGCGTCACCTTCGTCGCGTACAAGGGCGAGGCCATCGGCCTGATCGGCTCCAACGGCTCGGGCAAGTCCACCCTGCTCTCCGCGATCGCCGGCCTCCAGCCCGTGGCACGCGGCAGGATCTACTCCCACGGCCAGCCCTCGCTCCTCGGCGTGAACGCCGCCCTGATGAACGACCTCACCGGCGAGCGCAACGTGGTCCTCGGCGGCCTCGCGATGGGGATGTCCAGGCAGCAGATCCACGAGCGCTACCAGGGCATCGTCGACTTCTCCGGCATCAACGAGAAGGGCGACTTCATCTCCCTGCCCATGCGCACGTACTCCTCCGGCATGGGCGCCCGGCTGCGCTTCTCCATCGCCGCCGCCAAGGACCACGACGTCCTGATGATCGACGAGGCCCTCGCCACCGGCGACGCCGCCTTCCAGCGCCGCAGCCAGGCCCGCATCGAGGAGCTCCGCGAGCGCGCCGGCACCGTCTTCCTCGTCAGCCACGGCATCGGCACGGTCCGCGAGACCTGCGACCGGGCGATCTGGCTGGAGGCCGGGGTCCTGCGCATGGACGGCCCCTCCGCCGAGGTCTGCGACGCGTACGAGGAGTTCACGTCGGGCCGCTGACGCCTCGACCCCCTACGAGAACGGGCGGCCCCGGGACCATCAGGTCCCGGGGCCGCCCGTTCATCCGCCCAGGCGGAGCGCAGCGACTAGGCGTGGGCCCGCAGCAGCGAGCGCATCGTCCGCATCGCCACGGACAGGTTCGCCAGGTCGAAGTCGTCCGATCCCCGGATCTCGTCCAGGGTCGTCCGGGCCCGGCTGATGATCGCCGCGTTCTTCTCCTCCCACGCCTTGAAGCGCTCCTCGGGAGTCGAGTCGCCGTTGCCCACCGCCAGCACGTCGGCGGTCAGCGCCGCGTGTGCCGCGAACAGGTCCTCGCGGATGGAGGCGCGGGCCATCGACTGCCAGCGGTCGGCCCGGGGCAGCTCGATGATCCGGTCCATCAGCTGCGTGATGTCCAGGCGGTCGGCGAGGTCGTAGTACACCTCGGCGACACCCAGCGGGTCGACGCCGGTGCGGTCCGAGATCGCGACGATGTCCAGCGTCGGGAAGGCCGAGGAGAACCCGGCGACCTTGGCCGCCAGCTCCTCCGGCACGCCCTCGCCGATCAGCTCGTCCATGATCGACTGGTACCACTCGAGGTCGGCGCCCCGCACCAGCTTGGGCAGCTCGGACCAGACCGTGCTCACCCGGTCGGAGAAGAGCTCGATGGTCTCGGTGATCTGGAGCGGCTGCGGCCGGTTGTTCAGCAGCCAGCGCGTGCCGCGCTCGACCAGGCGCCGCGAGTGCAGCCGCACCCGGGTCTGGACGTCGGCCGCGACCTTGTTGTCCAGCGCCTCGACCGCGTCCCACACCTCGGCCAGGCCGAAGATCTCGCGTGCCGAGAGCTGCGCCCGGACGATCTCCTCCGTGGAGGCCCCGGTCTCCTCGCGCAGCCGGTGCAGGAAGGTCGAACCACCGGTGTTGACGGTGTCGTTGACCAGCAGCGTCGTGATGATCTCGCGGCGCAGGGCGTGCGTGTCGATCTGCTCGGGGAACTTCCCGCGCAGGGCGGCCGGGAAGTACGCGTGCAGCAGGCGGCGCAGGTACGGGTCGTCCGGCAGCTCGGTGGCGATGAGCTCGTCCGCCACCGTGATCTTGGTGTAGGCGAACAGGACGGCCAGCTCCGGCTGGGTCAGACCCTTGCCGTTGTTCAGCAGCTCGCGGATCTGCCGGTCGGGGGGCAGGAACTCCAGGCTCCGGTCCAGCAGGCCGGCCGTCTCCAGGCGGCGCATGAAGCGCTGCTGGGCGTGCAGCAGGCTGGGGGCCTGGGCGATGCCGTTGGCCAGGGCCACGTTCTGCGCGTAGTTGTTGCGCAGCACCAGGTGGCCGACCTCGTCGGTCATCTCCGCCAGCAGCTTGTTGCGCTGCTTGACGGTCATGTCCCCGTCCGTGACGACCGAGTTGAGCAGGATCTTGATGTTCACCTCGTGGTCGGAGGTGTCCACGCCCGCGCTGTTGTCGATGGCGTCGGTGTTGACCTTGCCGCCCTCGCCGCCAACGCCGATCCGGGCGAACTCGATCCGGCCGAGCTGGGTCAGGCCCAGGTTGCCGCCCTCGCCGATGACCTTGGCCCGGACGTCCCCGCCGTTGACGCGGATGGCGTCGTTGGCCTTGTCGCCGACGTCCGTGTGCGTCTCGGTCGACGCCTTGACGTACGTACCGATGCCGCCGTTCCACAGCAGGTCCACCGGGGCCTGCAGGATCGCCTTCATCAGGTCGGCCGGGGTCATCTTGGTGACGCCCGCCTCGATCCCGAGGGCCTCGCGGACGTGTGCGTTGACCGGGATGGACTTCGCCGAGCGCGGGTGGATGCCGCCGCCCGCGGAGAGCAGCTCCGCCTTGTAGTCGGCCCACGAGGAGCGCGGCAGCTCGAACAGGCGTCGGCGCTCGGCGTACGAGGTCGCCGCGTCCGGGGTCGGGTCGAGGAAGATGTGCCGGTGGTCGAACGCTGCGACCAGCCGGATGTGCTCGGAGAGCAGCATGCCGTTGCCGAACACGTCGCCGGACATGTCGCCGACGCCGACGACCGTGAAGTCCTCGGTCTGGGTGTCGTGGCCGAGCTCGCGGAAGTGCCGCTTGACGGACTCCCAGGCGCCGCGGGCGGTGATGCCCATGCCCTTGTGGTCGTAGCCGGCCGAGCCGCCCGACGCGAACGCGTCGCCCAGCCAGAAGCCGTACGACTCGGCGACGCCGTTGGCGAGGTCGGAGAAGGTCGCGGTGCCCTTGTCGGCGGCGACGACGAGGTAGGTGTCGTCCTCGTCGTGGCGGACCACGCCGTTCGGGGGCACGACCGCGCCGCCGACCATGTTGTCGGTGATGTCGAGCAGCGCCGAGATGAAGATCTTGTACGAGGCGATGCCTTCGGCGAGCCACGCGTCGCGGTCCACCGACGGGTCCGGCAGGTTCTTGGCGACGAAGCCGCCCTTGGCGCCGACCGGCACGATGACGGTGTTCTTGACCATCTGTGCCTTGACCAGGCCGAGGATCTCCGTACGGAAGTCCTCGCGGCGGTCGGACCAGCGCAGGCCGCCTCGGGCGACCTTGCCGAAGCGCAGGTGGACGCCCTCGACGCGCGGGGAGTACACCCAGATCTCGTAGGCCGGGCGCGGGGCCGGGAGTTCCGGGATGGCCTGCGGGTCGAACTTCATCGACACGTACGCGTGCTGCTCGCCCGCGTCGTTGAGCTGGAAGAAGTTGGTGCGCAGGGTCGCCTTGATCAGCGTGAGGAAGGACCGCAGGATCCGGTCCTCGTCCAGCGAGGCGACCTGGTCCAGGGCCCCGTCCAGCTCCTCCAGCATGGCGTCGATGAGCTCGGTGCCGGCGGACTGGCGGCCGGGCGACAGCCGCGCCTCGAAGAGCGAGATCAGCAGCCGGGTGGTGTGGACGTTGTTGCGGAGGGTGTCCTCCATGTAGTCCTGGCTGAAGTTCACGCCGGCCTGGCGCAGGTACTTGGCGTACGCGCGCAGCACCACGGCCTGGCGCCAGGTGAGCCCGGCGCTCAGCAC
The DNA here is from genome assembly GCF_041200175.1 of Streptomyces sp. R33. Classification (NCBI taxonomy): domain Bacteria; kingdom Bacillati; phylum Actinomycetota; class Actinomycetes; order Kitasatosporales; family Streptomycetaceae; genus Streptomyces; species Streptomyces sp. R33. The sequence goes on along the minus strand of NZ_CP165727.1, from coordinate 5,327,403 downwards.
CAGGGTGTTGAAGTTGTCGTTCTCGGCGTCGCCCTGCCAGACCGCGGAGAAGGCGTCCTGGAAGCGCTCGCGGGCGTCGTCACCGAGATAGGTGGCGTCGCCGTTGCCGGCGGGCAGCGGCATCCGCAGGCCGAAGTCGTAGATCCACGCGTTGGTGCGGTCGCTGCAGCGCAGCTCGTACGGGCGCTCGTCGGTGACCTCGACGCCCAGGCGCTGGAGCACGGGCAGCACCGCGGACAGCGAGACCTGCTCACCGGTGCGGTAGATCTTGAACCGGCGCTCGCCGGGCGCCGCGCCGACCGGCTCGTACAGCGACAGGGCGAACTGCCGGTCGCTGGCGGAGAGCCGCTCGAGGTGGCAGAGATCGGCCACGGCCGCACGCGGCGAGTGGTCGGCCTTGTAGCCCTCGGGGAAGGAGGTGCCGTACTTGCGCAGCAGCTCGGCGGCGCGCTCCTCGCCCAGCTCGGCGACCAGGGCCTCGCCGAAGCCGTCGGCCCAGGAACGGGCGGCCTCGACCAGGCGGGTCTCGAGGCGCTCGACGTCGGCGTCGGTCAGCGCGGGCAGCTCGGTGCCCTGCGGGACGCGGACGACGAAGTGGATGCGGGAGAGGATCGACTCGGTGTTCCAGGCGGTGAAGTCGACGCTGCTGCCGCCGAGCTCCTCCCTCAGGATGTCCATCAGGCGCAGCCGGACGCCGGTGGTGAACCGGTCGCGCGGCAGGTAGACGAGCGCCGAGTAGTAGCGCCCGTACTCGTCCTGGCGCAGGTACAGCCGCAGCCGGCGGCGCTCCTGGAGGTACAGGACGGAGGTGGCGATCTCGCGGAGCTTGTCGACCGGCGTCTGGAACAGCTCGTCGCGCGGGTAGGTCTCCAGGATCTGCAGCAGGTCGCGGCCGTCGTGGCTGCTCGGCGAGAAGCCGGCGCCTTCGAGGACCTCCGCGACCTTGCGGCGGATGACCGGGACGCGCCGCACGGACTCGGTGTACGCGGCGGAGGAGAACAGGCCGAGGAAGCGGCGCTCGCCCACGACGTTGCCCTCGGCGTCGAACTTCTTGACGCCGACGTAGTCGAGGTACGAGGGGCGGTGCACGGTGGAGCGGCTGTTGGCCTTGGTCAGCACCAGCAGGCGGTGCTCGCGGGCCTTGGCGCGGGCGTCGGCAGGCAGCCGGTTGAAGGACGGCGAGACCGGGTGGCCGTCGTCCTTGCCGCTGTGGTGCGGGTCGGAGCGCAGGATGCCGAGGCCGGTGCCGGGCACGGCGGCCAGCGAGTCGCCGTCGACCAGGTTGTACTCGCGGTAGCCGAGGAAGGTGAAGTGGTCGTCGGAGAGCCAGCGCAGCAGTTCACGGGCCTCTTCGAGCTCGTACTCGCGCAGGTCCGGGGCGACCGGCTCGTCGGGCAGGGCGTCGGCGATGCGCAGCGCGGCGTCGCGCATCTTCTCCCAGTCCTCGACGGCCTCGCGGACGTCGGACAGGACGCGCTTGAGATCGTCGTTGATCTGCTTCAGGTCGGCGCGGTCGGTCTCGCGGTCGATCTCGACGTGGATCCAGGACTCGACGAGGGAGTCGTGGGGGCGCGCGGTCTTGGGGCCGTGCGCGTCGCAGTCGGGGCCGAGGATCTCGATCAGCTTGCCGGTCAGGTCACGGCGGACGACGACCTGCGGGTGGATCACGACGTGGATGCCGCGGCCCTGCCGGGACAGCTCGTTCGTCACGGAGTCCACGAGGAACGGCATGTCGTCGGTGACGACCTCGACGACCGAGTGGCTGGACGTCCAGCCGTTCTCCTCGACCGTGGGGGTGTGCACGCGCACGTTCGCGGTGCCCTGCGGCCGGTTCTCGGCGAGACGGAAGTGCGAGAGCGCCGCCCCGAACACGTCGACCGGGTCCCGGTCGAGGAGGTCCTCCGGGGCGGTGTGCAGGTAGTAGCGCTGGAGGTAGGCGAGAGTGGTGTCCCGGTCGGGGCGCTCTCCCTGCTCGGCCCCAGTCGGAAGTAGCCCCCCGGCCGGGCTGTGCTCAGCTACCCGGGCCGCCCGCGCGAGCAGCTCGGCCTTTGCTTCGTCCAGCTTGGTCTGCATGTCCTCTGGCTCCTGTCGCGCGCCATTGCGTGACGTAGGTGAAGGAAGGAATGGCATGGCGCCGCGACGCGGGGTGACCGCAGGGGATCGGCGCTCTGCCGTGATGTGAGGCGGCCGGGAAGGAACTGGCCATGATCGGCTGCGGCTCCCGGCAGCAGGGATCAGCGAAGGCCCGGGCACGGTCGTGCGCCGGGCGCTGGCCGGAGGCGTCAATGCCTCCGATGACTATCGCGCTGATCACGGGTACCAGGCTATCTCGCCGGACCCCCTGTCCGTCACGCACCGGATCTGTACAAAAGCAGGTCCCGAACTTTGACGTTGTGCGCAGTGACGGGGGCATATTCGGCACGTATTTATTCGGCCAGTCGGCGAGCAGCGGATACGGCTTCTGCCAGCGTGTCGACGACGGCGACACCCGCCGATTCCAGACTGCGCCGGCTGTGCGAACCACCCGTGTAGAGGACGGCTCTCGCACCCACGTGCGCAGCGGCCAGGGCATCGTCCACGGCGTCCCCGATGAGGACCGTACGGGCGGCGGTCACCCCCGTCTGCTCCAGTGCCGCCAAATGGCGTACGAGATGCCCTGCCTTGCTCGTGTGCGAGGGGCCGGTACGGCCGTCGACGCGCAGGAAGTGCCGGTCGATGCCGTGCGCCTGCACGAGCGGTACGAGCTTCTCGTGGGGCGCCAGGGAGAGCAGGGACTGCGTGAGCCCGTCGGCCTGCCAGTCGCGCAGGAGCTCGCGGGCACCTTCGGTGAGCCCGGCGGCGTCGGCGGCGGCCCAGTAGTGGCGGTGGAAGGTGGCGTCCATGACCTCCCACTCGGCGTCGGTGGGCAGCCGTCCCATCAGCCGCTCGTAGAACTTCGGGACGGGTACGACGTACAGCTCGCGGTAGCGCTCCAGGGTGATCGGAGCGAAGCCGAACTCGGCGAAGGAGGCGTTGGTGGCGACGATCACGGCGTCGATGTCGTGCAGCAGCGTGCCGTTCCAGTCCCAGACTATGTGGACGGGGGCGGCGGGGTCGGCCGGGGTGGCCGGGGTACCGGAAGCGATCACTTGAGCAGCCCCGGGATCTCCTGGACGCCGAACCACAGCAGCTCGTGGTCCTCGGCGCCGTCCACGGTGAACTGCGCGTCGTCGTCCCCGCCGTCCGCGGCCCCGAGGGCAGCGGCGGCGGCCGTCACGTCGTCCAGGGCGTCATCGGCGTCCACGTGCACGGCGGCGGCCACGGAGAGGCGTACGGCGGCGGCGAGGGTCACCTGGCCGAGGGTGGCCTCGTCGACCCCGGGGGTCGCGGCGGCGGCCTTGTCGTCCACGTCGACGGCGACGACGACGCGCTTGCGCGGGGCGGCCGCGTCCTCGGCGAGCATCCGGAGGGAGGCCGCGGCGGCCCGGCCGAGGGCGGCGTACTCCAGCTCCTCCAGGTCGTCCGACACGTACCACTCCCGCAGGCCGGGCGTGACGGCGTACGCACGCAGCGGGGCGGGGCCCAGCTCACCCGCCTTGTGCGCCTCGGCGAGCCCGGGGAGGGTCAGGGGGACGTACACGCGCATGGCCGGCTGCTTTCGGTAGTCGGAAACGCCCTCAGGATACGACTTGACCGAACTCCGCCGGGTGACGGCTCCGGTCCCCCTTCGGGCTCCCGTCCGCCGCCCGGATTCCGTCCACCGCGCGCCGCTGTGAGGCGTGGCGACCGGCCGGGGGCCGCGCGGCGCCCACCCGGATAGGTGAACGGGTCCCGGCCCGCGCGGGCCCCGCGGACGCCGTTGCGGAGGGTGGTCACGGACCGTAGAAGTCCCCTACCAAGTTACCGCCCGGTACCGCTCCGGGCCCGGACTTCTCGGGGACGACCGCCATGACCAGGACCAGGAACACCACCCGGCCCCCCGGCCGCCACGACCAGCGCCGCCCCCGCATGCCGCGGGGCCCGCACGACTGGTTCGCGGAGCGGCTGCTGGCGGTGGTCAGCGGCCAGCGGCCGGTCCACTCGCTGCTGGGCCACACGGTCGGCCCGGCCTACGACCAGTTGGTCATCCTGGCCCCCACGGCCCCGTTGCGGGACCGGCTGCGCCCGGTCCTGCGCCAGTGCGGCCGCTTCCACCCGGGCCCGGGCGTGATCGAGGCCTTCGCCCGCATCACGACGGGCGACCGCGTCTCGGCGATGGCCTTCCGCCTGGAACAGGGCCCGGACCTCCGCTGGCGCTGCGCAGCCATCGAAATGGCGCCCCTCCCGTGACCGGGTCCCGGGGGCTCGGCTCGGGGCCCGGGAAACGCCGCGGGGCCGGACACCGTGTGCGGTGTCCGGCCCCGGCGGGGTGCCCGTGGGGGCAGGGGTCACTTCTTGCGGCGGCGGCCGCCCGCGGCCTTCTGGGCCTTGCGGCGCTCGGCACGCGTCATCCCGTCACCGGCCTCGTCGGCGTCGAAGTCGCCCTCGACGACCCCGCCCTCGCCGTCCACCGTCGGCGCCGAGAAGTGCAGCCGGTCCGGCCGCTGCGGAGCGTCCAGCCCCTTGGCCCGGATCTCCGGCTTCGTCAGCGACGGCGCCGCGTCCTGCACCGGAACCTCCTCGACCTGCTGCTCGACCTGGACCTCCAGGTTGAACAGGTAGCCGACGGACTCCTCCTTGATGCCCTCCATCATGGCGTTGAACATGTCGAAGCCCTCGCGCTGGTACTCGACCAGCGGGTCCTTCTGGGCCATCGCCCGCAGGCCGATGCCCTCCTGCAGGTAGTCCATCTCGTACAGGTGCTCACGCCACTTGCGGTCCAGCACCGACAGGACCACGCGCCGCTCCAGCTCGCGCATGATGTCGGAGCCCAGCGCCTTCTCGCGCGCCTCGTACTGCTCGTGGATGTCGTCCTTGACGGACTCCGCGATGAACTCGGCGGTGATGCCCGCGCGGTCGCCCGCCGCGTCCTCGAGCTCGGCGACCGTGACCTTGATCGGGTAGAGCTGCTTGAAGGCGCCCCACAGCCGGTCCAGGTCCCACTCCTCGGCGAAGCCCTCGACCGTCTCGGCCGCGATGTACGCGTCGATCGTGTCGTCCATGAAGAAGCGCACCTGCTCGTGCAGGTCCTCGCCCTCCAGGACGCGGCGGCGCTCGCCGTAGATGACCTCGCGCTGGCTGTTGAGGACCTCGTCGTACTTCAGGACGTTCTTGCGCGTCTCGAAGTTCTGGGTCTCGACCTGCGACTGGGCCGACGCGATCGCGCGCGTCACCATCTTGTTCTCGATCGGCACGTCGTCCGGCACGTTCGCCATCGACATGACCCGCTCGACCATCTGCGCCTTGAACAGGCGCATCAGGTCGTCGCCCAGCGACAGGTAGAAGCGGGACTCGCCCGGGTCGCCCTGACGGCCGGAGCGACCGCGCAGCTGGTTGTCGATGCGGCGCGACTCGTGCCGCTCGGTGCCCAGCACGTACAGCCCGCCGAGCGCCTTGACCTCTTCGAACTCGGCCTTCACGGCCGCCTCCGCGCGCTTCAGCGCGGCGGGCAGGGCGTGCGCCCACTCCTCGATGTGCTCTTCCGGGTCCAGGCCCTGCTGGCGCAGCTCCGCCTCGGCGAGGTCGTCCGGGTTGCCGCCGAGCTTGATGTCGGTACCACGGCCGGCCATGTTCGTGGCGACCGTCACGGCGCCGCGGCGGCCGGCCTGGGCGACGATCGAGGCCTCGCGCTCGTGCTGCTTCGCGTTGAGCACCTCGTGCGGGATGCCCCGCTTGGAGAGCTGCTGCGAGAGGTACTCGGACTTCTCGACCGAGGTGGTGCCGACGAGGATCGGCTGGCCCTTCTCGTGCTTCTCCGCGATGTCGTCGACGACGGCGGCGAACTTCGCGACCTCGGTCCGGTAGATCAGGTCCGGCTGGTCCTTGCGGACCATGTCGCGGTTGGTCGGGATCGGGACGACACCGAGCTTGTAGATCTGGTGGAACTCGGCGGCCTCGGTCATGGCCGTACCGGTCATGCCCGACAGCTTGGTGTAGAGGCGGAAGAAGTTCTGCAGGGTGATCGTGGCGAGGGTCTGGTTCTCGTCCTTGATGTCCACCCCTTCCTTCGCCTCGATCGCCTGGTGCATGCCCTCGTTGTAGCGGCGGCCGGCGAGGATACGGCCGGTGTGCTCGTCGACGATCATGACTTCGCCGTCGATGACGACGTAGTCCTTGTCCTTCTTGAACAGTTCCTTCGCCTTGATGGCGTTGTTCAGGTAGCCGACGAGCGGGGTGTTCACCGACTCGTACAGGTTCTCGATGCCGAGCCAGTCCTCGACCTTGGCGACACCGGCCTCGTGGATGCCGACGGTGCGCTTCTTCTCGTCGACCTCGTAGTCGCCGGTCTCCTCGATGCCCTTGAGCGGCTGGCCGGCCTCGCCCTTGGTGAGGCGGGTGACCAGCTTCGCGAAGTCGGCGTACCACTTCGTGGCCTGGTCGGCCGGGCCGGAGATGATCAGCGGGGTACGGGCCTCGTCGACCAGGATCGAGTCGACCTCGTCGACCACGGCGAAGTTGTGGCCGCGCTGCACCAGCTCGTCCGCCGACCACGCCATGTTGTCGCGCAAGTAGTCGAAGCCGAACTCGTTGTTCGTCCCGTACGTGATGTCGCTGCTGTACTGCTCCCGGCGCTGGGCCGGGGACATGTTCGCCAGGATGCAGCCGACCTCGAGGCCGAGGAACTTGTGCACCCGGCCCATCATCTCGGAGTCGCGCTCGGCGAGGTAGTCGTTCACCGTGATCAGGTGGACGCCCTTGCCGGACAGCGCGTTCAGGTACGCGGGGAGCGTGCCGACGAGGGTCTTGCCCTCACCGGTCTTCATCTCGGCGACGTAGCCGAGGTGCAGCGCGGCGCCGCCCATGATCTGGACGTCGTAGTGCCGCTGGCCGAGGACGCGCTTGGCGGCCTCGCGGACGGTCGCGAAGGCCTCGGGCAGCAGGTCGTCCAGGCTCTCGCCGTCCTGGTGGCGCTGCTTGTACTCGTCCGTGAGCGCCCGCAACTCGGCGTCGGAGAGGTTGACGAAGTCCTCTTCGATGGAGTTGACCTGGTCCGCGATGCGGTGCAGTTTGCGCAGGATCTTGCCTTCGCCTGCACGCATGAGCTTGTTGAAGACGGACACCGAGGTTTGTCTCCTTGCCGGTCGGGCCTGGCACTGGTTCGTACACGGGCACGGAGGGTGGGCCCCACCGCAACGGCCATCGTAAGCGAGGACGCGGTCGCGTCGGGAGGTCCGCACCTTCCGCAGGGCGCGAGCGCCCGGAATGAGAACGTACGGGAGCCGCCGAAGGTGCCGGGGCAGACGAAAAGTGTTCGCCCCCGGCACAGCGGCGAACCAGAATCACCCCATGGAGCCCACCACCCTGAACACCGCCCGTCTGGAGCTGCGCCCCTTCGGCCCGGCCGACGAGGACGAGGTCTACGCGGCCTGCCAGGACCCCGACATCCAGCGCTGGACCATGGTCCCCTCCCCTTACGCGCGCGAACACGCCCGCGGCTTCGTCGGCGAGTTGGTCCCGGGCGGCTGGCGCGAGGACACCGCCTGCTCCTTCGCCGTCCGCCTCGGCCCCGGCGGCCCGCTGGTCGCGGCCGTCGGCGTCCACGTGCACGAGGTCTTCGGGACGAAGGCGTACGAGATCGGCTTCTGGGCGGTGAAGGAGCACCGCGGGCAGGGCTTCATGACCGAGGCGGTGAGCGCCGTCGCCCGCTGGGCCTTCACCGAGCTGGGCGCCGCCCGTCTGGAATGGCGCGCCGAGGTCGGCAACACCGCCTCCCGGGCCGTCGCCGAAAAGGCCGGCTTCCGCATGGAGGGCCTCCTGCGGGCCTCCCTGCACCGCGCCGACTCCGTCCACGACTCCTGGGTCGGCGCCCTGCTCCCCGGCGACCTCGGCATCACCCCCGCCGTGCCCTACCTTCCGTCGGGCTCCCGTACGAGCCCGCTGTCAGTGGAGCCGCCTAGGCTGCAGCCATGACCTTGATCTCGCTGTCCGCCGACGAGGCACGCCGGATCGCCCTGCGCGCGCAGGGCTTCCTCGGGGCGCCCGACCGCCGCGGCGGGGTCCGCGGGGTGCTGCGGCATCTGGGGGCCGTCCAGCTGGACACGATCTCCGTGCTGGCCCGCTCGCACGAGCTGATCCCGTACGCCCGGCTCGGCGCGGTGGGCCGGGATGCCGTGGAGAAGGCGTACTGGTCGGACCGGCACGCCTTCGAGTACTGGTCGCACGCGGCCTGCATCCTGCCGATCGAGGAGTGGCCGCACTTCGCCTTCCGTCGCCGGATCAAGCGCGCGCACGGCTACCGCTGGCACAAGATGAAGGACAAGGAGGCCTCCTGCCGCCTCGTCCTGGACCGGCTGCGCGCCGAGGGCCCGCTGACCTCGACCGAGCTGGGCGGCGCCAAGAACGGCGGCCCGTGGTGGGACTGGTCCGAGACCAAGATCGCCGTGGAGTGGCTGCTGGACGCCGGCGACGTGGTCGTCACCGAGCGCCGCGGCTGGAAGCGGCTCTACGACCTCCCCGAGCGGGCGGTCCCGGACGCGCTGCTCCACGACGACATGGACGACGCCGAGTGCCTGCGCCGGCTCGTCGCCCTGGCCGGGCGCTCCCTCGGCGTCGGCACCCGCGCCGACATCGCGGACTACCACCGCCTCAAGGGCGAGCAGGTCGACGCGGTGATCGCCGACTCGGGCCTGGTCCCGGTCGAGGTCGAGGGCTGGGGCAAGCCGGCCTGGGCCGACCCCGCAGCGCTGGCGGCGGCTCCCCGGGGGCGCCACCGCACCACCCTGCTCTCCCCGTTCGACTCGCTCGTCTGGGACCGCCCACGCACCGAGCGGATCTTCGGCTTCACGCACCGGCTGGAGGCGTACGTCCCCAAGCCGAAGCGGATACACGGCTACTTCGCGATGCCTTTGCTGGCCGGCGGACGGCTCCAGGGCCGCGTCGACCCGGCCCGCGAGGGCGGCACGCTGGTGGCCCGGCAGCTCTCCCTGACCAGCCCCAAGGCGGCCCGCCCCATGGCGGAGGCGCTGCGCGAGGCGGCCGGCTGGGTCGGCTGCGACACCGTCCGCATCGAGCGCGCGGGCTCTGCCGAGGAGGCGGCCGCCGTCACCGCGGAGCTGGCCGCCCTCTGAGCCCGCACCCGGGGGCGGGCCTCAGCGGATCTCGAGGATCTTCTCCCGCATCGCGTAGACCACGGCCTCCATCCTGGAGTGCAGCTGCAGCTTCTCCAGGATGTTGCGGACGTGGTTCTTCACGGTGTTCTCGGAGATGAACAACTCCTTCGCGATGTCGCGGTTGTTCATCCCCGTCGCCACCAGCTTCAGCACCTCCAGCTCGCGGTCCGTCAGCCTCGGCGCCGGCACCAGCCGCCGCTCGTCCGTCCGCTGGATCATCGACTTGAACTCCGTCAGGAGCTTCGAGGCCATCGACGGACTGATCTGCGACTGCCCGTCGGCCACCGCGCGGATCGCCGTCGCCACCTCGTCGGTCGAGATCTCCTTCAGGAGGTATCCGGTCGCACCCGCCTTGATCGCGTCGTAGAGGTCCGCCTCCTCGTCGCTGATCGTCAGCATGATGATCTTCGCGGAGGGGGCCACCTCCTTGATCGAAGTGCACGCCTCGATACCGCCGCGCCGGGGCATCCGCACGTCCATCAGCACGATGTCCGGCAGCAGGTCCGCCGCCTTGTCCACCGCCTCCGCGCCGTCCCCCGCCTCACCGACGACCTGGATGTCCTCCTCCTGCGCGAGGACGATCTCCAGCCCGCGCCGGAACAGGGCGTGGTCGTCGACGACGAGCACCCGGATCGGCTCGCCGCCCTCATCACCGCGCACCGGCCCGAAGCTGTCCGCCATCGTTCCTCCCCCTGCATGTACCGAGCTGCCGTGCCAACCGGACGGCAAAGCGCGCCGGTTGACTGCCCGCCATGATTCCATGCCCGCGCCACCCGGCGGGGAGCCTGCGACAGCCATCTGGCGCATACGAGTCATACAGAGGCCCCCGGAGACGCTGCTGCGTCCCCGGGGGGCATTCACCGAAATTCAGGACGCGGCGTCAGCCGCCGAGCGCCCCGCCCGCGCCGGCGCCGGGCTCACCCGAGCTGGAGGCCTGGTCGGAGTTGAGGTGGATCACGCCGTAGTCATAGCCGTGGCGCCGGTAGACGACGCTGGGCATCTTGGTGTCGGAGTCGACGAACAGATAGAAGTCGTGGCCGACCAGTTCCATTTCGTACAGAGCCTGGTCGAGCGGCATGGGTGCTGCTGAATGCGTCTTCTCGCGGACGATGAGCGGGCCTTCGCCCTGTACTTCCAGCGATCCGATCCGGGTGGTCGGGATCGCCTCCGCCTTCTCCCCCGTGAACAGCTCGCCGTTCCCGTTCAGCTGGGCCACGCCCGGCACCACGTCGGCGACCTCTGCCGCCGAGAGCCGGCCGTTGCCACGGCGGGTGTAGCGCTTGTCGTGCTGCTTGCGCAGCCGGGCTTCAAGCTTCTCCTGTGCCAGGTCGAGCGCCGCATACGGGTCCGCTGCGGCGGCCTCGGCACGGATCACCGGGCCCCGCGAAATCAGGGTGATCTCCACGCGGTCGGAACGGTCGGCCTGGCGCGGGTTGTGCTCCTTGGACACCTCGACGTCCAAGCTGATCACCTTGGCGTCGAGCTTCTGGATCCGCTCCGGATTCAGCTTCTCGGCCACGTGCTTGCGGAACCGCTCGGGCACCTCGGTCTTGCGGCCCTTGACGACGATGTCCACGCAGAACTCCGTTCCCGGATAGCTCCGCCTCATGGGGCGAAGCGTCTCCCTTTCGCACCAGGCCCCGGTGAACACCGGAGCCCCGGACTTGGCGACTTTCACCTCCGAAACGTGCGATCCGATGCGTGTAGCCAGGACTCGCCAGTTCCTTACAACCGAACATATCCCTCCATGCCGGTTGTCGGCACCCGCTACCGGACCGTACCTCCGTTCAGGTGGCTGTTCTCTCTTACTACCTGCAACGATGCGCCTTCCCCGAGAGTTCCAAATCTATTCACAAGAGCGTTGCTCTGTACGGGTTGTCGACCGATTTCTTACGAAGGATCCTGGTGGAGCGGCCACCACCGCCGCCCCGGCCACCGCTGCGGCCGCCGTCGCCGCCCGCAGCGCCCGGGCGGCCTCCGCGAGCGTGGCTCCGGTGGTGATCACGTCGTCCACCAGGACGATCCGAGCCCCGGGCGGCAGCCGCACCACGCCCCCGGGGCGCACCCCCAGGGCCCCCGCCAGGTTCTCCCGCCGCTCCCGGCCCCCCAGACCCGCCTGATCGGCGACCGGCCGGACATGGCGCAGTACGGCTGCCACCCGCGCGGGAACACCGGCCCGCCGCAGCCGTCCCGCCGCCGCCAGGGCGATCCTGCGCACCGGATCGTGCCCGCGCGCCCGCACCTGCCGCCGCGCCGACGGCACCGGGACGAGCACCAGCTCCCGCCCCGCCCCGCCCACGCGGACGGCCGCGCGGACGGCCACCGCCAGGGCGGCACCGAGCGGCCCGGCCAGCGGCAGCACCCCGCGCTCCTTGTGCGCCAGTACGGCCTCCCGTACGGCCTCCTCGTACACGGCGGCCGCATACACCACGGGCAGCCCCGCAGGTCCCGGAGACGGCCGCACACACCCCGCCGCGGCCCCGCTCAGCGCCTGCGCGCAGCCCGCGCACAGCAGGACGCGGGCAGCACCGCAGCCGGTGCAGTCGACCGGCAGGACCAGCCCGGCGAGCTCCTGCCACCACCCCCGCATACCCACCACTGTGCCGGGCCGGCCCGACACCCCGCCACCCCTGTGGACAACCTGGGAGCGGGCATAAAAATGCAGGTCAGACTGCTTAGCCGGGGTAGACCGGAGCCCGGCCGCCCGGCGCCACCGTGCGCCACTGCGCCCCCGGCGGCAGCCACACGATCCCGTCCTCCTCCGAGTACGCGACCACCGGCTTCTTCTCGTCCTCCGTCGCCGCGACCGCGCCCAGCCCGGTCGCCCCGGGCAGGCTCGCCGCGACCATCGAACCGTCGGCCAGCATGTACCGGGCCTGCACGACCCCGCCGCTCTCCCGGCCCACCACCAGCAGCCGGCCGCGCGGCGCCCAGCTCAGCGCCGTCACGCTCGCCATCTGCGGGGCCGCCGGACGCAGCTCGCGCACCGACACCGGCCCCGCGTCGCCCTTGCCCTCGGGCCGCTCTATCCGGCCGATGTACAGGTTCTTGCGGCCGTCCTTCTCCACCAGCAGCGCTATCCGCACCCCGTCCGGCGACGCCTTCAGCGCCCTGATCCGCCCGCCGTCGAGCCCGGCCACGTCGATCTTCTGCGGGGCGCCCGTACCGCCCGGCACCCGGTACAGGGCCGCGTTCTGCGGATCCTGGTCCGCGATCCACAGGTCACCCGCCGTGTCCCAGCTCGGCGCACCCAGCACGTTCGGCTTGGCGCCCTTGCCGGTCAGCACCGGCTGCGGCATGGGCCCGGCCGTCGTCAGGTTCACCAGGTACAGCCCGTGCCCGTCCTCGGACACCACCGCCGCGCGCTTCTCGTCGTACGAGACCGCCGCGGATCCGATCTTGAACCCGGGGCTCGTGGCGGTCGGGGACAGCGGCCCCGGCACCGGCTCCGGCTTGTACTGCTGGTCCTCACTGTTGACGTCGAGCTTCATCCGGACCAGCCGGCTGTCGCTGTCCACGTAGTACTGGTACTCGGGAGGGTTCGGCCGGTGGGCGATCGTCCCCGCGGTCGCCTCGGTCACGGAGCACAGCGAGGACCGGTCCGAGCGCAGCAGCTCGACCCGCGCCAGCCGGGAGGCCGTCAGATCCTGCACGGTGTACAGGAGTTGCGCGGCCATCTTCTGGCACTGCGGCTGCGCGACGTTGTCGGCCTTGTCGTTGAGCGGCACCTTCAGCGCGTTCTGGCCGTCGTACGCAAGGGACTTGGTGCCCTCGCGCAGTTCCGTGCCCGTGGGGAAACTCGAAGTCACCACGGGCCCCAGCCACTTGGACGGCCCGGCCAGCAGCGACTGCACCGTCTGCGTGGTCGGGTCCATCCGCGAGTCGGGGTCGCTGCGCTGGCGCACGTACACCGGATCGGCGACGAGGCCGGCGCCCGCGAAGTAGTACTTGTTGACCGGCATGTAGATGCGCTGGAAATCGGACTCGCTGAGCACGAGGCTGCTCGGCGGCGTCGAGATCCGCCACTGCTTGTTCTCCTGGACCAGCTGGAGGTACTCCTCGTAGCGCGCCCCGGTGGTCTCCGGCTGGTACGCGCTGCGCTCGTCCACCGTCGCGAGCTTCGTGCCGGTCATCTTCCAGCGGGGGCCCGAGGGCTCCTTCTCGCCCTGTACGGAGAACCGGTCGATGCCCGCGGAGAGCACGGTGACGGCGGCGCCGGGCTTCCAGTTCTTCGCCGCGTCCTCGGTGAGGTACTTCCGGGCGGTCTGCAGCTGCGGGTCGTCGCTGGTCATCGCCTCGAGGAAACCGTCGACGATGTCGGCCGCACTGGCCTTGTCGGCCGGCGGCACGCCGAACACCCGCACCTGCGAGTCGACGCCCTGCGAGGCCTTCACCTCGCGGATCTCGCCGTGGTCGGGCATGGAGGCGCAGCCGGCCAGCAGCAGCCCGGCCGCGCCGAAGGCGTACGCCCGCACCGTCCGCCACCGGCGGCGGTCGTCCCTGCGTACCCGTACCCGTACCCGTGCGGGCTCAGCGTCCACCTGCGCCATCCTCCTGTGCTGCTGCCTGATCGGCCGTGCCGGCCCGGTCGGCCGACGCCCGGTCCGCCGCCGCCCTGTCCGCCGCCCTGTCCGCCGCCTGGTCGGCCGGGCGGGCCACGACGCGGGCCCCGTTGCCCGGCAGGGCCGTCGGGTCCGCGGGCACCGGCAGCGCCCCGGCGACCGCCGACCGGGGCGGTATCGGCGAGCGGTCGGGCCGCCCCGGGGCCGGCGGCGCCTGCGGGGGCGTACCGGCGCCCGCCGCGTCGGCCGCGGCCCTGGCCCGGTTGGCCCGGGAATCCTCCGGCTCCAGCGGGATCGGGGACCCGCGCAGCGGCTCGTCGGCGGTCCGCGGCAGCGTCAGCCGGAACTGCGAACCGCCGCCCGGCTCGCCCCAGGCCTGGAGCCAGCCGCCGTGCAGCCGCGCGTCCTCGACGGCGATGGACAGGCCGAGGCCCGTCCCGCCGGTGGTACGGGCACGGGCCGGGTCGGCCCGCCAGAAGCGGTTGAAGACGCGGGTGGCCTCGCCGGGCTTGAGCCCGACGCCGTAGTCCCGTACGGCCACCGCGACGGCCCCGCCCGCCGACGCGAGCCGGACCACCACGTCGCGGCCCTCACCGTGCTCCACGGCGTTGACGACGAGGTTGCGCAGCACCCGCTCCACGCGCCGCGCATCGGCCTCGGCTATGACGGGCTGGGTGTCGCCCAGCACCCGGATCCGGGTTCCCTTGTGCTCCGCGAGCGGTTCGGCCCCGTCGATGACCCGGCGTACGACCTCCCGCAGGTCGATCGGCTCCGCCTCCAGCGCCGCGGCCCCCGCGTCGAACCGGCTGATCTCCAGCAGGTCCGCGAGCAGCGACTCGAAGCGGTCGAGCTGCCCGGCGAGCAGCTCGGCGGAGCGGGCGGTGATCGGGTCGAAGTCGACCCGTGCGTCGTGGATGACATCGGCTGCCATCCGTACGGTCGTCAGCGGCGTCCGCAGCTCGTGCGAGACGTCGGAGACGAACCGGCGCTGCATCCGCGACAGGTCCTCCAGCTGCTGGATCTTGAGCTGGAGGTTCTGGGCCATCTTGTTGAAGGCCTCACCCAGACGGGCGATGTCGTCCTCGCCGGTGACCTTCATCCGCTCCTGGAGCCGCCCGGCCGAGAGCCGCTCGGCGATCCCGGCGGCCATCCGCACGGGCGTCACGACCTGGCGCACGACGAGCCACGCGATCGCGCCGAGCAGCACGACCACGAACACGCCCGCGGTGGCGATGGTGACCTTGATCAGGTTGAGGGACTCCTCCTCCTGCGTGAGCGGGAAGAGGTAGTACAGGTCGTACGGGTCCCCGTTGATGTCGGTGAGCCGCTTGCCCACGACCAGGGCGGGCTCGGGCGCCTTGTCCCCGGCCCCGGCCGTGTACTTGATCTGGGAGAACGTCTTGAAGGTCCCGGTGGCGTGGTTGACCTCCCGCCGCAGCTGCGGGGGAACGCTCGCCGTCGGATCCACGTTCCCGGAGGCGCGGGCGCCCTTGACGCCCGAGACGCTGGGCCCGCCCGGCTGCCCTTCGCCCTGCCCGCCGGGGCCGGCACCGAGCGCGACCACCTCGAAGGCGGTCTGTCCGCCACTGGCGAGCTGCTTGACCAGCGAGTTCATCCAGGTGCTGGCGTCCCGCCCGACCTTGTTGTCGGTGGCGTCGGGCCCGTCGACCGTGGAGGGCGTGTTGGCCTTCTCCTGCGCGACCGCGAACCCGCCCGCCGCCTGGCTCTGCGCGGCCTCCTCCTTGGCGTCGAGGAGCCCCTTGCTGACCTGCGCGATCACGACGAAGCCGAGCGAGAGGACCACGGCCAGCGACATCAGCAGCGTGGCGGCGACCACCCGCAGCTGGATGTTGCGCCGCCACAACCGGACAGCCGGAAGCAGCGGCCGTCGTACGAGGCGTACGAACAACCGCAGCACGGGGCCGCCGGGCGCTCCGTCGGCCATCTGACGGAGCTGCCGGCCGCCCCTCAGGGCGCCCCAGCGGGACCCGCGCCGGGACTTGCCGGGCTGCACGTCAGCTGGGTCCGGCCTTGTAGCCGACACCACGCACCGTCACGACGATCTCGGGGCGCTCCGGATCCTTCTCGACCTTGGAGCGCAGCCGCTGCACATGCACGTTGACCAGGCGGGTGTCCGCCGCGTGCCGGTAGCCCCAGACCTGCTCCAGCAGCACCTCACGGGTGAACACCTGCCAGGGCTTGCGCGCGAGCGCGACCAGCAGGTCGAACTCGAGCGGGGTCAGCGCGATCGAGGCACCGTCCCGCTTGACCGAGTGCCCGGCCACGTCGATGACCAGGTCACCGATGGCCAGCTGCTCGGGCGCGGGCTCCTCCGAGCGGCGCAGACGGGCCCGGATACGGGCCACCAGCTCCTTCGGCTTGAACGGCTTGACGATGTAGTCGTCGGCCCCGGACTCCAGGCCCACGACGACGTCCACCGTGTCGCTCTTCGCGGTGAGCATGACGATCGGTACGCCGGACTCGGCCCGGATCAGCCTGCAGACCTCTATGCCGTCCCGTCCGGGCAGCATCAGGTCGAGCAGCACGAGATCCGGCTTCGCCTCGCGGAAGGCCGCCAGCGCCTTGTCACCGTCCGCTACGAACGACGGCTCAAAACCTTCTCCACGCAGCACAATGCCGAGCATCTCGGCCAGCGCGGTGTCGTCGTCGACGACAAGGACTCGTCCCTTCATGCTTGACATCATCCCATTAGCTAATCGTTACCTGTCGGTGAGCTGTCCCACAGCCAAAAGGGCTGGAAATCGACCCTCGGACCTGCGTGGAGATCAGACCGACCAGTCTGCCCCGGATCCGGGCGACAATTGAAGGCGCGGGCCGCCGGAGTTCCGGGGGGACGGCCGGTCCGCTCAACGTTCCCACGTGGCACGATGGCAGCCGAATAGGGGGTGTCTTGTGGGTCGGGCCGGACCAGGGAGCGGCGTCCGGTGTCGTGGATCGCAAGGCGGAGGGAGGGAGTCGACGCGGAGCGTCGGCGACCGACGAGAACGCGGCGGGGCGCGGCACCGGACGCCGCGAGCCCGGCCTGACCCACAAGACACCCCCTGACGCCCCCCGCCCTGCTGTGCACGTGAAGGAGCGACGATGAACGACTCTCCGGGCCGGGCCGTGCCCGGACCCTCCCCGTCCGACGGCGAGCGGCCGGGCGCACCCGACGGCCGGGACGGCACCGAAGGAACCGAAGGCGGCACCCCGCCGCCCGCCGGCGGACCGAAGTGGTCCGCCGAGCAGCCGCCCCCCGGCGAGTGGTCCAGCCCCGGCGCCCCCCAGGCCCAGAAGGCCCCGCAGCAGCAGCCGCAGCCGGGCGCGGGCTGGGGCTCGTACGGCGGCCCGCAGGGCACCCCGGGCGCGCAGGGCCGGTACGGCTACCCGGGCGGCCCCGGCCAGTGGGGCAAGCCCCCGGCCGCCAAGCCCGGCGTGATCCCGCTGCGCCCCCTCGACCTGGGCGAGATCCTCGACGGCGCGGTCGCCACCATGCGCGCCCACTGGCGGAGCGTCCTGCCGATCACCCTGGTCGTGGCCACCGTCATCCAGGTCATCAGCGTGCTCGTGCAGAGGTACACCTACGCCGACCTCGCCGTCGTCTCCGACCCCGGCTCCCAGGAAAGCCTCGAGGACGTCCTCGACGCCCTCGGCGGCAGCATGGTGGCCGTGCTCGCGAACGCCTTCGTCCAGCTCCTCGGGACCATCGTGGCCACGGCCATGCTCACGATGATCTTCAGCCGTGCCGTGCTCGGCCACGGCTCCTCGATCGGCGAAGCCTGGCGCGACGCCCGCCCCCAGCTGCCCCGCCTGCTCGGGCTGACCCTCCTGACCGCCCTCGGCGGCGTCGTCATCATCCTCGTGATGCTCCTGCCCGGCATCCTCCTGGGCAGCGTCGGCATCGCCATCGCCGGCGGCCTCGCCGCGCTCCCGCTGCTCATCTGGCTCGCGCTCAAGTTCAGCCTGGCCTCGCCCGCGCTGATGCTGGAGAAGAGCAACGTCATCACCTCGCTGCGCCGCTCCTCGAGGCTCGTCCAGGGCTCGTGGTGGCGCATCTTCGGCATCACCGCCCTGACCGGCCTGATCACCGCGTTCGTCGCGGCGATCATCGTCTGGCCGCTGACGGCGGTCGGGTTCGCCATCGGCATCGCCGACGGCGGGATGGAAAGCCTCAAGAACGGCACCGCCGCCACGGGCTGGGCGCCGCTGATCCTCTCCGCGGTCGGCGCGGTCATCGCGCAGACCATCACCATGCCGATCCAGTCGGGCGTCACCGTCCTCCTGTACGTCGACCAGCGCATCCGGCGCGAGGCCCTCGACCTGGAGCTCGCCCGGGCGGCAGGCCTGGAGAACTACGGCCCGGACGCCGCCGCACCGCCGACCGGAGGCTGATGCACGGATGATGAGCACGGGGGGTCTCATCACGCTCTCCGCGGCGCTCCTGCCGGCCGCGGAGCAACCACCGGTGACGACACCGCGCGACGCCGCCCGCGAGGCGGCAGAGCACGAACTGTCCGAGCCGATGTACCACCGGGACGACCCGGGCCTGTTCCAGCGCGCCCTGGACCGGTTCTGGGAATGGGTCGGCAACCTCTTCGACCACGCCTCGGGCGCCACCCCCGGCGGCACCCTGGGCCTGGTCGCGATCGCCGCCCTCGTCGTACTGGCCCTCGCCGCCCTGTGGTGGCGGCTCGGCTCCCCCCGCCGGACCGCCACCGCGTCGGCCGGGGTCTTCGGCGACTCCTTGCGCAGCGCCGCCGACCACCGCACCGCCGCCGACGCGCACGCCGCCGCGGGCCGCTGGACCGAAGCCGTCCAGGAACGCATGCGGGCCGTCGTCCGCTCGCTCGAGGAACGCACCCTGCTCGACCCCCGCCCGGGCCGCACCGCCGACGAGGCGGCCGCCGAAGCCGCGCGCTCCCTCCCGGACCACGCCGACGCCCTCCGCGCGGCGGCCCGCACCTTCGACGACGTCACGTACGGCGGCCGCCCCGGCGACGAGGCCGTGTACGCCCGCCTCCGCACCCTCGACACCACCCTGGCCCGCACGAAGCCGCTCCTGACGGGACCCCCGGCATGACCGCCCCCGGCGCCCCAGACCCGCGCACCCCCGCCCCGGCAGCCGCCCCGCAGCCCGGCGCAGCCACGGCCAAGGCGCCCGGCGCAGCCCCTGGCACGGCCCTCGGGGGGATCACCCCCGGCGTCGTCTGGCGGCGTTCCCGCGGGGCTCTCATCTGCCTCGGCATCCTGCTCGTCGGCGCCGTCGCCCTCGCGGCCCTCGGCTCCGGGAGCCGCCACGGACGGCTCGACCCCCGCTCCGCCGACCCCGACGGCAGCAGGGCCGTGGCCGAGCTGCTCCAGGCCCGCGGCGTCACCACCCGCGTCGTCACCACCGCCCGCGAGGCCGCCGCCGCGGCCGGCCCCGGCACCACCCTGCTGGTCACCGACCCCGACCGGCTGGGCGACACCCAGCGCCGCGACATCCGCTCCGCCATCGACCTCTCCGGCGGCCGCACCGTCCTGCTCGCCCCCGGCGTCGTCAGCCTCCCCGACCTGGCCCCGGCCGCCCGCACCAAGGGTGACGCCCTCGACGAGAACCTCGACCCCGGCTGCGCCCTGCCCGCCGCCGTCGCCGCCGGCCGCGCCACCACCGGCGGCGGCCACCGCTACGCCGGCGGAGCAACCGGCACCGCCTGCTACCCCAGTGGCGGTCACCCCACCCTCCTCGTCCTCCCCTCCGGCACCCCCGGCGGCGACACCGTCCTCCTCGGCTCCGAAACGCTCCTCCTCAACAAGCAGCTCGCCTCCGAAGGCAACGCCTCCCTCGCCCTCCAACTCCTCGGCTCCCGCCCCGACCTCGTCTGGTACCTGCCCTCCCTCACCGAGGTCCAGGACGAGGACCCCGCCCAGGAGAAGGGCCTCCTCGAGCTCGTCCCCCGCGGCTGGGGCTGGGCCCTCCTCCAGCTCTTCACCGCCGCCGCCCTCGCCGCCCTCTGGCGCGCCCGCCGACTCGGCCCCCTCGTCACCGAGAAGCTGCCCGTCGCCGTCCGCGCCTCCGAGACCACCGAGGGCCGCGCCCGCCTCTACCGCAAGGCCGGCGCCCGCGACCGCGCCGCCACCGTGCTGCGCACCGCCGCCCGCGAACGCCTGGCCGCCCTGGTCGGCGTACCGCCCGGCCGGGCCCACGAACCCGCGGCCCTGGTCCCCGCCGTGTCCGCCCGCCTGACGGACCGACAGCAGGACCTGACCGCCCTCCTCTTCGGCACCACACCCACCACCGACGCGGCACTCGTCGCGCTCGCCGACCACCTCGACGCCCTCGAAAGAGAGGTCCGCACCTCATGACGGCCACCACGGACAGCGCCCGCTCCTCGCTGGAAGCGATCCGCACCGAGATCGCAAAGGCCGTCGTCGGCCAGGACTCGGCCGTCACCGGTCTCGTCGTCGCCCTCCTGTGCCGCGGCCACGTCCTCCTCGAAGGCGTACCCGGCGTCGCCAAGACCCTCCTCGTACGGGCCCTCGCCGCCTCCCTCGCCCTCGACACCAAGCGCGTCCAGTTCACCCCGGACCTGATGCCCAGCGACGTCACCGGCTCGCTCGTCTACGACGCCCGCACCGCCGAGTTCTCCTTCCAGAACGGCCCGGTCTTCACCAACCTCCTCCTCGCCGACGAGATCAACCGGACCCCGCCCAAGACCCAGTCCTCCCTCCTCGAAGCCATGGAGGAGCGCCAGGTCACCGTCGACGGCACCCCGCGGGGGCTCCCCGAGCCGTTCCTCGTCGCCGCCACCATGAACCCGGTCGAGTACGAGGGCACGTACCCCCTCCCCGAAGCCCAGCTGGACCGCTTCCTCCTCAAGCTCACCGTGCCCCTGCCCTCCCGCGCGGACGAGATCGGCGTCCTGACCCGGCACGCCGCGGGCTTCGACCCCCGCGACCTCCAGGCCGCGGGCCTGCGCCCCGTCGCCGGCGCGGCCGAGCTCCAGACCGCCCGCGAAGCCGTCGCCAAGGTGTCCGTCTCCCCGGAGATCGCCGGGTACGTCGTCGACATCTGCCGCGCCACCCGCGAATCGCCGTCCCTCACCCTCGGCGTCTCCCCGCGCGGCGCGACCGCCCTGCTGGCCACCGCCCGCGCCTGGGCCTGGCTCACCGGCCGCGACTACGTCACCCCTGACGACGTCAAGGCCCTCGCCCTGCCCACCCTGCGCCACCGCGTCCAGCTCCGCCCTGAAGCCGAGATGGAAGGGGTCACGGCCGACGCCGTCATCACCGCGATCCTGGCCCACGTCCCCGTCCCGCGCTGATGGCCCTCACCGGACGCGCCGCCCTGCTGGCGGCCCTCGGAAGCCTCCCCGTCGGCATCCTCGAACCCAGCTGGACGGGGATGCTCGCGGTCAACGGCACCCTCGCCCTGGCCTGCGCCGTCGACTACGCCCTCGCCGCACCGGTCCGCAGGCTCAACCTCACCCGCACGGGTGACACCTCGATCCGCCTCGGCGAACCGGCGCAGGTCCACCTCACCGTCACCAACCCGGGCACCCGCACGCTCCGGGCCCGGATCCGCGACGCCTGGCCCCCCAGCAGCTGGCTCCCCGGCACCGAGGCCGAAGCCTCCCGGCACACCCTGACGATCCCGGCCGGCGAACGCCGCCGGATCACCACCCGGCTGCTCCCCACCCGCCGCGGGGACCGCCGCGCCGACCGCGTGACGATCCGCTCGTACGGACCGCTCGGCCTGCTCGCCCGCCAGGGCACCCACACCGTCCCCTGGACGGTCCGGGTCCTGCCGCCGTTCACCAGCCGCAAGCACCTCCCCTCGCGCCTGGCCCGGCTGCGCGAACTGGACGGCCGTACGAGCCTCCTGACCCGCGGTGGGGGCACCGAGTTCGACAGCCTCCGCGACTACGTCCCCGGCGACGACACCCGCTCCATCGACTGGCGGGCCACCGCCCGCCAGGACAAGGTCGCCGTCCGCACCTGGCGCCCGGAACGCGACCGGCACATCCTGATCTGCCTGGACACCGGCCGCACCTCGGCGGGCCGGGTCGGCGACGCCCCGCGCCTGGACTCCGCGATGGACGCGGCCCTGCTGCTGGCCGCACTGGCCTCCCGCGCGGGCGACCGCGTCGACCTGCTGGCCCACGACCGCCGTACCCGTGCCCAGGTCCAGGGCCGCTCGGCCGGCGACGTCCTCCCGGCCTTCGTGAACGCCATGGCCACCCTGGAGCCGGAGCTCGTCGAAACCGACGCCCGCACCCTGGTCTCCACCGTCCTGCGAAACGCCCCGCGCCGGTCCCTGGTGGTCCTTCTGACGAGCCTGGACGCGGCCCCGATAGAGGAAGGCCTGCTCCCCCTCCTCCCCCGCCTCACGCAGCGTCACACGGTTCTGCTGGCTTCGGTCGCCGACCCCCACGTAGAGGAGATGACGAAATCCCGCGGCACGCTCGACGCGGTCTACGAGGCCGCGGCCGGCACCCAGTCCCAAGCCGCCCGCCGCCGCACCGCGGAACAGCTCACCCGCCACGGCGTCCACGTGGTCGACGCCACCCCGGACACCCTGGCCCCCGCCCTGGCAGACGCCTACCTGGCCCTGAAGTCCGCCGGCCGCCTCTAAGGGCTCCACTGGATACGCTGGCGGCGTACCCACCAGGAGGACATCATGGCCGATGACCGGCCTGACCAAGGTTCCGGATCTCATGGTCATCACGGAGGAGGACACCGACGACACGGCGAAGGTCGTCAACTCCCGCGATGTCCTGATGGTGGTGGAGGTCGTCTCCCGCACGAACTCACTGACCGACATCCGCGACAAGCTGCACGACTACCCGAGGATGGGGGTCCCGCTGTACGTCGTCGTAGACCCCCGCAAGGACAAGAGGACCGTCACGGTGCACAGCGACCCATCGGAAGGCCCCGACGGCATCCGCTACCGCAAGAAGGTCCCCCATGCCTTCGGGAGCACCGTCACCGCCGGCCGCTGGACGCTCGACACCAGCAGCCTCAAGAGCTACCCCGCCGACTGGTAGGAAAAGCGGCGCGAGACCGAATTTCGACCATCGGCCCGTAAACGCAGAAAAGCCCCGCACCATAAGGTGCGGGGCTTTCCCACAATGATTGTTCGGCGGCGTCCTACTCTCCCACAGGGTCCCCCCTGCAGTACCATCGGCGCTGAAAGGCTTAGCTTCCGGGTTCGGAATGTAACCGGGCGTTTCCCTAACGCTATGACCACCGAAACACTATGAAATTTGAACGCTGGCATGAACACAGCTGTTCGTTATTTCAGAACTAACACAGTGGACGCGAGCAACTGAGGACAAGCCCTCGGCCTATTAGTACCAGTCAGCTCCACCCGTTACCGGGCTTCCACATCTGGCCTATCAACCCAGTCGTCTACTGGGAGCCTTACCCTCTCAAGGAGGTGGGAATACTCATCTTGAAGCAGGCTTCCCGCTTAGATGCTTTCAGCGGTTATCCCTCCCGAACGTAGCCAACCAGCCATGCCCTTGGCAGGACAACTGGCACACCAGAGGTTCGTCCGTCCCGGTCCTCTCGTACTAGGGACAGCCCTTCTCAATATTCCTACGCGCACAGCGGATAGGGACCGAACTGTCTCACGACGTTCTAAACCCAGCTCGCGTACCGCTTTAATGGGCGAACAGCCCAACCCTTGGGACCGACTCCAGCCCCAGGATGCGACGAGCCGACATCGAGGTGCCAAACCATCCCGTCGATATGGACTCTTGGGGAAGATCAGCCTGTTATCCCCGGGGTACCTTTTATCCGTTGAGCGACGGCGCTTCCACAAGCCACCGCCGGATCACTAGTCCCGACTTTCGTCCCTGCTCGACCCGTCGGTCTCACAGTCAAGCTCCCTTGTGCACTTACACTCAACACCTGATTGCCAACCAGGCTGAGGGAACCTTTGGGCGCCTCCGTTACCCTTTGGGAGGCAACCGCCCCAGTTAAACTACCCATCAGACACTGTCCCTGATCCGGATCACGGACCGAGGTTAGACATCCAGCACGACCAGAGTGGTATTTCAACGGCGACTCCACCCCAACTGGCGTTGGGGTTTCAAAGTCTCCCACCTATCCTACACAAGCCGAACCGAACACCAATATCAAACTGTAGTAAAGGTCCCGGGGTCTTTCCGTCCTGCTGCGCGAAACGAGCATCTTTACTCGTAGTGCAATTTCACCGGGCCTATGGTTGAGACAGTCGAGAAGTCGTTACGCCATTCGTGCAGGTCGGAACTTACCCGACAAGGAATTTCGCTACCTTAGGATGGTTATAGTTACCACCGCCGTTTACTGGCGCTTAAGTTCTCAGCTTCGCACGCCCGAAAGCGCACTAACCGGTCCCCTTAACGTTCCAGCACCGGGCAGGCGTCAGTCCGTATACATCGCCTTACGGCTTCGCACGGACCTGTGTTTTTAGTAAACAGTCGCTTCTCGCTGGTCTCTGCGGCCACCCCCAGCTCACGGAGCAAGTCCGATCACCAGTGATGGCCCCCCTTCTCCCGAAGTTACGGGGGCATTTTGCCGAGTTCCTTAACCATAGTTCACCCGAACGCCTCGGTATTCTCTACCTGACCACCTGAGTCGGTTTAGGGTACGGGCCGCCATGAAACTCGCTAGAGGCTTTTCTCGACAGCATAGGATCATCCACTTCACCACAATCGGCTCGGCATCAGGTCTCAGCCTTATATGAGGGACGGATTTGCCTACCCCTCGGCCTACACCCTTACCCCGGGACAACCACCGCCCGGGCTGGACTACCTTCCTGCGTCACCCCATCGCTTACCTACTACAAGTCTGGTTCGTCGGCTCCACCACTTTCCTTTCCCCGAAGGGTCCGGAACGGCTTCACGGACTTAGCATCGCCTGATTCGATATTGGGCGTTTCAAAGCGGGTACCGGAATATCAACCGGTTGTCCATCGACTACGCCTGTCGGCCTCGCCTTAGGTCCCGACTTACCCTGGGCAGATCAGCTTGACCCAGGAACCCTTAGTCAATCGGCGCACACGTTTCTCACGTGTGTATCGCTACTCATGCCTGCATTCTCACTCGTGAACCGTCCACAACTAGCTTCCGCTGCTGCTTCACCCGGCACACGACGCTCCCCTACCCATCACAGCGGGCGTTGGCCCTATTGCTGCAATGACACGACTTCGGCGGTACGCTTGAGCCCCGCTACATTGTCGGCGCGGAATCACTTGACCAGTGAGCTATTACGCACTCTTTCAAGGGTGGCTGCTTCTAAGCCAACCTCCTGGTTGTCTCTGCGACTCCACATCCTTTCCCACTTAGCGTACGCTTAGGGGCCTTAGTCGATGCTCTGGGCTGTTTCCCTCTCGACCATGGAGCTTATCCCCCACAGTCTCACTGCCGTGCTCTCACTTACCGGCATTCGGAGTTTGGCTAAGGTCAGTAACCCGGTAGGGCCCATCGCCTATCCAGTGCTCTACCTCCGGCAAGAAACACACGACGCTGCACCTAAATGCATTTCGGGGAGAACCAGCTATCACGGAGTTTGATTGGCCTTTCACCCCTAACCACAGGTCATCCCCCAGGTTTTCAACCCTGGTGGGTTCGGTCCTCCACGAAGTCTTACCTCCGCTTCAACCTGCCCATGGCTAGATCACTCCGCTTCGGGTCTAGAGCGTGCAACTCAATCGCCCTATTCGGACTCGCTTTCGCTACGGCTTCCCCACACGGGTTAACCTCGCTACACACCGCTAACTCGCAGGCTCATTCTTCAAAAGGCACGCAGTCACGACCCATTGGGTAAACCCAATGAGCGACGCTCCCACGGCTTGTAGGCACACGGTTTCAGGTACTATTTCACTCCGCTCCCGCGGTACTTTTCACCATTCCCTCACGGTACTATCCGCTATCGGTCACCAGGGAATATTTAGGCTTAGCGGGTGGTCCCGCCAGATTCACACGGGATTTCTCGGGCCCCGTGCTACTTGGGAGATGAGCAAGCAAGCCGCTGATGTTTCGTCTACGGGGGTCTTACCCTCTACGCCGGACCTTTCGCATGTCCTTCGACTACATCAACGGTTTCTGACTCGCCGACCGGCCGGCAGACCGATCAAGCTCATTCCCACAACCCCGCATGCGCAACCCCTGCCGGGTATCACACGCATACGGTTTGGCCTCATCCGGTTTCGCTCGCCACTACTCCCGGAATCACGGTTGTTTTCTCTTCCTGAGGGTACTGAGATGTTTCACTTCCCCTCGTTCCCTCCACACTGCCTATGTGTTCAGCAGCGGGTGACAGCCCATGACGACTGCCGGGTTTCCCCATTCGGACACCCCCGGATCAAAGCTCAGTTGGCAGCTCCCCGGGGCCTATCGCGGCCTCTCACGTCCTTCATCGGTTCCTGGTGCCAAGGCATCCACCGTGCGCCCTTAAAAACTTGGCCACAGATGCTCGCGTCCACTGTGTAGTTCTCAAACAACGACCAGCCACCCATCACCCCACCAGACAAGCTGGCGAGTTCACTGGGGCCGGCACTGAAGACAAGACCATACGGCCGTACCTTCAGGACCCAACAACGTGCCAGGCACGATCCTCCGTCAGTGAGTCACTTTCCACGCCGAAGCAGTACTCGTGATCCATCCGGAAAACCGTGCCAACTAATCAACGTTCCACCCATGAGCTGACCGTGCAGAACGTTTGTCTGCAATCGGTACTGTGCTCCTTAGAAAGGAGGTGATCCAGCCGCACCTTCCGGTACGGCTACCTTGTTACGACTTCGTCCCAATCGCCAGTCCCACCTTCGACAGCTCCCTCCCTTACGGGTTGGGCCACCGGCTTCGGGTGTTACCGACTTTCGTGACGTGACGGGCGGTGTGTACAAGGCCCGGGAACGTATTCACCGCAGCAATGCTGATCTGCGATTACTAGCGACTCCGACTTCATGGGGTCGAGTTGCAGACCCCAATCCGAACTGAGACCGGCTTTTTGAGATTCGCTCCACCTCACGGTATCGCAGCTCATTGTACCGGCCATTGTAGCACGTGTGCAGCCCAAGACATAAGGGGCATGATGACTTGACGTCGTCCCCACCTTCCTCCGAGTTGACCCCGGCGGTCTCCTGTGAGTCCCCATCACCCCGAAGGGCATGCTGGCAACACAGGACAAGGGTTGCGCTCGTTGCGGGACTTAACCCAACATCTCACGACACGAGCTGACGACAGCCATGCACCACCTGTATACCGACCACAAGGGGGGCACTATCTCTAATGCTTTCCGGTATATGTCAAGCCTTGGTAAGGTTCTTCGCGTTGCGTCGAATTAAGCCACATGCTCCGCCGCTTGTGCGGGCCCCCGTCAATTCCTTTGAGTTTTAGCCTTGCGGCCGTACTCCCCAGGCGGGGAACTTAATGCGTTAGCTGCGGCACCGACGACGTGGAATGTCGCCAACACCTAGTTCCCAACGTTTACGGCGTGGACTACCAGGGTATCTAATCCTGTTCGCTCCCCACGCTTTCGCTCCTCAGCGTCAGTAATGGCCCAGAGATCCGCCTTCGCCACCGGTGTTCCTCCTGATATCTGCGCATTTCACCGCTACACCAGGAATTCCGATCTCCCCTACCACACTCTAGCTAGCCCGTATCGAATGCAGACCCGAGGTTAAGCCTCGGGCTTTCACATCCGACGTGACAAGCCGCCTACGAGCTCTTTACGCCCAATAATTCCGGACAACGCTTGCGCCCTACGTATTACCGCGGCTGCTGGCACGTAGTTAGCCGGCGCTTCTTCTGCAGGTACCGTCACTTTCGCTTCTTCCCTGCTGAAAGAGGTTTACAACCCGAAGGCCGTCATCCCTCACGCGGCGTCGCTGCATCAGGCTTTCGCCCATTGTGCAATATTCCCCACTGCTGCCTCCCGTAGGAGTCTGGGCCGTGTCTCAGTCCCAGTGTGGCCGGTCGCCCTCTCAGGCCGGCTACCCGTCGTCGCCTTGGTGGGCCATTACCCCACCAACAAGCTGATAGGCCGCGGGCTCATCCTTCACCGCCGGAGCTTTCAACCCCCGCCCATGCAGGCAGGAGTATTATCCGGTATTAGACCCCGTTTCCAGGGCTTGTCCCAGAGTGAAGGGCAGATTGCCCACGTGTTACTCACCCGTTCGCCACTAATCCACCCCGAAGGGCTTCATCGTTCGACTTGCATGTGTTAAGCACGCCGCCAGCGTTCGTCCTGAGCCAGGATCAAACTCTCCATGAATGTTTACCGGTAATCCGGTGCACACACACGTTGAGCGGGCCAGTCATGGTCGGAATATGACCGACTGACCACTGCGTCCTCGCTGTGTTGTTGCCTGCAAGCATCACCCGAAGGCGACCTCACAGGTCTTTTTCAAAGGAACCTCATCCACCGAAGTGGACGGGGTATCAACTTCTGGCGTTGATTTTTGGCACGCTGTTGAGTTCTCAAGGAACGGACGCTTCCTTTGTACTCACCCTCTCGGGTTTTCCTCCGGGCTTTCGTTCTTCGTTTCCGACTCTATCAGACTCTTTCGTGTCCGATTCCCGGTCGAAGCGGGGTTTGCTTTCCAGGTCTTCGCTTTCGCGTTTTCCCTTTCCGGCGATGCCGACCCTACCAGAAGTTTTCCACCGGATTTCCCGGCTTCGGATTCCTGGATGAGGAGTCGACGGTGCCCCAGTGGAATTCAATTCCTTGGGGGCGAGAGAGATGTTAATCGATCACTGCCGAACTTGTCCAGTTCGAGGCAACCGTTGAAATCTACCTCCCCACGGCGCCTGTGTCAACAGTCGCTGCGGGACGACGAGGAGACTAGCAGCTCAGCGGGGTCGTACGCACATCAGGCCGCGGTCGGCAGGGTGGCCGTCTGGTCGGCTGCCTCCACGTCGCCCGCCTCGCCCGCGCTCGAGGCCCGGCCGCCCAGGACGTAGACGTACGCCAGGAACGCGGCCTCGGCGACTACTCCGATCGCGATGCGGGCCCAGGTCGGGAGGCCGGAAGGGGTTACGAAGCCCTCGATCAGGCCCGAGACGAACAGGACCACCGCCAGGCCGATCGCCATGCCCAGCGCGGCGCGGCCCTGCTCGGCGAGGGCGGCGCGGCGGGTGCGGGGTCCCGGGTCGATGACCGTCCAGCCGAGGCGGAGGCCGGTGCCCGCCGCGACGAAGACCGCGGTCAGTTCGAGCAGGCCGTGCGGCAGGATCAGGCCGAGGAAGACGTCGAGGCGGTCGGCCGAGGCCATCAGGCCGATGCCGGTGCCGAG
Source organism: Streptomyces sp. R33 (assembly GCF_041200175.1). NCBI lineage: Bacteria > Bacillati > Actinomycetota > Actinomycetes > Kitasatosporales > Streptomycetaceae > Streptomyces > Streptomyces sp. R33. Next base: position 5,298,352 of record NZ_CP165727.1, on the reverse strand, counting down.
GTTGAGCATGTTCAGGAAGAGGATCCAGAGCACCGGAATCCCCAGGAACGCGCCCAGGACCAGGCATATCGCAGCGGCCTGGGCGTTGTTCGTCCAGACCTGCGCCGCGAACGAACCCGCCGGGTTGCTCGAGTAGTACGTCTCGTACCCGCCGCCCGGCTTCGTGAGCGCCTTCAGGTCGTCCGGGGCCGCAATGGCGCTCTGGACCTCCGGGTGGGTGGCTATCCACCAGCCCAGGAGCACCGCGATCGCGACGGAGATCAGAGCCGTCGGTATCCACCAGCGGCGGCTGCGGTAGACCGCCGCCGGGAAGCCGACGGTGAAGAAGCGGGCCGCGTCGCGCCAGCCGCCGCGGCGGGCGCCGGTCACCGTGGCACGGGCGCGGGCGACGAGCTGCGTCAGCCGGCCCGTGAGCCTGGGCTCGGGGGCGCTGGACTGGATCAGAGAGAGGTGCGTGGAGGCCCGCTGGTAGAGCGCGACCAGCTCGTCCGCCTCGGCGCCGGTCAGCCTCCGGCCGCGGCCCAGCAGCTGTTCGAGGCGGTCCCATTCCGCCCGGTGGGCCGTCACGAAGACGTCGAGATCCATCCGGTTGCCGCTCCCCTGCCCCAGGACCCTGCTTCTGCTTACTCCTGCCGTGGTCAGCTTGGCAGACTGGACGACCAAGGGGCGGGTCCGGTCACGGGAAAGGTGTGCAGGGTGAGCGATCTGGTGACGGGGGACGCGGTCGTCCTGGGTTTGCGGCCGGCGAGGCTGCCGAGCCGGGCACTGGCCATCTTCCTCGACCTGCTCGTGTACCTCACCGGGCATCTGATCATCTCGATCGGGCTGACCTTCGCGACCGCCTCGCTGGACGTGGCCGCGCAGGCCGCGGTGTCGGTGGCGAGCTTCGTCCTGGTGCTGGTCGGGGTCCCGATCGCAGTGGAGACGCTGTCCCACGGGCGCTCGCTCGGCAAGCTCGCCTGCGGGCTGCGCGTCGTGCGCGACGACGGCGGCCCGATCCGGTTCCGGCATGCGCTGGTGCGCGGGGCGATGGGGGTCGTGGAACTGCTGGGGACCTTCGGGGCCGTGGCCTGCATCGCGTCGTTGGTGTCGGCGCGGGGGCGCCGGCTCGGGGACGTGTTCGCCGGCGCACTGGTCGTGCGGGAGCGGGTGGCGGGGGCGCCGGTGATGCCGATGCCCCCGCCGCCGCCGTGGCTGGCCGGACGGTTCTCCGGGCTGGATCTGTCGGCCGTGCCGGAAGGGCTCTGGCTGGCGATACGGCAGTACCTGACGCGGATGAACCAGCTGGACCCGCAGGTGGGAGCCGCGATGGCGGCGAAGCTCGCGGACGATCTGGTCGCGCGTACGGGGACGCCGCCGCCGGTGGGGGTGCCGGCTGCCGCGTTCCTGATGGCGGTGGTGCACGAGCGGCAGGCCCGGGACGCGGCCCGCGCCTTCGGCGCCGGTCCCGGTGCGCCCGGGGTGCCCGGGACCGTGGCGGGCCTGCGGGGGACGGCTCCGGGGACGCCGCCCGCGTGGGGGCACCCGGCTCCCGGGGCGCCCGTACCTCAGGCCGTACCGCAGGCGGGTGAGCCGGCCCCGGTCCCGGGCGGGGCGCCCGCAGCGCCCGCCGCCCCGGTGGTGGCGCCCGCTCCGGCGGCTCCCGTGCCGCCGCGGCCCGCGACCGGGTTCGCGCCCCCGGCGTGATCGCCTAGCCTGCACGGCATGTCGGCGAACATCTCCTTCACCTTCCGCGTCACGGGCATCGAGGACGAGCCCCGGGCGCGGGCGGTCGTCGAGGAGCTCCGGGAGCTGATGCGGGACGAGAGCATCGGCGGCCAGGTGAGCATCGGCGTCGAGCCGGGGTGTGGTGGGCACGTCGTCACCGGCGGGACCGACTTCCCGGTCTCCGTCAGCCGCGCCCACCTGTGGTGCCCGGAGTTCGAGAAGTCCCTCGCCTGGTACGCGAAGGAGGCCGCGCCTTCGGCGACGTGCGCGGTCGAGTGGAGCCACCCGGACGAGGAGCACTGACGCCGGGCCGCCTCGCGGAGCGCCGCTTCAGTCCTCGGGGAAGGCCGACGGCGGGGTCTCCAGGTGTTCGAGCTCGATGCCCGGGGCCGCGAGGACCACGTCCCCGGCCAGGTGGACGGTGTGGACCTCGCCGGTGTCCAGGGCGGTGACGCGGTACTCGTCCACCACGAGCGGCCCGCTGTCCGTCTCGTGCTCGGCGCGCCCCAGCAGCGCCCAGGCCTGGTCGACCGTACGGGGCGCCAGCACCGGGTCGGTGAGTGCGACGAGCCGGACCCGGGTGGCGGGGGCGCCGGGGGTCAGGCGCAGCAGGCGGGCCGTCGCGACGAGGAAGGCCGGCGAGGTGCCGGTGAAGCCAGCGGCGGGGACGTTGCCCTCGATGGCCTCGGTGCCGGTGGGGTCGGAGCGCACCCAGGTGACACCGTCGATGGCGGCGCCGCGCACCTGCCAGCTGGAGGCGTTCACCTCGAGGCGGATGGGACGGCCGAGTTCGTCGACCGCCAGGTCGACCGAGCCGCGGTGGTCGCCGTCCGGGCCGGTGAGCTGGGAGACGTAGCGCCAGCCGGAGGGGCCGGGGGCGCAGTGGAAGTGCTCCTCGCCGAGCGGGGTGTGGTCGTGCGGGTCGTGGAGCGAGTAGCGGCCGCGGGGCATCGTGTCGGTCCTTGCCTGAGTACGGGGCAGGCCCCCGGCATCTCCGCCGGGGGCCTGCGTGACGTGCTGTCGCTGCTGCCGCGTGGGGATCAGTAGCGGTAGTGGTCCGGCTTGTACGGGCCCTCGATCTTGACGCCGATGTACTCGGCCTGCTCCGGGCGGAGCGTGGTGAGCTTGACGCCGAGGGCGTCGAGGTGGAGGCGGGCGACCTTCTCGTCGAGGTGCTTGGGCAGCACGTAGACGTCGGTCGGGTACTCCTGGGGCTTGGTGAAGAGCTCGATCTGGGCCAGGGTCTGGTCCGCGAAGGAGTTCGACATCACGAACGACGGGTGGCCGGTCGCGTTGCCCAGGTTCAGCAGACGGCCCTCGGACAGCACGATGAGGACCTTGCCGTCGGGGAACTTCCAGGTGTGGACCTGCGGCTTGACCTCGTCCTTGACGATGCCCTCGATCTTGGCCAGGCCGGCCATGTCGATCTCGTTGTCGAAGTGGCCGATGTTGCCCACGATCGCCTGGTGCTTCATCTTGGCCATGTCCGAGGCCATGATGATGTCCTTGTTGCCGGTGGTCGTGATGAAGATGTCGGCCGTCTCGACGACGTCGTCCAGCGTCGCGACCTGGAATCCGTCCATCGCGGCCTGCAGCGCGCAGATCGGGTCGATCTCGGTGACGATGACGCGCGCGCCCTGGCCGCGCAGCGACTCGGCGCAGCCCTTGCCGACGTCGCCGTAGCCGAACACGACCGCGACCTTGCCGCCGATGAGGACGTCGGTGGCGCGGTTGATGCCGTCGATCAGCGAGTGGCGGCAGCCGTACTTGTTGTCGAACTTCGACTTCGTCACGGCGTCGTTGACGTTGATCGCCGGGAACAGCAGCGTGCCCTCGGCCATCATCTCGTACAGGCGGTGCACGCCGGTGGTCGTCTCCTCGGTGACACCGCGGATCTCGGACGCGAGCTGCGTCCACTTCTGCGGGCTCTCGCCGAGGGTGCGGTTCAGCAGGGTGAGGATGTGGCCGTACTCCTCGGAGTCCGCCGTGGACGGGTCCGGGGCGGAGCCGACCTTCTCGAACTCGACGCCCTTGTGGACGAGGAGGGTGGCGTCACCACCGTCATCGAGGATCATGTTGGGGCCGCCGGTGGGGGTGTTCGGCCAGGTCAGCGCCTGCTCCGTGCACCACCAGTACTCCTCCAGCGTCTCGCCCTTCCAGGCGAAGACGGGGACGCCCTGCGGGTTTTCCGGGGTGCCGTTCGGGCCGACGGCGATGGCGGCGGCCGCGTGGTCCTGGGTGGAGAAGATGTTGCAGGAGGCCCAGCGGACGTCGGCGCCGAGGGCGACCAGCGTCTCGATCAGGACGGCCGTCTGAACGGTCATGTGCAGCGAGCCGGTGATGCGGGCGCCGGCCAGCGGCTGGGCCTCGGCGTACTCCCGGCGGATCGACATGAGGCCGGGCATCTCGTGCTCGGCCAGCGTGATCTCCTTGCGGCCGAAGGCGGCGAGGGAAAGGTCTGCGACCTTGAAGTCCATGGGTGCTGCTCCTCATGGTTCGAGAGGGTGGGTACGGCTGAGCCGGGCATCGCCCGTGGGGACGGTGCACCGAGCACTCAGTCCGTCGGGGGCCCTCTCTCCCCTCGGCCGGTCGCGAGGACCGCCCGACCGCCATCAGCAGCGACGCCTGACACTGACGACGAATCTACACCGAAGCAGGGGCAGTCCGGCGGGCGGTATTCAGGTCTTCCGGTTCTTTTGGACCGCCCCTCGAGGGTGGGAGGCGCAGGGCTCATCGGGGCCGAGAAGCGCCGATTTCCGCGAGCGGCTGCAGTCCCGCGCCGGACGGCCCGGCGATCCTCGGTGTGCTCCGCGAGATCCGGTAGCCGACCGCACCCCGGCTGCGGGCCCTTCGTACGGTTCCGGTTCACGGGCCGGGCGAAACGGTGTTCTACCGGAAGTCCACCGCGGACCTGCGGCGCGGCGACGTCGTGGTGTTCCGGCCGCAGGGATGGGACCCGGCGGGGGTCCGGGCGAACCGCATGCTGCGCGTCGTGGCGGTGGGCGGCGATGCGGTCGCCTTCGCGCCCGGCAGCGCGGCACCGACCCTCAACGGGCAGCCGCTCGCCGAGCCGTACCTGAACGGCGCGGATCCGGCCCCGGACAAGATCCGCTTCTCGGTCGCGGTGCCCGAGGGCAAGGTGTTCCTGATGGGCGACAACCGGGGGAACTCCGCCGACTCCCGCTACCACCAGGACGTGGCGGACGGGACGGTGCCGGTCGCGGACGTACTCGGGGTGGTCGTCGACGGGAGCCGGCCGGTGTTCACCGTCGTCCCCCTGGTGGTGATGAGCGGTCTGCTCGCGCTGCCGGTCGCCGCCGGGCTGGGGATCGCGGCGCTCGTCGCGCGCCGGCGGGCCGCGCGGCGGCCCCCGCAGGCCTGGCCGGTGTTCGGGGCCGTGGGGCCCGTCGAGGGCCCGCAGGGGTAGGCCGGGCGGGCCGCCCGTACGTACGAAGGCCCCCGCCGAGCGCGAGACGCGCGGCGGGGGCCTTCGTACGGGTGCGGCGCCGGGTCAGGCCTTGGCGGAGGTGTCCGACTGCGCGTGATAGATGTCCGGCTCCAGGTAGATCACGCGGGCGATCGGGACCGCCTCGCGGATCCGGGCCTCGGCGGCGTTGATCGCGTCGGCGACCTGCGTCGCGGTGTCGTGGCCCTCGACCGCGATCTTGGCGGCGACCAGGAGCTCCTCCGGGCCGAGGTGGAGGGTGCGCATGTGGATCACGCGGGTGACGACGTCGCCGTCGACGAGGGCTGCCCTGATCTTCTCGACGTCCTCCGTGCCCGCGGCCTCGCCGAGCAGCAGGGACTTGGTCTCGGCGGCCAGCACGACGGCGATGACGAGCAGCAGGGTGCCGATGCAGAGGGTGCCGATGCCGTCCCAGACGCCGTTGCCGGTCGCGAGCGCGAGGCCGACGCCGCCGAGGGCGAGGACCAGGCCGACGAGGGCGCCGAAGTCCTCCAGGAGGACCACCGGCAGCTCGGGGGCCTTGGCGCGCTTGATGAACTGGCTCCACGACAGGGAGCCGCGGATCTCGTTGGACTCCTTGATCGCCGTACGGAACGAGAAGCTCTCGGCGATGATGGCGAAGACGAGCACGCCGATCGGCCAGTACCAGGCCTCGATGGGGTGCGGGTGCTGGACCTTCTCGACGCCCTCGTAGATGGCGAACATGCCGCCGACGGTGAAGAGCACGATGGAGACGAGGAAGGCGTAGATGTAGCGTTCGCGCCCGTACCCGAAGGGGTGTTCCGGCGTCGCCTCGCGCTGGGCCTTCTTTCCGCCGAGGAGCAGCAGCCCCTGGTTCCCGGAGTCGGCCAGCGAGTGGACGCTTTCCGCGAGCATCGACGACGAGCCGCTGAAGACGAAGGCCACGAACTTGGCTACAGCGATGGCGAGATTGGCGGCGAGTGCCGCCACGATCGCCCTGGTACCGCCCGACGCGCTCATGGGTTTTCGGAGTCCCTTCCTCGGTGCGGCGGCCCTGCCCGGGGCGCCGCGCTACGGCGGCACATTGTTGCAGCCGCAGCGCCGGACGCCATGTCAGAGGGCGACGGTGGCCCGGAAGATGGTACCGATTCCGGACAGTTCGACCTTTTCGCCTGCCGGGACGAAGACCGACTCTCCGGGGGCCAGGGTCACTTCGCCGGCCTTCGGGCGGCCCGCCGTGCACAGCAGGATCTGCGGGGCGTCGTCCGGGAGGGTGTGCGGGGCGGCGCCGGCGGCCAGGGCGAAGCGGGAGAGGCGGAATTCGTCGATGGGGCTCTCGTAGACCTCCTCGCCATTGCCCTCGGGGCGCTGCACGGCCGGGTCGCCCGGCTCGAACCGCACGATCTTCAGCAGCTCGGGCACGTCCACGTGTTTGGGGGTGAGTCCGGCGCGCAGCACGTTGTCGGAGTTGGCCAGCAGCTCCACGCCGAGGCCGTCGAGGTAGGCGTGCGGGACTCCGGCACCGAGGAACATGGCCTCGCCGGGCTGGAGTCGGACGTGGTTGAGGAGCATGGCCGCGATCACGCCCGGGTCGCCGGGGAAGTGGTGCACGAGCGAGGCGTACGGCGCGTACCGGCCCCCGAGGCGTTCGACGGCGGCGCCGGTCTCCGCCACCGTACGGGCCATCTCGGCGCGGTCCGCGGTCAGTACGGCGGTGAGCATCTCGCGCAGGGCCGCCTCCTGCGGGTGGGCCCGGAGCAGGTCGACGTACGGCACGAGGGAGTTGACGCCGAGGCCCGCGAGCAGGTCGGCGGCCTCCAGCGGCGGGCGGAAGCCGCACAGGCCGTCGAAGGGCGTGAGCGCGCAGATCATCTCGGGCTTGTGGTTGGGGTCCTTGTAGTTGCGGTGGGCCGCCTCGGCGGGGATCCCGCGGCGCTCCTCGTCGGCGTAGCCCTCCTTCGCCTGCGCGAGGTCGGGGTGGACCTGGAGGGAGAGCGGGGCCCCGGCCGCGAGGATCTTCAGGAGGAAGGGCAGCCTGGGGCCGAATTTGGCGACGGCGGCCGCGCCGAGCTCGCGCTCGGGATCGGCGGCGATGACGTCCGCGAGGGTGGTCTCGCCGGCACCGCGGTCGAGGCGGGACGGGGCGCCCGGGTGCGCGCCCATCCACATCTCGGCCTGGGGCTCCCCGGTGGGGGCGACGCCGAGGAGCTGGGGGATCGCGGTGGTCGATCCCCAGGCGTAGGGGCGGATCGTGTTCGTCAGGCGGTCCATCTTCGTCCGTCTTCCTGGATGAAGGGCCGGCACGGTGGTGTGCTCAGCCGTGTCCCCTGCTCGCCAGCGCCAGGTAGGCGGTGGCGAAATCCGTGACGGCGAGGAGTTCGGCGAGCTGTTCCAGTTCGCTGCCTTCCTCTGGTTCGAGCTCGCTGATGGCCGTGTCGTGGCTGAGGGCGAGCTCGCGCGCGGCCGGGGCTGCGGAGAGGCCGCCCGTGGGCCGGTCGCGCAGCAGGACGATGCGGGCGCGGAGGGCCTGGGGCTCCTCCACCCGGTCACGGAAGAAGTCTTCGGGGTCGGCACCGGCGGCGAAGGAGCCGGCGAGCAGGACCCCGTGGGCGGGCAGCGCCTCGGGGAGGTCGGCGGCCAGTGCGGGGCGGCCGGCGAGTTCGGCGAGGGTGGCGGCGAAGCGGCGGCCGGCCGGGCCCGCGCCGGCGCCCTCGCTCCAGATGAGCGGGAGGGTGTCGGCGAGCTCGGCGGCGAGGGTCTTGGCCGGATTGGAGTACGTGGCGATGGCCGGTCCGCAGCGCTCGGCGGTGTGGTCGAGCCGGTCGGCGACGCGCTGGAGGGTGTCCGGGGCGGCGGTGATCAGCCCGACCTTGTCGAGGAGCAGCAGCAGCGGGGTCAGCAGGGCCCACAGGGCGCCGGGCCCGGCCGCGGCGGACTCGTCGTACTCCTGGTACGGGGCCTTGGCCATCGGGACCAGGAGCCCGTGCGCGCCGTCCACGGCCTCGCTCAGCGGGGAGCGCTCGGGGGCGACGGCGACGACGGTGCAGCCGCGCCGGTAGGCCTGCTCGGCGAGGACGGCGAGCCCGGGTTCGGTGCCGTCGGTGGTGGCGATGAGCAGCAGGTCGACAGAGCCGGCCCAGCCGGGCAGCGCCCAGCGCAGGGCGCCGGCGGCGTGTGCGACGCCGGTGGGGTGCAGGCGGGTGACGGGTGCGGAGGCTCCGGCGAGGGCGCCCAGCAGGTCGGCGACGCCGGTGGCGGCGGTCCCGGGGCCTGCGATGAGGACGGCCCGGGGCCGGCCGTCGGGGCGCAGGTCGGCGAGGCCTGCCTCGGTCGCGTGCCGGGATGCGGTACGGACTCTGGCCCCGGCCTCGGCGGCGCCGCGGAGCAGGCCGCGGCGGTCGGCGCGGGCAAGTTCGTCCGGTGCGTCGAGGAGCGACTCGTCGAGCATTGCGGCCTCCGGCTGACAGCTGGTTCAGAAGGGCGGGCGACTCGGTTGCTCGGGCGCCCGGCGCTGCGACGGGCGCCCCGTGGGGCCTGTGCGGTGCCTGCGCGGCCTGGGGCTGGACGCCCCGGGTGGCCGGGCGGCGGCGGCTCAGGCGGGGCGGCGTGCCTCGTCGACGAGGAGGACCGGGATGCCGTCGCGGACCGGGTAGGCGAGGCCGCAGTCCCGGCCGGTGCAGATCAGCTCGGGAGCCGCTTCGTCGGCCGACTTGTCCTCGAGGGGCGAGTGGCAGGCGGGGCAGGCGAGGATCTCCAGAAGGCCGGCTTCGAGCGGCATGGGGCGGTTCCCTTCGAACATGCGGATTGGGCGAGGTCAGCGTACCGCCGGGCTGCACGTCGCGCGGCCCGGCGGTGACACGGTGCTTACGCGCGGACCAGGGCCAGGACCTCGTCGCGGACCTTGGCGAGGGTCGCGGAGTCGCGGGCTTCGACGTTGAGGCGCAGCAGCGGCTCGGTGTTGGAGGCGCGCAGGTTGAACCACCAGTCGGCGGAGCTGGCGGTCAGGCCGTCGAGCTCGTCGAGGGTGATGCCCTCGGCGGTGCCGTACGCGGCCTTGACGGCGGCGAGCCGGCCGGCCTGGTCGGCGACGGTGGAGTTGATCTCGCCGGAGCCCTCGTAGCGGTCGTAGGAGGCGACCAGCCCGGAGAGCGGGCCGTCCTGGCCGCCGAGGGCCGCGAGGACGTGGAGCGCGGCGAGCATGCCGGTGTCCGCGTTCCAGAAGTCCTTGAAGTAGTAGTGCGCGGAGTGCTCGCCGCCGAAGATGGCGCCGGACTTGGCCATCTCCTCCTTGATGAAGGAGTGGCCGACGCGGGTGCGGACGGGGGTGCCGCCGTGCTCGCGGACGACCTCCGGGACGGACCAGGAGGTGATCAGGTTGTGGATCACGGTGCCGGTGCCGCCGTTGCGGGCCAGCTCGCGGGCCGCGACCAGGGCGGTGACGGCGGACGGGGAGACGCCCTCGCCGCGCTCGTCGACGACGAAGCAGCGGTCGGCGTCGCCGTCGAAGGCGAGGCCGAGGTCGGCGCCCTCGGCCTTCACTCGGGCCTGGAGGTCCACGATGTTCTTCGGGTCGAGGGGGTTGGCCTCGTGGTTCGGGAAGGTGCCGTCCAGCTCGAAGTACATCGGGACGACGTCGAGGGGCAGGCCGTCGAAGACGGTCGGGACGGTGTGGCCGCCCATCCCGTTGCCGGCGTCCACGACCACCTTGAGCGGGCGGATGCCGCTCAGGTCGACGAGGGACTTGAGGTGCTCGGCGTACCCGGCGAGGGTGTCCTGCTCGGTGACCGTGCCCGGGACGGTGCCGTCCGCGACGGCCGGGGCGCCCTGGTCGGACCACGTCTCGACGAGCTCGCGGATGGCGGAGAGGCCGGTGTCCTGGCCGACGGGGGCGGCGCCGGCGCGGCAGAGCTTGATGCCGTTGTAGCGGGCCGGGTTGTGCGAGGCCGTGAACATCGCGCCGGGCAGGTCCAGCATGCCGGAGGCGTAGTACAGCTGGTCGGTGGAGCACAGCCCGATCAGGGTGACGTCGACGCCGCGGACGGCGGCGCCGCGGGCGAACGCGCCGGACAGGGCGGGCGAGGAGGGCCGCATGTCGTGGCCGACGACGATCGCCGTGGCGCCGGTGACCTCGACGAAAGCAGCACCGAACAGCTCGGCCAGCGACTCGTCCCACTCGTCCGGTACGACACCACGTACGTCGTACGCCTTGACGATGTTCGAAAGATCTGCGGCCACTGCCTGCCCTCCTGAGGTGCTGTGCGTGGAGCAAACCTACCCTGCACGGAGAGCGACTTTTCAGACCATGTGTATGTCAGGAGTCGGGCGAACGCAGGACGCGCAGGTGTCCTCGACGGGTCTCCCCGGTGTTGCCGCCGCCGCTGCCGGGACGGGTTCCGCCGGCCTCGGCGGCCCGGTCGTGGGGGCGGGCCGCTTCGCGGACGGCGTTGGCCAGGGCTTCGAGGTCGTCGCCGCTCGGGCGGGACGGCGCGGAGCCGTCGGTGAGGCGCACGACGTCCCAGCCGCGCGGGGCGGTCAGGCGCTCGGAGTGCTCGGCGCACAGGTCGTAGCAGTGGGGTTCCGCGTAGGTGGCGAGCGGGCCGAGAACTGCGGTCGAATCGGCGTAGACGTACGTCAGTGTCGCGACGGCAGGGCGGCCGCACGCAGTGCGCGAACAGCGACGTACAAGGCTCACGACGTTGGACGGTACCGCACTCTTGACCGGGCCGCGACGACTCTCCCGCAGCCCACTCCCCCGTGTCGTGCCTGCGGAGGGGCGCGGCGGGTCCGGAAACCCCCGGGTGGGAGGGGTTGCGGGGGCTACGCTGCGGGGGTGACGGACAGCCCCCTGCCTCCCGGCCCGCCCCGCCCCGCCGAGCCTCCCGCCGAGCCGCGGCCGCGCCGTCGCGACCGGCACGGGCGGGGGATGCGCGGGCCGCTGGCCCCGCCGCAGGTGCCGCTGTCTGCGAGCCGGGCGGAGCTGTTCGGGGACCTCGTACGGGATTCGGTCGAGCGGCTCGAGCGGCGCTTCCCGCAGCTGGCGGAGGTGGAGTTCGTGGTCGCGGACGTCCCTGGACCGCCGGGTGGTCCGGACGCCGGCTGGAACGACGAGGCGGTGCCGCTCGGGGCGCTGTCGGAGGCGGCGGGCACGGGGCGGCCGGCGCGGGTCGTGGTGTTCCGGCGGCCGGTGGAGATCCGCACGAAGAGCCGGGACGAGCGCGCCCTGCTCGTGCACGAGATCGTGGTGGAGCAGGTGGCGGAGCTGCTGGGGCTGTCCCCGGAGACGGTCGACCCGCGGTACGGCCAGGACTGACCGGCCGTACCGCGGGCGCCTCAGGTTCCTAGTCGGTCAGGACCGTGAGGTCCTGGGTGGCCCTGGGGACCGAGACCATCGCGTGGTCGTCCGACAGCGGCTGGATCGTGAACATCGGGATGCCCTCGTGCGGCAGCGTCAGGGTGCGGGCCGCGTACACGGGGCCGCCGGAGACGGTCTCGACCGTCAGCGCGTAGGCGCCCTTGGCGCCCGCCGGGGCCAGTGACACCGTCTGCGTCGTGCCCGCCTTGACCGTGACCTCCTTCGAGGCCGGCTCCCCGGCCTCCGTGCCCGCCGAGGCCGTCACCTTCACCTTCGCGTCGGCGCCGCCCGCCGCCGTGAGCGCGAGCACCGTCGCGTTCTCGTCGGCCCGGTCGTCGGCGACGGTCGCCCGCGTCCCGACGGGCCCGGTCGCCGGGACGAAGCCCAGCTCCTGCTTGGCGCCGCTGCCGCGGACCACGCGGACGGCCGCCACCACCGGCACGGCCTTCTTGTCGTTCGCCGGGGCCAGCAGCAGCGAACCCGCTTCGCCCCGGGTCACGTCCTTCAGGTCGACACCCACCGTCATGCCGCCCTTGAGGTGCAGCTGCTCGTTGCCCGCCGGGCTGATCGAGCCGTTCGGCCCGGCCAGCTTGAGGGTGAGGTCCGCGTCCTCCTCGCCGGGCGCGAAGGCGACCAGCCGTACCGAGGTGGCGTCGGCCGGGATCCCGGGCAGCACCAGCGAGCCCGCCGGGTCGGTGGAGGCCGGCAGCCAGTCGGCGCCCACCCCCTCCTCGCCGACCTGCACGGTGGCGCCGACCCGGCCCGCCCGCGTCGTCACACGGGCGGTGACGTCCGCGAGCTGGGCCCCGGGGGCGAGGGAGGCCAGCGAGACGGACTTGGTGGACCTGGGGTCGATCCGGATGTTCTCGCCGGTGCCGCCCTCGGACTTGACCGCCCCGTCCGGGCCGAACATCTTGATGTCGATCACGGCCGCGGTGTCGTCCGGGTTGGTGAGGTGCACGTAGTCCTCGCGCCCCTTGGCCGTACTCGCGCCGGGGAACCAGAAGTCGGTGCCGGGCGCGGTGCAGCTCACGCCGAGGACGCCGCGCGCCCGGCCGACCGAGACCTTCGTGGTCTGCTGTGCGGTCCAGCCGGGAGCCAGGATCCCGTCGGCGACACCCACCAGTGCGGGCGCCTCCGCGCCGGAGGCGGCGGCCCCGGCCGGCTTGCCGCGCTCCTTGAGCTCGAGCACCGGCTTGGCCTCCTTGGTCGCGCCGAGGAGGCGGGCCGTGCCCTTGCCGCCGCCGGCCGCGCCCGGGGTGATCGCCGTGTACGTGGTCTCCGCGATGTCCGAGGAGCTGGGCGCCGGGCAGACCAGCGCGGACCGCTCCACCGGCATCCGGGCCGCGGCCGCCGTCCGGTCGTCGGCGGCCGGGGCGGCGGGGGCGGCGAGGTATCCGACGCCGGTGACGGCCGCCAGGGCCGCGGCCACCGCCGCCAGCGTCAGGGGTGCGCGCTGCTTCACTGCTGGGGGCTCCCGTCCGGACGCGGGTCGTGCTGTCCGTAGGTGTCGTACGGCTGCTCGTACGGCGGGTAGGGGTACGGCTGCTGCGGCTGCTGCGGGTACCCCTGCTGGGGGTCGTAGCCCTGCTGCGGGTACGGGTACTGCTCGTACTCCGGGGCCTGGGCGGGCGCCGGCACGTACGGCTGCTGGGGCTGCTGGTCGTACGCGTAGCCCTGGTCGCCGTAGGCCTGGTACGCGTAGGTCTCCTCCCCGTACACCGGCTGCGCCGGGATCTCCGCGTACGGATCGGCGACCGCGCCCGAGGGCTCCTCGGCGGCGGCCGTGGCGGCGGCCGAGGACTGCGCCTCCGCGCGCAGCCGGCGGGCCCGGCGGCCCTCTCCGGCCTCGGACCGCTCGGCGGCTTCCGCCTCTTCCTCGGGCAGGTCGTCGTCGAGGCTCGCCCGGCGGCCGGGCAGGGCCATCACGAGCAGCACCAGCGCGAGGAGGCCCTGGGCCCAGTGCCAGGCGGTCCGGGTCAGCGCGTCCTCGTGGACGAGGTCCAGGCGGCCGCCGGCGGCGGGCAGTTCGAAGCCCTGCGCCCAGCCGTCGAGGGTCTTGGGCTTGAGGGGTTTGCCGTCGAGGGTGGCCTGCCAGCCGGGGGCGGCCCGGTCGGCGATGCGCAGCATGCGGCCCGCTTCGCCGGCCGGGATCTTGGTGTGGGCCTCGACGGGGCCGGAGGCGACCGGGATGGGGGCCTCGCCCGGCTTGCCGGAGACGAGGACGGCGCGGGCGACCTGGCGGTCCACGCGCCACAGGGCGCTGCCGTCGAGCTGGCTCAGGCGGCTGAGCCCCGGGGTGGCGTCGAGGACCTTGCGCATCTGCTGCGGGGCCCCGTCGCGGACCAGGATGTAGCGGATGGCGAAGCCGCTGAGCTGGTCGGTCTGGTCGGCGCCGGAGCCTGCGACGAGGCTGGAGACGACCTTGTCGAGCTGGGGGCTGCTGCCGGCCGCGGCGGCGCGTTCGGCGTCGCCGAGGTGGCCGCCGGAGCCGCGGACCAGGGTGTAGGAGACGGTGGCGGGCGAGGTGCCACCGAGGACGAGGGTGCGGGCCTGGTCGCGGGTGCCGCTCTCCTCGGCGACGAACGCGGGGACCTGGACCGGGTCGCGCCGCTCCAGCGGGCCGTCGGCGCCGCTGATCATCCAGCCGGCGGCGCCGAGCAGCGGGCCGGCGACGGCGCCGAGCGCGATCAGCGCGGCCAGCGGCTGGCGCCAGCCGAAGCTGCTGGCGGCGACCCGCTCCTTGGCCCCCTCGGCGCCGACGGCGGCGGCCGCGAGGAGGGCCAGTCCGTAGACGAGGGTGGCGGGCCCGGCCCAGCCGGTGCGGTTGACGACGACGGCCAGGAGCAGGGCGGCCAGGGCGACGGCCCAGGCGGTGCGGACCGCGAACCGGCGCTCGGCGCGCAGCAGGGCGGCCAGGGCGGCGAGGACGATGCCGATGAGCAGCAGGCCGCCGGCGGTACGGGGGCCGCCGGGGCTGATGCCGAGCAGGTCCAGGGCGGTGGCCGAGCCGGATCCGTACGCCAGACCGGCCTCGTGCAGGAGCCGGCCGGGGTGCACGAGCAGGCTCAGCGACCAGGGGGCGAGCACGAGGAGCGGGACGGCGAGGGTGGCGAGCAGGCGCAGGCCGTACGTCTTCCACTCGGTGCGGCGCAGCACGAGGGCGGCGGTGCCGAGGACGACGGCCAGCAGCCATACGACGGGGGTGAAGGCGGTGGCCAGGGTCAGCAGGAGGGTGTACGTCCACACCGGGCGCCAGCCGGCCCGTTCGCCTTCGGCCGCGCCGTCACCGCCCTTGGGTCCGGCGGAGCCGAAGTTGAAGGCGGCGACCGCCGAGCGGGCGATGAGCGGGAGCAGGATCGCCAGGACGGCGGTGCCGAGGCGCCCGCCGGCCAGCGCGCCGGTGACGGCGGGCAGGAAGGCGTAGGCGACGGCGGCCCAGGCGCGCAGCAGCCGGGAGTCGACGAGCGGCCGGGAGGCGAAGTACGCGGTGAGCCCGGCGAGCGGGACCGAGCAGACCAGCAGCAGGGTCAGTGCCGCGCTGGTGGAGCCGAACAGCAGGGTGGCGAAGGCGCCGAGGACGGCGAGGTACGGCGGCGCCCCGGCGGTGGAGCCGGCGGCGACGGGCTGCCAGTCGTCGGTGTAGCTGCGCCAGAGGGCGAGCCCGCTGTCGGGGGCGGGCAGCAGGGCGCCGCCCATGAGGGAGCCGCCGCCGAGCAGGGCGCGGCAGGCGATGACGGAGACGAGCAGGAGGAGGGCGAAGAGGACGGGCGCGGGGTTGCGGGCGATCCGCTTGAGGCGCGCGAACTGTTCGATCTCGAGGTAGTCGGCGTCGTCGCCGCCGGGGCCGGACTCGACGGCTCCGCCGTGCCGGCCGATGGCGGCCGTGTCGGTGTCGCGGTCGCCGCCGAAGTACCCGGCGAGCTGTTCGGCGTTGGCCCGCAGGCTCGCGCCGGGCGGCGGGAACAGGGGGCGCAGTTCCTTGGCCGGGACGGCCGGGCGGCCCCGTCTGCGGCGCGCGCCGAGGATCCGGCCGGGGCGCAGCAGGGTGGCGAGGAGGCCCGTGATCTCGTCGACGGCCTGGCCGGGGGCCTTGCCGACGAGGTAGGCGAGGGTGCGGAGCACGGTGCCGACGAGGAGGCGCAGCAGGACGTACGGCAGGGCGCGCCCGGAGCTGTTGGCGAGCACCGTGTAGACGGCGCCGGCCTTGTCGACGCGGTGGGGGCTGGCGCTCGTACGTCCGGCGCAGTCGACGGTGCGGCGCTCGCGGGCGGCCGCCTCGGCGTGCCGCAGCACGGCGTCGGGGGCGACGAGGACGGTGTGGCCGGCGCTCTGGGCGCGCCAGCAGAGGTCGACGTCGTCGCGCATGAGGGGCAGGCGGCGGTCGAAGCCGCCGAGGGCCTCGTACACGTCGCGGCGCACGAGCATGCCGGCGGTGGAGACGGACAGGACCGGGCGGACCTGGTCGTGCTGGCCCTGGTCCTGTTCGCGGCGGTCGAGGCCCGTCCAGCGGCGGCCGCTGCGGGCGATGGTGACGCCGGCCTCGAGGAGCTGCTTCTTGTCGTACCAGCCGCGCAGCTTGGGGCCGATGACGGCGGCGTCGGGGTTGTCCTCGGCGACGCGCAGCAGTTCGGTGAGGGCGTCGGGTTCGGGGGCGCTGTCGTCGTGGAGCAGCCAGAGCCACTGGACGGGTTCGCCGTGGGGGAGTTCGGGGAGGTCGTAGGAGTCGTCGCGCCAGGTGCGGCTGACGGGGTCCCAGCCGCTGGGGCGCTTGAGGTACGGGAGGTCCTCGGGGCTCAGGGTGCCCGCGGTGCGGGCGGCTTCGTCGACGGCGGCGCCGAAACCGGTGCGGCGGGCGAGGTGGAGGACGCGGTCCTCGCCGAAGGCCTCGCCGAGCAGGCGCGCGGATTCGTCGGCGCTGCCGGTGTCGGCGGCGACATGGCTCTGCGCGGGGCGTTCCTGGCCGAGGAGGCCGGCGAGCGTCCTCGGTAGCCAGCGGGCGCCGTCGTGGGCGACGAGGACCGCGGTGACCACGTGCCGGGGGAACTCGGGTGTGGCGGCAGCCTGGTAGGAGGCCGTCGACTGGCTGTGCAGGGACATCGCTCTACTGGCCCTCCGGCCTGGGGATCCCCCCGGACGCGGTCCGGGGAGTGGGTCCGGGGGTGGTTGTGCTCCCGGAGGCTGCTGGACAGCGCCCCACACTAACGGCTGGGAACACAGCGGTCCGCCTCCTGCGGGGAAGGTGCAGGAGGCGGACCGTTTGCTCTGCTCATTGCTCTGTTCTGAAGCTTTGTTCCGAAGCTCGTTCTGCGTACTGACCGGTGTTGCCCAGTGTTGCCCTGTGTTGCGCTGCGTGCTCAGACCGCGGCTTTTTTCAGCCGTCGGCGTTCACGCTCGGACAGACCGCCCCAGATGCCGAATCGCTCGTCGTTGGCGAGTGCGTACTCGAGGCATTCGGAGCGGACCTCACAGGCGAGGCAGACCTTCTTGGCCTCGCGGGTGGAGCCGCCCTTCTCGGGAAAGAAGGACTCGGGGTCGGTCTGGGCGCAAAGAGCACGCTCCTGCCATCCGAGCTCTTCGTCCGCCTCCTCGACCAGCAGTTCCTGAAACAGCTCGGTCATGTGCGCCCCTCGCTCTGTCTGTGCGTCCCCGTGGTGGTGTCGTTACTGATCGCTACGTAACGACACGAGTGAAATTACAAGTGGGCCGCTCCAGCGCAGTCAAGCCGAGATCTGCTATTGGGCCCCTTATTCACTCTGCGGAACCAAGCGTATGCAGAAAGTGTTCATATCGCCAAAAATCGTGACACATGCCACTGGCGTCCCACTGTGCCCCTGTTCACCCGCAATCGACGCGTCACTCCGTGGTGAGGTTGCGATCAAGCCAAAGAAGCGGCGCAGATCACATTCCGGTCACGGAGCGGCGTGTCGCGGTCCGGGCGGTTCGTGGGCTCCGGCGTGACGTGGAGCGCCACCT
The DNA here is from genome assembly GCF_041200175.1 of Streptomyces sp. R33. Classification (NCBI taxonomy): domain Bacteria; kingdom Bacillati; phylum Actinomycetota; class Actinomycetes; order Kitasatosporales; family Streptomycetaceae; genus Streptomyces; species Streptomyces sp. R33. The sequence goes on along the minus strand of NZ_CP165727.1, from coordinate 5,280,890 downwards.
CCCCTACATCGGTATGCACAAACCTTTCGCCGAGCACAGCAACCGGATCAGATGAAACTTTCGCGACAAACGAGGCATTGGGTTGACAGTCCGGCCCACGACCCGGTCTCCTTGTCCCCATGTCAGTGACCTCAGCAGCCACCCGGACCCCCATTCGTGGGTTCCTGTGCGCTGCCCAGGTTCGCTGTTGCTGTTGCTGCTGTTGATGCCTTCGGAGCCCCCGGCTCCCCTGAGCTCCGGCCCCCACAGCGACCGCCAGCACGACTGACATCCATCGAGGACTCCCCGATGAACACCACTCCCGTAACCGTCGAGAGCGACCTCCAGATCGCCGGCGACATCCTCTCCGTCCAGCACCTCCTGCAGCCCGCCCGCGAGCACCCGGCCACCGTCGCCGAGTTCGTCGGCCTCGCGCGCACCATCGCCGCGAACCGCGCCGAGTGGGAGCACCTGGTCGAGTACGACGCCACCACCCGCTGGTACAACCGGCTGCGCACCGGCCCCGGCTACGAGGTCTGGCTGCTCAGCTGGGTCCCCGGCCAGGGCAGCGGCCTGCACGGCCACGGCCCCTCCTCCGGCGTCCTGACCGTCCTCGAAGGCGAGCTCACCGAGCACGGCCCGCGCGGACCGCTCGCCCTCGGCGCCGGCTCCCAGCGCGTCTTCGCCCCCGGGTACGCCCACGAGGTCGTCAACGACGGCCTCGACGGAGCGGTCAGCCTGCACGTCTACTTCCCGGGCCTGACCGAGATGCCGATGCACCACTGCTCCCCGGCCCGGCCGGAGACCCTTTCGGTCTGACCGGCTCGCGCACCTGCCAGACTGCCGTGCATGCGCATTGTTGTTCTGGCCGGCGGCATCGGCGGCGCCCGTTTCCTCCGCGGACTCAAGTCGGCGGTTCCCGACGCGGACATCACGGTCATCGGCAACACCGGTGACGACATTCACCTGTTCGGGCTGAAGGTGTGCCCCGATCTGGACACGGTGATGTACACCCTCGGCGGTGGCATCAACGAGGACCAGGGCTGGGGCCGCACCGACGAGTCCTTCACCGTCAAGGAGGAGCTCGCCGCGTACGGGGTCGGACCCACCTGGTTCGGCCTCGGCGACCGCGACTTCGCCACCCACATCGTCCGTACGCAGATGCTCGGCGCGGGCTACCCGCTGAGCGCCGTCACCGAGGCCCTCTGCGACCGCTGGCAGCCCGGGGTCCGGCTGCTGCCCATGTCCGACGACCGCGTCGAGACCCACGTCGCCGTCAACGACCCCGAGAGCGGCGAGCGCCGCGTCATCCACTTCCAGGAGTACTGGGTCCGGCTGCGCGCCTCGCTCGACGCCGAGGCCGTCGTACCCGTCGGCGCCGAGCAGGCCAAACCCGCTCCCGGCGTGCTCGAGGCCGTCGCGGCCGCCGACCTGATCGTCCTGCCGCCGTCCAACCCGGTCGTCTCGGTCGGCACCATCCTCGCCGTGCCCGGCATCCGCGAGGCCGTGGCAGCCGCAACGGCGCCCGTCGTCGGCCTCTCCCCCATCGTCGGGGGCGCTCCCGTGCGCGGGATGGCCGACAAGGTGCTCGCCGCCGTGGGCGTCGAGTCCACCGCCGCGGCCGTCGCCCTGCACTACGGCAGCGACCTGCTCGACGGCTGGCTCGTGGACACCGCCGACGCGGCTGCGGTCGCCGAGGTGGAGGCCGCCGGGATCGCCTGCCGTGCGGTACCGCTGATGATGACCGACCTGGCCGCCACCGCCGCGATGGCCCGCGCCGCGCTGGAGCTCGCGGAGGCCTCCCGGTGAGCGTTCCCTCCGCCGCCTCCGTCCCCTCCGCTCCCGCCGTTCCCTCGTACGAGGTGCGCGCCGTCGCCGGGATCCCGGAGGTCCGCCCCGGCGACGACCTCGCGCGGCTCATCGCGGCGGCCGGGGCGGGGCTGCGGGACGGGGACGTCCTGCTGGTCACCTCGAAGATCGTCTCCAAGGCGGAGGGCCGGATCGTCCGCGCCGACTCCCGCGAGGAGGCCATAGACGCCGAGACCGTACGGGTCGTCGCGCGCCGGGGCCCGCTGCGGATCGTGGAGAACCGGCAGGGGCTGGTCATGGCCGCGGCCGGCGTCGACGCCTCGAACACCGAGCCCGGCACGGTGCTGCTGCTGCCCGAGGACCCCGACGCCTCGGCCGCAGCGATCCGCGCCGGCCTGCGCGAGCTGCTCTCCGTCGACGTCGGCGTCATCGTGACGGACACCTTCGGGCGGCCGTGGCGCACCGGGCTGACGGACGTGGCGATCGGCTCGGCCGGGGTGCGGGTCCTGGACGACCTGCGCGGCGGTACGGACGCCCACGGCAATCCGCTCAGCGCGACGATAGTGGCCACGGCGGACGAGCTGGCCGCGGCCGGGGACCTGGTCAAGGGCAAGGCGGCCGGGCTGCCGGTGGCGGTCGTACGCGGGCTGGGGCACCTACTCGGCGGAGGTTCGACGGCGGCCGATCTGGTGCGCTCGCCGGCCGACGACATGTTCCGGCTGGGCACCTCGGAGGCGGTACGGGAAGCCGTGACGCAGCGCCGTACGGTACGGGCCTTCACGGCGGACCCGGTGGACCCGGACGCGGTCCGCCGGGCGGTGGCGGCGGCCGTGACGGCCCCGGCGCCGCACCACACGACGCCGTGGCGGTTCGTCCTGCTGGAGTCGGCGGCGGCGCGGCTGGAGCTGCTGGACGCGATGCGGGACGCCTGGATCGAGGACCTGCGGCGGGACGGCAAGTCCGAGGAGTCCATCGCGAAGCGGGTGCGGCGGGGCGATGTGCTGCGCAATGCCCCGTACCTGGTGGTGCCGTGCATGGTGACGGACGGCGCGCACGACTACGGGCACGCCCGGCGCGATGCGGCGGAGCGGGAGATGTTCGTGGTCGCGATGGGCGCGGGCGTGCAGAACTTCCTGGTCGCGCTGGCCGGGGAGCGGCTGGGCTCGGCGTGGGTGTCCTCGACGATGTTCTGCCGGGACGTGGTGCGCAAGGTGCTCGGGCTGCCGCAGGACTGGGACCCGATGGGAGCGGTGGCCGTGGGCCACGCGGCCGAGGCCCCCCGGGAGCGGCCGGCACGGTCGGCGGAGGCGTTCGTCGAGGTGCGGTGACGACGGCGCCGCATTGACGACGCCGCCTAGATCTTGCCGATGTCGTTGCGGTACATGCGGGGTGCGCGGCGGGGCGGGGTGTGGCCGGCGAGGAGGATGAGGCGGGCCGCGCGGTGGCGCTGGCCGGCGTACGGGGCGAGCAGCTCCAGCATGGCCTCGTCGTCGGCGTCCCGGTTCCCGGCGAGGGCGTAGCCGATGATGCCGGGCAGGTGCAGGTCGCCGGTGGTGACCGCGTCGGGGGCGCCGTTGCTGCGCTGGAGGGTCTCGGCGGAGGTCCAGGGGCCGATGCCGGGTACGGCCTCCAGCCGTTGCGCCGCCGCGGTGAGGTCCATGGCCGCGGCCTCCTCGAGCCGGCGCGCGACCCGGACGGCGCGGACGATGGTCGCGGAGCGCTTGGCGTCGACGCCCGCCTTGTGCCAGTCCCAGGACGGGATCAGCGCCCAGGTCCGGGCGTCGGGCATGACGTACAGGCCCTGCGGGCGGTGCTCGGGGCCGGGTGCGGGCTCCCCGTACTGGCACACCAGGCGCCGCCAGGCCCGGTACGCCTCGTCGGCGGTGACCTTCTGCTCCAGGACGGTCGGGATCAGGCACTCCAGGACCAGTCCGGTACGGGTGAGGCGGAGGCCGGGGCGGCGGCGGTGGCTGGCGTGCAGGAGCCGGTGGCGGGGAACGAAGGCGGCGGGGTCGTCGCCGTCGCCGAGGAGGGCGGGGAGTCCGTCGAGCATCCACTCGGCGCCGGGGCCCCAGGCCTCTGCCTCGGCGGTACCGGTGCCCGGGCTCAGTGCCACGCGGAGGGTGGCCGCGCCCTGGGGGGTGCGGGTGGTCTTCCAGACGGAGCCGTCGGGGGTGGTGCGGAAGGTGGGGTCGCCGGGGCCGCGTCTGAGCGGGCCGAGCGTGAGCCCGAGGTCGACGACGCCCTCGGGGGTCCAGGTCCGGGCCAGGGCCCCGGCCGCGGTCCGGGCGGGCCCCGTTTGGGCCACGGGCCGCCCGGCGGTGCCTGCGGGCACGGTGGTGCGGCCGCCGCGGACGGCGGCGCGGGTGAGGGGGTCGAAGCGGCCGGCCATGCCATTGAGCGTAGCCCTGCGGGGCCGGTCCCCTACCCGCCCTGCCCCCTTCCCCGCGCTCCGCCCGGACCCCGCACGGCTGCGGCGCCGCTGCTGGGGGCCAGCCCCCGGACCCCCGCGCCTCGAACACCGGCGGGGGCTGGATCGTGCCGGATCTAGGGACGGCCCTGGAGCTTGGCCGAGGAGGTGCGGGTGGGGGGGAGTTGGCCGTACAGGAGCTTGCCCGGGCATTCCGTGGCGAAGCCGTCGCGGTGGCCCGAGATGACGTTCAGCTGCACGTTCGTGCCCTTCGCGAACTTGTTGCCACCGCCGGACTTCAGGGTGGTCTTCGCCCGCGGGTCCCGGTTGAACAGGCCCAGCTTCCAGGCCGTCAGCTGCGCCACCGCCTTCACCGCGGCAGCGGGCGGCGCGGTGGTCGAGTACGTGCCGATCACCGCGATGCCCATGCTGTCCGTGTTGAACCCCATGGTGTGCGCGCCTTGCACCGCCTTGGCGACTCCGCCCGCCCGGCCCTCGTACACCGTGCCGCACTTGTCGACGGCGAAGTTGTAGCCGATGTCGCGCCAGCCGCTGCTGACCACGTGGTAGCGGTACAGGCTGCGCAGTACCTTCGGGGCGTCCTTGCAGGTGTAGTTGTTGCCCGAGGCGCTGTGGTGGACGAAGGCGGCCTTGACCGTGCTCGTGTAGATGAAACCCGGCTCGCGCAGGGATTCGTCCGCGCCCCAGCCCAGCCGCGTGACGATCCGCGGCCGCGGGCCGATGTACGGGCGGGCCGCCGCGCTGAGGGTGCCGTCGCTGGCGAGGACCGCGTCGGCGGTGGAGTCCGCCTTGTTGAGCGCGGCGATCTCCATCGCCCCGAGCGGGGCCAGCGGGACGTTGGCGGAGGAGGACTCCGCCGTCTCCATGCTCATGCCCGGCAGGGCCTCCACGTCGCCCTTGTCGTCGCCATCGGGCTCGTCGGAGGTGCCCGAGGCGCCGTTCTTGGCGTCGATCACCGTCACCGGGTCCGACGCGCCGGGGTCGACGAGTTCGATCCGCAGGCCCGACGGGAGCCGGGCCGCCGCGCGGGCGGCCGGGGCGCCCGGTTCCGCCTGGACGCGGACCTCGACCCCGTCGGAGTCGCCGACCCACAGCGGGGCCGTGCTGCCGCGGACCCGGCCGGTGCCGCTCTCCGCGGTGCCGAGGTCGGGGGCGTGTTCGCTGTTGCGGGTCTCGACGTCCTGCCAGTCGGACCAGGTCCCGGTCGCCACCGCGCGGGTGCGGACCTGGACCCGGCCGAACAGTTCGGTGCTCGCGTCGTCCCAGACGACGCCGACCAGCGAGAACCTCTTGACCTCGCGCGGCGGCAGACCCTGGGTCTCGGGCAGCCGCGGCGAGGCGCTCATGCCGGGGACGCCGGGCGACCGGTCGGCCGCGGGCCCCAGGGGGGCGAGCGGCAGCGACTCGGTCGACCCGGCCGGGGCCACGGGGGCGGCCGCGCCCCCGGACGGCGCGGCCAGGGCCGGAGTGGAGAGCGCGAGCGGCAGGGCCAGAGCGGCGGCCGTCGCGACACCGATCGAGGAAGCAAGGAATCCACGCATGAAAGCGATGCTGAGCACAGTCACCACGAAGCGCCATCGGAGAACTGACGGACCGTCCGATCCGGTGCGCGTGTCCCTCGCCCGTACGGAGGAGCCGGTGCCCGCCGTACGGGCGGGGCCCGCGCGTAGGCTGGGGCGGGTGAACGCCACTGACCGCACCCCTGCCGACCTGCTGCGATCCGCGCTCGCCGCCGATCCGGGCCGCCCGCTCGTCACCTTCTACGACGACGCCACGGGCGAGCGCGTCGAATTGTCCGTCGCCACCTTCGCCAATTGGGTGGCCAAGACCGCCAATCTGCTCCAGGGCGACCTGGGCGCCGAGCCCGGCGACCGGCTCGCGCTGTTGCTCCCCGCGCACTGGCAGAGCGCCGTGTGGCTGCTCGCCTGCGCCTCGGTCGGGGTCGTCGCCGAGGTGGGCGGGGATCCGGCCGGTGCCGATCTGGTGGTGAGCGGGCCCGACACCCTGGAGGAGGCCGCGGCCTGCTCCGGCGAGCGGGTCGCGCTCGCGCTGCGGCCGCTGGGCGGGCGGTTCCCGCAGCCGCCCGCCGGGTTCGCGGACTACGCGGTGGAGGTGCCGGGGCAGGGCGACCGCTTCGCCCCGTTCGTCCCCGTGGACGCGGACGGCCCGGGGCTGGTGGTCGGCGGTGAGGAGTTCTCGTACACCCGGATCGTCGACCGGGCCCGCGAGGACGCGGCGAAGCTCGGCCTCGGCACGGGTTCGCGGCTGCTGTCCGGGCTCGGCTACGACAGCTGGGACGGGCTGTCGGCAGGGCTGTTCGCCGCGCTCGCGGCGGGCGGGTCCGTGGTGCTGTGCCGGAACCTGGACCGGCTGCCTGCGGACGGCCTGGCGCAGCGGATCGAGAGCGAGCGCGTCACCCACACCGCCGCCTGACCGGTCCCGCCGCAGGGCGGCGCCGTCACCCACTCCGCCCAACCGCACGGCGGGGCGATCTGTCACCCGGACGGCCCTAGACAGGGGCCTGCCCCCGGGCCCTCCCGACGGGCCGGGGGCACGATCGGCAGAGGCCGTGCATCCACCCGTACGGCCCGCACGAGTCACCGACTCAGCCGGTGCGGCGAGGGGACGGAACGCGAGTGACGGACAGCGCAGGCATACCGGGCGGCACCCCGGCCGGCGGAGGCTCCTCGAAGCCTCCGCGCGGCCGCCGGCGCCGTCTGCTGCGCTGGATCGGGCTCGGGCTGGCCCTGCTGGTCCTGGCCGGGGCGGCCACCGGCTGGTGGCTCTACCGCAAGCTCGACGCGAACATCACCGAGGACACGTCCGCGGCGGCCGAGCTCGAGCGCTACGAGCGGGAGCGCCCCACGCACCTCGTGGGCGGCGCGCAGAACATCCTGCTGATCGGCTCGGACTCGCGCTCCGGCGAGGAGAACGCCCGGTACGGGCGGGACGGGGGCACCGAGCGCTCGGACACCGCGATCCTGCTGCACCTGCCCGCGGACCGCAGGAGCGCGACGGCGGTCTCCATACCCCGGGACCTGATGACGCGGATCCCCGCCTGCCTGACGGAGGGCGGGAGCCGGACCGTCGAGCGGCTCGCGCAGTTCAACTGGGCGTTCCAGTGGGGCGGTGCCGCCTGCACGATCCGCACGGTGGAGAAAATGACCGGAATCCGGATCGACCACCACATGGTGGTGGATTTCGTCGGGTTCAAGAAGATGGTCGACACGGTCGGCGGGGTGGAGGTCTGCCTCAAGCAGCCGATGAACGACCCCGAGGCGAAGCTGAAGCTGCCGGCCGGCCGGCAGACCCTGCACGGGGAGCAGGCCCTCGGCTTCGTCCGCGCCCGCTACAGCCTGGGCGACGGCAGCGACACCGAACGGATGGAGCGCCAGCAGCAGTTCCTCGGCTCGATGGTCAAGAAGGTGCAGAGCAACGGTGTCCTGCTGAACCCGGGCCGGCTGTACCCGCTGCTGGACGCGGCGACCTCCTCGCTGACCACGGACCCGGGGCTGGCCTCGCTGCGCGACCTGTACGAACTGGTTCGGGGCATCCGGGACGTACCGGCCGAGCAGGTCAAGTTCCTGACGGTGCCGCGCCGCCCGTACGCCGCCGACCCGAACCGGGACGAGCTGGTGCAGCCGGCCGCGGCCCAACTCTTCGAGCAGCTGCGGGCGGACCGGCCGCTGACGGTCACCCCGCCGACGGCCGAAACCGAACAGCTCCGGGAGAGCGCCCGCGCCGGCGAATCCAACGCCTCCGCACCCCCGTCGGGAACCGGCTCCACCCCGGCTCCCGTCCCCACCTTCACGGGAACCACGGCGGGTACGGCCGATTGCCGGTAAAGCAATCCCCAAAGGCGGTGCCCGTACAGAGGGGGTTGGGGGGTTTGGGCCGTTATAAGGGCAGTGGAATTTGTCACCACCATGGTTTGCAGTTGACCTGGCCGGATAAGGTGAGCGATCCGGTGCCCCGGCCAGAAAAGAGGCCGTGCACCAGCAGCCGGATCGTTGACCGGGCGTCTTGGGGGAGGCGCGTCGCGAGGCACCGACGGAGGATTCGAGCAACCGTGGATGCGCAAAGCCGTGGGCGGGCGAACGATATCGACCCCGCAGACCAGTGGGTGCTCAATCCACGCACAGGCAACTACGAACTGCAACTGGACCGCTCCGCTGCGCAGCAGCGGCCTTCGGCCGCAGCTCCCCGCAGATCGTCCTCGGCCCGCCCCGGAGCGCCGGCAGCCCCCAAGGCCCCGTCCCCGGCGGTACCCGGCCCGCGGCGCGGCGACGGTCCGCCCGGGCGGCGCGGCGGACGTCCACGCAAAGGCGGCGCAGGCGGCGGCCGACGCAAGAGGATCCTGGTCGTCACCGGCGGCACCCTGGCCTTCCTGCTGGTCGCCGGTTCGGTGGGCGCGTACCTCTACTACGACCACCTGAACAGCAACCTCAACGTCACCGACGTCGGCGACGCGGGCTCGGGCGGGTTCAAGAAGGACCAGCCCATCAACATCCTGGTCATCGGCACCGACAAGCGCAGCGGCGCGGGCAACGAGGGTTACGGGGACGCGGAGAGCGTCGGCCACGCCGACACCACGATCCTCTTCCACGTCTCCAAGGACCGCAGCAACGCCACCGCGCTGTCCATCCCGCGCGACCTGATCACGAACATCCCCGCCTGCCCGACGAAGCAGCCCGACGGTTCGACGAAGACCATCCCCGGCCAGAAGGGGACGCGGTTCAACGTCAGCCTCGGCCAGGAGGGCCGCGACCCGGGCTGCACCATGCGTACGGTGAAGGAGATCACCGGCGTCACCGTCGACAACTTCATGATGGTCGACTTCAACGCGGTGAAGGTGCTGAGCACGGCGGTCGGCGGCGTTCCGGTCTGCCTCGCGAAGCCCGTGGACGACAAGGACTCCAAGCTGAAGCTGGACGCCGGCGAGCACCGGCTGCAGGGCGAGCAGGCCCTGGCCTTCGTACGGACCCGGCACTCGTTCGGGAACCACGGCGACCTCGACCGGATCAAGACCCAGCAGCAGTTCCTGGGCTCGATGATGCGCGAGATGAAGTCGAAGGAGACGCTGACCAGTCCGAAGAAGTTCTTCTCCCTCGCGGAGGCGGCCACCAAGTCGCTGACCGTCGACTCGGGCATAGGGTCCATCGACAAACTCACCAACCTCGCCGGTGAGTTGAAGGACATCGACCTGAAGAACATCACCTTCACCACGCTCCCGGTGCTCGACAACCCTGCCGAGCCCGAGGGCAAGAAGGCGACCGTCGTCGTCGACCAGCGCGTGGCCGACCCCCTGCTGAAGATGATCCAGGCCGACGTCTCGCTGACGGAGGTCGAGCAGAAGGAGCAGGCGGCGAAGGACGCGGCCGACGCGGAGGCCAGGAGCAAGGCGGACGCCCTGCTCCAGGGCAACCGCGCGCCCGCGGGCGACGTACGGGTGGACGTCTACAACGGCGGCGGACCCGGGGGCGCCGCCTCCAGCACCCTGAGCTGGCTGCAGAACAGCAAGGGCGTGAACAAGGCCAGCAACCGCGGCAATGCGCCCGCGAAGGTCGACGCGACGCAGCTGGAGTACGCGCCCAACCAGGCCGACCAGGCCCGGGCGCTGGCCGACATGATGGGCCTGCCGGCCACGGCACTGAAGATGGGCCCGGCGGACGCCGCGCCCAAGACCCCGATGAAGCTGACGCTCGGCGCGGACTTCAAGGGGGCGGGGGTCTCGCTGACGGCGCCTCAGAAGGCGCCGGAGGAGATTCAGCGGGCCGAGGCCGACAAGGCGGTCTGCGCCAAGTAGGCCGAGAGGCCTGACAGGCCGAGCAGGGCAAGAAGGCCGGACGGCCCGGACCGGCTGTCCGGCCGGGGGCCGGCCTGTGCCGGTGGACCGGCACACCACGACACGAAGTGAATCTTGAGGGGGACGTGTGAGGCACAGCAGTGTGCGAGGGGAGGGGGCGCCCGCCCAGCCCGACGGTGGCATATCCGGCGCCGGAGCCGGCAGCGGCGGCCCGAAGCGACGGGGCCGCCGGCGCGTGCTGCGCTGGGTGTCCACCGTCCTGTCCTTCCTCATACTCGCAACGGCGGCGGGCGGCTACCTCTACTACCGCCACCTCAACGGCAGCATCAAGACGGACGCGCTGAACCTCGGCGAGACCAAGCTGGGCGGCTCCAAGCCCAACGCCTTCGGGCAGACCCCGCTGAACATCCTCCTCATCGGCTCCGACGCCCGTGACGACGCGGCCAACCAGGCCCTCGGCGGGGCCAGGGACACCTTCGACGGCCCGCCCCTCGCGGACGTGCAGATGCTGCTGCACCTGTCGGCGGACCGCAGCAACATGTCGGTCGTGTCGATGCCGCGCGACACCATGCTGATGATGCCGAAGTGCACCGAGCCGGGCGGCAAGGTCCACCAGGCCAGCAGGGGCCTCGTCCAGACCAACGAGTCCCTCAGCCGGGGCGGGCCGGGCTGCACGGTCGCCGCCTGGCAGGAGCTCACGCACATCCCGATCGACCACTTCATGATGATCGACTTCAAGGGCGTGGTGACGATGGCGGACGCCATCGGCGGCGTCCCGGTCTGCGTCCAGCAGAACGTGGAGTCGCGCACCAAGGACGGCAAGGGCTCCGGCCTGAAGCTCCCCGCAGGAACGAACACCATCCAGGGCGAGCAGGCCCTGCAGTGGCTGCGCACCCGCTACGGCTTCGAGGACGGCACCGACCTCGGCCGGACCCACGCCCAGCACATGTACATGAACTCGATGGCCCGCGAGTTCCGCAAGAACGCCAAGCTCAGCAACCCGGTGAAGCTCAACAGCCTGGCGCAGGCGGCCATCAAGGCCATGGTCGTGGACCCCGGCCTCAACAAGATCGACAAGCTGTACGACCTCAGCATGGAGCTCAAGAAGGTCCCCACCGGGCGGATCACGATGACCACCATGCCGTGGGTGTACAGCACCCGCGAGGAGGGCCGGGTCGAGCCCAAGCCGGTCGAGGCCGAGGGCCTGTTCCGGATGGTCCGCGAGGACATCGCACTCGACGGCAAGGGGTCCGGGAACCCGGCCGCCGATCCGTCGGCGCCGGCCGCCTCCGGGTCCCCCGCCGCCTCCGGGTCCCCCGCGGCCCCGTCCCAGCCGGCCGCCGACCCGGCCGCGCCCCCGGCGAAGATCCCGGTCACGGTGCGCAACGCGACCGGCGGCAAGGACGGCGCCCAGACCCGGGTCAAGGGCCGGGCCGACGACGTCGCCGCCCTCCTGGTCGGCAAGGGCTTCACCAAGGCCTCGTCCGCCACGCAGACCGCGGCCGAGGACACCACCGTGATCCGCTTCTCGAGCCCGGACCAGGCGGGTGACGCGGCGGCCGTGGCCACCGCGCTCGGCCTGCCGGCGAGCGCCCTGGAGAAGTCCGACGACGTCACCGGGATCGTCCTGTTCGTCGGCAAGGACTGGCGGACCGGCAACGCGCCGACCCCGCCGCCGCCCGCCCCGACCAAGGCGCCGGACTCGGCCCGCCCGTTCAACGGCGACGACGACAAGGAGTGCATGGCGATCCAGCCGGGCTTCACCTGGTAGCGCCTGCACGTGAAGGGGCCCGGGGTGCTGTCGGCCGACAGCACCCCGGGCCCCTTCACGTGTACGTACGCGGCCCGCTCAGACCTCGCTGGCGAAGTCGCGGCGCACCGCCGGGCGGCGGCTCGCGATGACCTTGGCCGCGAGCGAGCGCGGGCTGGTCAGGAAGCCGAAGCCCCAGGACATGTGCATGGTGGCCATGGCCACCGGGATCTGCGCCCGCGCCTTCAGGGACAGGCCCTTGCCGGCCGGGATCGAGCCGACGGTGATCGCCGCGAGGTAGCCGGCCGGGACCACGAAGCCCCACGGGCTGACGACCGCACCGGCCAGCACGCCGGCCACGATCGCGCACAGGGCGGTCGGCGACGCGAGGTAGCGCAGGTTGATCGAGCCCGAGTGGTAGCGGGCCACCACGTGCCGCCAGCGGCCGTAGTCCTTGTACTGCTTGGCGAGCGCCCGTACGGACGGCCGCGGGCGGTACTGGACCTTCAGCTCGGGCGAGAACCAGATGAGCCCGCCGGCCTCACGGATGCGGAAGTTCAGCTCCCAGTCCTGGGCGCGGATGAACTCCTCGTTGTACCCGCCGGCCAGCTCCAGCGCCTCGCGGCGGAAGACGCCCAGGTAGACGGTGTCGGCCGGGCCGGCCTTGCCCCCGGTGTGGAAGGCCGCGTTACCGACGCCGATCTTCGAGGTCATCGCGGCGGCGACGGCGTCCTCCCAGGCGTTCTCGCCCTCGGCGTGCATGATGCCGCCGACGTTCTGCGCACCGGTCTCCTCCAGGAGGCGGACCGCGGTGGCGATGTAGTTCGGCGAGAGCATGCCGTGGCCGTCGACGCGCACCACGACGGGGTGTCGCGAGGCCTTGATGGCGGCGTTGAGGGCGGCCGGGGTGCGGCCGGAGGGGTTCGGAACGGTGACGACGCGGGGGTCCTCGCGTACGAGCTCGGCGGCGATCTCGTCGGTGCGGTCCTTGGACGGCCCCAGCGCGATCACCACCTCCATCTCACCGGCGTACTCCTGTCCGAGGATGTGGCGGACGGAGTCACGCAGATGGCGCTCCTCGTTGAGCACCGGCATGATCACCGAGACTGCGGGCTGCTGGGCGGGCATGTGGTCCTTCAAGGTCGGGTATCGGTGTCACGTTACCGCGTACGGGGGAAACGGGTGCGCGCCGCATGATCGGTAGGGACAGAGGCTGATCGTATGGGCCTACTGTTCTGACGATCTGCCCGCTGTGTCTGGTTCGTTCCTGTCGGCCCCTACTGCCCCCGCGGAGGTGTCCCCCGTGCCCCAGCCACACCGCCCCACCCGACCCGCCCGGCCCCCGCAGCCGCAGCGCGCGCGGCGGGGCGGTGGTCCGGCCCGGCGCCGGGGGGACCGGCCGCGGTGGGGGGTACGGCTGGCGGCCGGGCTGGCCGTGGCGGTGCTGGGCTCCGGGGCGATCGGGCACGCGGTGATGACCGGCCTGGACACCGGGATCGAGCGGGTGGACCCGTTCAAGGACATGAAGAACCGGCCGCAGGCCGGGCACGGCCTGAACTTCCTGCTGGTCGGCACCGACGGCCGGGACAAGATCACCCGGCAGGACAGGCGCGAGTACCGCCTCGGCGGCGCCCCCTGCCACTGCACCGACACCGTGATGCTGGTGCACCTCTCCGCGAACCGGCAGCGGGCCAGCGTCGTCAGCCTGCCCCGCGACAGCTACGCCGAGCTGCCCGCGCACCGGGACGAGTCCAGTGGGAAGCAGCACGGACCGCACGCCGTGAAGCTCAACGCGGCGTACGCGGAGGGCGGGCCGCAGCTGACCGTGCGGACGGTCGAGAACCTGACCCGGGTGAAGATCGACCACTACCTGGAGGTCGACTTCAGCAGCTTCATGAAGACCGTCGACGCGATGAGCGGCGTGGAGATCTGCACCGCCAAGGCCCTGCACGACAAGAACACCGGCCTGGACCTGCTGCCCGGCACCCACCGGCTCAGCGGCGGACAGGCCCTGCAGTACGTGCGCTCGCGCCACGTGGACGGGGCCGCCGACCTCGGCCGCATGCAGCGCCAGCAGCGGTTCGTCGCCGCCCTGGTCAAGCAGGCGACCGGCGGCGGGGTACTGCTGAACCCGGTGAAGTTCAAGGAGGTCAGCTCCACGCTGCTGGGCTCGGTCCGGGCCGACCGGGGCTTCGGATCGGAGCAGATGCTGGCCCTGGGTCAGGCCATGCGCGATTTCACCCCGGCCTCCTCGGAGTTCGCCTCGGTGCCGATCGGGAACCCCTCGTACCCCGTCAAGGGCATCGGCTCGACGGTGAAATGGGACGAGCCGAAGGCCGCGAAGCTCTTCGAGGCGCTGCGCCAGGACAGGCCGCTGGCCGCCCCCTCCGCACCGGGACCGGTGCGGGGGCAGGCGCAGGCACAGGCACAGGGGCAGGCACAAGGGCAGTCCGGGCTCCGGGCGCAGCAGCAGCCGGCGGTGCGGGTGGACGTGCCGCCGCAGCAGATCCGGGTCCAGGTGGAGAACGGGACCCGGATCGACGGGCTGGGCGGGCGGGTGGACACGGCACTGCGCGCCACCGGCTTCGACACCACCCGGGCCCCGGTGGGCGGCGCGAGCCGCAACGTCAAGCGCACGGTGATCGCGTACGACCCCCGCTGGGACCGCTCGGCCCGTACGGTCTCGACCGCGCTGCCGGGCAGTGAGCTGCGGGCGGTGGCGGGCCAGGGCCGGACGGTCCTGGTGATCGCCGGAGCGGACTACCGGAAGGTGGTGCCGGTCCGCCCGGAGGACCCGTACCAGGGCCAGGTCGGGGTGGTCACGGGCGACCAGGTGATCTGCGGGAAGTAACCGGCGGCCGGGCGGCGGCTCAGTCGCTGTCGAAGCCCTGGGCCGCGCGCTCCTCGCGCAGCGCCATGATCGCCCGGCGGCGGGCGAGCCGGTGCGTGCGGCGGATCTGGGCCTCCTGGTTGCGGCGGCGGTCCTGGTCGGTCTCGGGGAGCACCGGCGGGACCGTACGGGGCTTGCCCTCTGCGTCCACGGCGGTGAAGACGAGGTAGGCGCTGCCGACCTGGGTGGCGGGGGTCGACTCGTTCCACCGCTCGGCCAGGACCCGTACGCCGATCTCCATGGAGGAGCGGCCGGTCCAGTTGCACTGGGCCTTCACGTGGACCAGGTCGCCGACGCGGACCGGGGCGAGGAAGGCCATCTCGTCCATGGACGCGGTGACGGCGGGCCCGCCGGAGTGGCGCCCGGCGACGGCGCCGGCCGCGTCGTCCACCAACTTCATGATCACACCGCCGTGCACCGTGCCGAGGAGGTTGGTGTCGTTGGCCGTCATGATGTGGCTGAGGGTGGTCCGCGAGGCCGAGATCGGCTTGCCCTGCAGGTCGCCAGCCGTGGCGCCCGGTATCTCTGTCATGCGCCCACCTTAAAGCCGACGCGCAGGCATCAGCTGTGCAACAGCACCGGAACGAAGCTCCGCCCGGACTGTCGGGCACCCCGTCCGGCCAGGCATCCTAGGCGGCATGAGTGAGTGGCCCCAGGGGCGCAACGACAGCGGCGACGACCGGTACGGACGCGGCAGCGCACAGGCGCAGCCGGAGGGTGCCCGGCGGATGCCGCATGTCCAGCGCCGGCAGCAGCGGCCGGTGCCGCCGCAGCAGCAACCGCAGCGACCGGCGCAGCCGCCGGCCCGGCCCGGGCAGCCGCCCGCGTACGGGGTACCCCCGCAGCAGGCCCCGGGCCACGACACTTACGGCGGCTACGACAGCGGCTACAACACCGGCCAGGTCTACGGGCGCCCGCAGACCAGCCCGGCGGGTCCGGGCGGCCCGGGTGCGCCGAGCGGGCCCGGCGGCCCCGGGGGTCCCGGCGGGCCGGGCCGCAGGCCGGCCGGACCGGCTCCGGACTGGCGCAAGCGGATCAAGATCGGCTCCATCGTGCTGGTCACGGCGCTGCTCGCGACCACGATCGGCACCTACTTCTGGGCCGACTCCAAGGTGCGCCGCGAGGTCGACCTCTCCAAGGTCATCGAGCGCCCGAAGGAGGGCGACTGCACGACGTACCTGATCGTGGGCTCCGACAGCCGCGAAGGCCTGTCCGACGAGGACAAGAAGAAGCTCCACACGGGCTCGGCCGAAGGCAAGCGCACCGACTCGATGATGATCCTGGCGGCCTGCTCCAGCGGGAACACCATGATCTCGCTGCCCCGCGACTCCGACGTGGAGATCCCCTCCTTCGTCGGCTCCCAGTCGGGCAAGAAGTTCGCGGCGCAGGGCCGGCACACCAAGCTCAACGCGGCGTACGCGGAGGACGGCCCGGAGCTGCTGGTGCGCACCGTCGAGCACAACACGGGGCTGCGCATCGACCACTACGCGGAGATCGGCTTCGCCGGTTTCGCGAACATCGTGGACGCGCTCGGCGGTGTCGACATGAACATCGAGAAGGGCTTCAAGGACGAGAAGTCGGGCGCCGACTTCAAGGCCGGCGAGCAGACGCTCAACGGCGAGCAGGCCCTCGCCTTCGTCCGGACCCGGTACGCATTCGCCGAGTCGGACCTGGCGCGTACGAAGAACCAGCAGAAGTTCCTGGCGACGCTGGCCAACCAGGCGGCCACGCCGGGCACGATCCTCAACCCCTTCAAGCTGTACCCGGTGCTGGGCGCGGGCCTGGACACGCTGATCGTGGACAAGGACATGTCGCTGTGGGACATGGCCGACATGTTCTTCGCGATGAAGGGCATCAGCGGCGGCGAGGGCGTGTCGATGAACATGCCGATCGCGGGCGAGCGCGGCGGCAACCTGCTCTGGGACAAGGCGAAGGTGCAGCAGCTCGTCAAGCAGATCCAGAACGACGAGAAGGTCACCGTCACGGCCAACTAGCCGGACACGAAGATGCCGCCGACCTCACGTGGTCGGCGGCATCTTCGTGTGCTGTCAGCGGTCGGAGGAGAAGCGGACGGCGGCGGAGGGCAGTTCGGCCCCGCACCACACCCGCGCGCCCGCGCGCAGTTCGTTGTCGGAGCCGACGACGGCCCCGTCCCCGAGGACCGCGCCGTCCAGGACGGTGCGCGTGCCCACCGAGGCGCCCACGCCGATCAGGCTGGCGCGCACCCGGGTGTCCGGGCCGATGACCGCGCCGTCGAGCACGATGGAGCCGTCGACGACCGCGCCCGCGGCGATACGGGCTCCGGCGCCCACGACGGTGCCTCCGGACAGCTTGGCTCCGGCTTCCACCTCGGCGCCCGGGAGCACCAGGGACTCGCCGCGCGGGCCCGGGACGGCCGGGGAGGGGACGACTCCGCGTACGAGGTCGGCCGACGCCTGGACGAAGGACTCGGGCTTGCCGAGGTCCAGCCAGTACGTGTTCTCGGTGACCCCGTGCAGCTTCGCACCCGAGGCGAGCAGCCCGGGGAACGTCTCCCGCTCGACGGAGACGGGACGCCCCTGCGGAATCGAGTCGATGACACTGCGCCGGAACACGTAGCAGCCGGCGTTGATCTGGTCGGTGATGATCTCCTCGGGGGTCTGCGGCTTCTCGGTGAAGGCCAGCACCCGCCCCTCGGAGTCGGTGGGGACCAGGCCGAAGGCCCGCGGGTCCTCCACCCGCACCAGGTGCAGCGAGACGTCGGCGGCGGCCGCCCGGTGCGAGTCGACGAGCCCGGCGATGTCCAGGCCCGTGAGGATGTCACCGTTGAAGACGAGGACGGAGGAGTCCGGTCCGCCGGTCAGCCGCCGCGCGGCGTTGCGGATGGCTCCGCCGGTGCCGAGCGGCTCGTCCTCGACGACGTACTCGAGCGAGACGCCGAAGGCGGAGCCGTCACCGAAGTACGGCTCGAAGACCTCGGCGAGGTAGCAGGTGGCCATCACGATGTGCGTGACGCCTGCGGCGGCGGCCCTGGCTATCTGGTGGGCGAGGAACGGAACCCCGGCCGCGCGCACCATCGGCTTGGGGGTGTTGACCGTGACGGGGCGCAGACGCGTCCCCTGCCCCCCGACCAGCAGGATGGCTTCCAAAATTGTTTCTCCCCACCCGGTTCGGGAGTCCGAAGTTCTCCAAAGTTAGCCCATCCGGGAGGCGGCACAGGCCGGAGGCGGCTCAATTGTGTTCGCCGCCTCCTTCCGACAGGCGCTGACGCCCTCCTGAGAGGCCGCCGGGTCGTTCTACTGGAAGCTGAGCCGGTGCGGATGCGTCGGGGTGGCGGGGCAGGTGTGGACGCGCATGAGGCCGCGGCCGAGGTAGACGCCTGCCGGGTCACTGATCCGGTCGTCCGGTACGGAGTCCCGGTCCTCCAGCGGGATCCAGCTCTCGGAGGCTCCGTCCCATTCGCCGCCGGCCACGGTGAGCAAGGGGGGCATGGTTGCTCCGCAGACCTCGCAGCCGATGTGCACCGGGTCGGTGAGGTGCCACGGTGCGAAGCCTCCGACCTTCCAGCCGGGCGGGATGGACAGATCACCTCGGTAGGTGACCTCGTTCTCCCCGTCCTCACCGGCGCGCGCGGCGGCCATGGCGGCCTCGTACTCCTCGTACGTGTCGAAGCTGGAGGGCGAGGCCGAGGAGTCGAAGGCGTCGTCCTCTTCGTCGTCTCCTGCCTCCCACGCTTCGATGGCCTCCTGAAGGTCTTCGTCCAACAGGCCTTCGTACTCGTGCTCCACCACTTGTTCGGGGTGAAGCTCGCAGGTGTTCGGAACGCATTCGGCCCTGCCCACCACCACGGGCTCCGGGATCACGGCGAGGGCCTCGGTCACGTCTTGGGAGCGCCGCCACTTCAGCACGACGTCGATGGTCCGGCCGGGTCCGTGCACTTCGAAGGGGCACCAGAGGACCTGGAGGAGGTCACAGCCCTCAGGTCCGGTGAGGTCGAGGATGTCGCGTGCGAAGAGCTGCGCGGCGGCGAGCAGCGGAATCGGGTCCGCGTCGTCGATCCGGGGGGCGTGCGGTCCCGGCACAAGGGTGTCCAGGACCGCACGTTCGGCGTCGGTGGGACCAGTTCCGGGATCCCTGTGCCAGGCCTCGTCGAGGATCCGCCGCCGGAGGCGCACGTCTGACAGCCGGTGGCCCCAGCCCTTGGAGTGGACCACGGTGCACACGGGCCACGGCTCGTCCGCGGGCCACAGGAACGGGCCGGCCACCGAACTGTCGTCCGCCTTCGGGGAGCCGTGGCGCGGGTGCAGACGGGTGCTGGTGCGGCGGTGGTCGGCGAGTGCGGGGAACAGGCCCTCGGCATCGACCGGGCGGGGCGGGGTGGTGCGGGTCATGTGGTCCTCACTTGCTGTTCGGGGCGAGTGCTACACGCCGGTCCTGACGCCGGACGCAGGATTCTCGAGGCTGTGGGTGAAGGTGAAGCCCTTGTTTCCGAAAGCTGTGAAGTCCAGACGGATGGGGATGGGGTTGGCTCCCGCGTAGACGGGCACGATGCGGACGAGGCGTCCTTCGACCTGCCGGGAGGTCAGCCGGTCCATGGAGTCCCACGTGTACGCGACCGACACCCCTTGAGGGCTCGTACGGCAGGTCAGACGGCCCGCCTGATCGTAGGCGTAGCGAGTCCGGCGGCCGTCGAAGTCGTCCTCGGCCACGAGCCGTCCCGCGCTGTCGTAGGTGTAACTCCACTTTTGCCCGAGCGGGTTGGTCACCCGGGCCAGACGCAGTTCGGTGTCGTAGCGCAGCTCGTGGCGGGCGCCGTCTGCCGCGATACGGGCAAGTTGCATGTCGAAATGGCCGTACTCGGTGGCCGAGACACCACCATGGGCATCGGTATGGGCGAGGCAGTTGCCCTCAGGATCCCAGCGCCAGGACTCACGGCTGCCGTCGGCGGTGACGCGGTGCAGCAGCCGGTCGTCCGCATCCCAGGTGAAGTGCTGCGCACTGCCCGCGGGATCGGCGATGCGGGTGGGGCGGCCCCGAGCCGCCCTGCCCGCCGGGACGGTCGAGCAACGCAAGAAGCCCCGGCCGATCGGCCGGGGCTTCTTGCGGAAGTGTCATCACGGAGAGGCGGCGAAAGCGCCTGACCGCGAAAACCTTGCTACGGGAGGTTCCTCGCCATGACGATGCGCTGGACCTGGTTCGTGCCTTCGTAGATCTGGGTGATCTTCGCGTCGCGCATCATGCGCTCGACCGGGTAGTCGCGGGTGTAGCCGTAGCCGCCGAGGAGCTGGACGGCGTCCGTGGTGACCTCCATCGCGATGTCGGAGGCGAAGCACTTGGCCGCGGCGCCGAGGTAGGTGAGGTCCGCGTCGCCGCGCTCCGAGGCGGCGGCCGCCTGGTAGGTCAGCGCGCGGGCGGCGGAGACCTTCATGGCCATGTCCGCGAGCATGAACTGCACGCCCTGGAAGTCGCCGATCGGCTTGCCGAACTGCTTGCGCTCCTGGACGTAGCCCTTGGCGTAGTCCAGGGCGCCCTGGGCGATGCCGAGCGCCTGGGCGGCGATGGTGATGCGGGTGTGGTCGAGGGTCTTCATCGCGGTGGCGAAGCCGGTGCCCTCGGCGCCGATCATGCGGTCGGCGGGGATCCGCACGTTGTCGAGGTAGACCTCGCGCGTCGGGGAGCCCTTGATGCCGAGCTTCTTCTCCGGGGCGCCGAAGGAGACGCCCTCGTCGGACTTCTCGACGACGAAGGCGCTGATGCCCTTCGAGCGCTTCTCCGGGTCCGTCACGGCCATGACCGTGTAGTACTCGGAGACGCCCGCGTTGGTGATCCAGCGCTTGACGCCGTTGAGGACCCAGAAGTCCCCGTCGCGCACGGCGCGGGTCTTCATCCCGGCGGCGTCGGAGCCGGCGTCGGGCTCGGAGAGGCAGTACGAGAACATGCCGTCGCCCTTGGCCAGCGGGCCGAGGTACTTCTTCTTCAGGTCCTCGGAGCCGGAGAGGATCACCGGGAGCGAACCGAGCTTGTTCACGGCCGGGATCAGGGAGGAGGAGGCGCAGACGCGGGCCACCTCCTCGATCACGATCACGGTGGCGAGGGCGTCCGCGCCGGCGCCGCCGTAGGTCTCCGGGACGTGGACGGCGTGCAGGTCGTTGGCGACGAGCGCGTCATGGGCCTCCTGCGGGAAGCGGGCCTCCTCGTCGACCGCGGCTGCGAACGGCAGGATCTTCGCCTCGGCGAGCGAGCGGACGGACTCGCGGAGCATGTCGTGCTCCTCGGCCGGGCGGTACAGGTCGAAGTCGGCAGAACCCGCCAAGACTCTCACTCCCCAAGTGTGATGCGCGTGCGATGCGCGTGCGACGCATGTGCGCTGCGTGATGCTAACTACCGTTAAGTAACCCAAATCTTAGTGTCCGGCGTCGTGGCAGCGATATGTACGAGGTACGTGAGCTGCGTGACAGCCGGGTCTCCTGGGGAACGTCCCCTCGGACCGGCCCGACTATGCTCAGTGGCCGCAAACGGCCCCGCACCTCTGGAGCACCCATGGCCCCCCTCAGGATCACTGTGATCGGCACCGGCTACCTCGGCGCGACCCATGCCGCGGCGATGGCGGAGCTGGGCTTCGAGGTGCTCGGGCTGGACGTGGTGCCGGAGAAGATCGAGATGCTGTCCGCGGGCCGGGTGCCGATGTACGAGCCCGGGCTCGAGGAACTCCTCGCCGGGCACGTCGCGGGTCTGCCGGGTTCCACCGGGCGGCTGCGCTTCACGCAGTCCTGGGAGGAGGTCGGCGCCTTCGGCGACGTCCACTTCGTCTGCGTGAACACCCCTCAGAAGCACGGCGAGTACGCGTGCGACATGTCGTACGTCGACTCCGCGGTACAGTCACTGGCCCCGTACCTGACCCGGCCGGTGCTGGTCGTCGGCAAGTCCACCGTGCCGGTGGGCTCGGCCGAGCGGCTCGCCGTGAAGCTGGCCGAGCTGGCCCCGGCGGGCGCCGAGGTCGAGCTGGCGTGGAACCCGGAGTTCCTGCGGGAGGGCTTCGCCGTGCAGGACACCCTGCACCCCGACCGGATCGTGATCGGCGTCCAGGGCGAGCGCGGCGAGAAGCTGCTGCGCGAGGTGTACGAGACGCCGATGGCGGAGGGCACCCCGCTGGTGGTGACCGACTTCCCGACGGCCGAGCTCGTCAAGACCGCCGCGAACTCCTTCCTCGCCACGAAGATCTCCTTCATCAACGCGATGGCGGAGGTCTGCGAGGCCGCCGGCGGCGACGTGGTCAAGCTGGCCGAGGCCATCGGCTACGACGAGCGGATCGGCGCGAAGTTCCTGCGCGCCGGCATCGGCTTCGGCGGCGGCTGCCTGCCCAAGGACATCCGGGCGTTCATGGCGCGCGCCGGCGAGCTCGGCGCGGACCAGGCGCTGACCTTCCTGCGCGAGGTCGACTCCATCAACATGCGCCGGCGCGGCCACATGGTCGAGCTGGCCCGCGAGGCCGTCGGCGGCTCCTTCCTCGGCAAGCGCGTCGCCGTGCTCGGCGCCACCTTCAAGCCGGACTCGGACGACGTCCGCGACTCCCCCGCGCTGAACGTGGCCGGGCAGATCCACCTCCAGGGCGGCCAGGTCACCGTCTACGACCCGAAGGGCATGGACAACGCCCGCCGCGTCTTCCCGACGCTCGGGTACGCGGACTCGGCGCTGGAGGCGGCCCGCGGCGCGGAGGTCGTCCTGCACCTCACCGAGTGGCGCGAGTTCCGCGACCTCGACCCGGTGGAGCTGGGCGAGGTCGTCACCGACCGGCTGATCCTCGACGGCCGCAACGCCCTCGACACCGACCGCTGGCGCGCGGCCGGCTGGACGTACCGCGCGATGGGCCGCCCGCGGGCCTAGGCCCGGCGGCCTACGCCGGTCTGCGGTGCTGGGCGGCTCGGGCCGTGAATTCCGCGTCGCGCAGCACCCGCTGGGTGTTTTCCCAGGTCAGCAGGGCCAGGTCGGCCTCCGACCAGCCCCGCTCCAGCAGTTCCGCGATCAGCCGCGGATAGCCCGAGGGGTCGGTCAGGCCGGTCGGCCGTGGGGTGGCCAGCTCGGAGCCGAAGGTGGCACCGAGGCCCACGCAGTGCGGGCCCGCGACGGCCCGTACGTGTTCCACGTGGTCGGCGACCGCGTGGAGCGAGTCCCCGGTCTGCTCGGCGTCGAAGGTGACCATCGCCAGACCGTTCGCCGCCCGCAGGGCCAGCAGCACCTCGTCGGTCACGTTCCCCGGATGCGGGTTCAGCGCGGCCGCCGCGGTGTGCGAGACGATCACCGGGGCCTTAGAGGCCCCCGCGAGCTGGCAGGCCACCTCCGGCGTACAGCCGGTCAGGTCCACCAGCATCGCCAGCCGGTTCATCTCCCGGACCACCTCGTGGCCGAACGGCGTCAGGTCGTGGTGGGCCCAGGCCGCTCCCGCGGGCGCGAGTGCCCGTACGCCCAGGGCGTGGAACGCGCGCAGGGCGCCCAGCGAGTCGGTCAGCGTACGGCCGGGCACGGGGCCCAGGAACGAGGCGATCCGGCCCCGGTTGCGGGCATCGGCCATGTCGTCCGCGGTCAGCGCGAGGGACAGGCCGTCGGGATAGCGGCGCGTCAGGGCGAGCGCCACGTCGATCTGTTCCAGCGTCTCGGACACCACCTGGTCGGCGCCCGCGGCCTCGCGCGGCAGCAGCATCGACCAGAACTGGGCTCCGACCCCGCCGGCGCGCAGCCGCGGGATGTCGGTGTCGACGCCCGAGTCCGGGGTTTCGATGTCGTGGTACGGGCTCTGGCGCAGCGTCCAGACCAGCGTGTTGTGTCCGTCGGCGACGGGATGCACGGACAGCAGCGCGACGGCCCGCTCCAGGGCGCTGCCCGGTACCGCGGCGGGCGGGTCCTCGGCTCCGGGGGAGCCGGAGCCCGCGGGGGGCGTATCGGCGTCGTAAGCGGTGTGTGCGGTGTACGCGGCGTTCTGTTCATCCTGCAGGTCGGCCATGGCGTTCGCTCCGGTCTCGGCGGCAGCAGGGAGGGATGCTGCCACCGTGACACGCCGGACGGCCGGGTCGCCCGGCGGATGTGGCGTTCGGGTGTAACCCGCAGGTCACACCCCTCGCCGCAGCCGCCGGGCCGCGGCTACAGGACCGCGTTGGAGGGGCCGCGGGACGCCGAGAGCTCACGCGCCACCGCTTCGGCGTCGCGCAGCGCCCGTACGGCGTTGGACCAGGTCAGCTTGGCCAGGTCGGCGTGCGACCAGCCGCGCGCGAGCAGCTCCGCGATCAGGTTCGGGTAGCCGGCCACGTCGTCCAGTCCGGCCGGGGTGAAGGCCGTGCCGTCGTAGTCGCCGCCGATGCCGATGTGGTCGACGCCGGCCACCTCGCGCATGTGGTCGAGGTGGTCGGCCACCGTGGCGGCCGTGGCCACCGGGCGCGGCCGCTCCGCCTCGAAGGCGCGGTGCAGGGCCATCGCCTCGGGCGAGGTGTCCAGGTGGTGGAAGCCGTGCGCCCGCAGGTTCTCGTCCGCGGCCAGGGTCCACTCGACCGCTGCCGGGAGGATGAACTTCGGTACGAACGTGGCCATCGCGACACCGCCGTTGGCCGGCAGCTGCGCCAGCACGTCGTCCGGGATGTTGCGCGGGTGGTCGCACATCGCCAGCGAGGACGAGTGCGAGAAGATCACCGGCGCGGCCGAGACGGCGAGCGCGTCGCGCATCGTCGTCGCGGCGACGTGCGAGAGGTCGACGAGCATGCCGATGCGGTTCATCTCGCGGACGACCTCGCGGCCGAAGTCACTCAGGCCGCCGTGGCGCGGCTCGTCGGTCGCCGAGTCCGCCCAGTCGATCGTGTCGTTGTGCGTGAGCGTCATGTACCGCACGCCCAGCTGGTGCAGGGCGCGCAGCGTGGCGAGCGAGTTGTTGATGGAGTGCCCGCCCTCGGCGCCCATCAGCGAGGCGATCCGGCCGTCGGCGCGGGCCGCCTCCATGTCGTCCGCCGTCAGCGCCCGCACCAGGTCCGCCGGGTAACGGTCGATCAGCTGGGCGACGGCGTCGATCTGCTCCAGGGTGGCGCTGACCGCCTCGTCGCCGGCGAAGTCGGAGCGGACGTAGACCGACCAGAACTGCGCGCCGACGCCGCCGGCGCGCAGCCGCGGGATGTCGGTGTGCAGCAGGCCGCGCTGGTCGCCGGCGATGTCGCGCCGCGCCAGGTCGTAGCGGACCTGCTCGCGCAGGGCCCACGGCAGGTCGTTGTGCCCGTCGACCACCGGATGCGCGGCGAGCAGCTCGCGGGCCTCGGCGAGGCGGTCCGCCGCCACGGACGTGTGCGCCGCGCTCACTTGCCGAACCCGAAGGACTCCGCGCCCGCGACCTTCGTCCGCAGCCGCTTGCCCTTCTCGGTGGCCTGGTCGTTGAGCTCCTGCTGGAATTCCTTCATCCGGCCGAGCAGCTCGGGGTCGTGGGCGGCCAGCATCCGTACGGCCAGCAGCCCGGCGTTGCGCGCCCCGGCGACGGAGACGGTGGCGACGGGAACCCCTGCGGGCATCTGGACGATCGACAGCAGGGAGTCCATGCCGTCGAGGTACTTCAGCGGCACCGGGACGCCGATGACGGGCAGCGGGGTCACCGAGGCGAGCATGCCGGGCAGGTGGGCGGCCCCGCCGGCGCCGGCGATGATCGCCTTCAGGCCGCGCCCGGCGGCCTGCTCCCCGTACGCGACCATCTCGCGCGGCATCCGGTGCGCGGAGACGACGTCGACCTCGTAGGCGATCTCGAACTCGTCCAGGGCCTGGGCGGCGGCCTCCATGACGGGCCAGTCGGAGTCCGAGCCCATGACGATGCCGATGACGGGACCTGCGGTGGAGGTGCTCATGCGGTGATCGTTCCCCTGAGGTAGCCGGCTGCGTGGCGTGCGCGTTCCAGCACATCGTCCAGGTCTTCGCCGTAGGTGTTGACGTGGCCGACCTTGCGGCCGTGTTTCACGTCCTTGCCGTACATGTGGATCTTGAGCTGCGGGTCGTGGGCCATGCAGTGCAGGTACGCCGCGTACATGTCGGGGTAGTCACCGCCGAGCACGTTCGCCATGACCGTCCAGCGGGCCCGGGGGCGGGGGTCGCCCAGGGGGAGGTCCAGGACCGCGCGGACGTGGTTGGCGAACTGGGAGGTGATCGCACCGTCCTGGGTCCAGTGGCCGCTGTTGTGCGGGCGCATCGCCAGCTCGTTGACGAGGATCCGGCCGTCGGCGGTCTCGAACAGCTCCACGGCCAGGTGGCCGGTGACGCCGAGCTCCTTGGCGATGCGCAGGGCGAGGGCCTGGGCCTCGCCCGCGAGGGCCTCGGACAGGTTCGGGGCGGGCGCGATCACCGTGTCGCAGACGCCGTCCACCTGGACGGACTCGACGACGGGGTAGGCCACGGCCTGCCCGTGCGGGGAGCGGACGATGTTCGCCGCGAGCTCGCGGACGAAGTCGACCTTCTCCTCCGCCAGGACCGGGACGCCCGCCTTGAAGGGGGCCTCCGCGTCCTCGGGGGTCCGGACGAACCAGACGCCCTTGCCGTCGTAGCCGCCGCGCACGGTCTTGAGGATGACCGGGAAGCCGCCCACCTCCTCGGCGAAGGCCGCCGCGTCCGCCGGATCGCTCACGATCCGGTGGCGGGGGCTCGGGGCGCCGATCTCGTCGAGCTTGGCGCGCATCACCCCCTTGTCCGCGGCGTGCATCAACGCGTCGGGCCCCGGGCGGACGGGGACGCCGTCCGCTTCCAGGGCCCGCAGGTGTGCGATGGGCACGTGCTCGTGGTCGAAAGTGATCACATCGCAGCCGCGCGCGAAGGCGCGCAGCGTCTCCAGGTCGCGATAGTCGCCGATGACGACATCGCTCACGACCTGGGCCGCCGAGTCCTGTGGGGTGTCACTGAGGAGCTTGAATCTGATGCCGAGGGGGATGCCCGCCTCGTGGGTCATGCGGGCGAGCTGTCCGCCGCCGACCATGCCGACTACCGGGAACGTCACCTCTCCAGGGTATCCGCCGGTATTCCGCCATACGGACGTGGCCCTGGCCCGTTCTGGTCGACGCGCGTAGCATTCCCGCCCATGTGTGCCGTGCGTCGCACGGTGTGCGGAGGCACAGACGGGCCCGTGGGACGACACTTAGCATGTCTGGGTTGACCGAAGGCGGGCACACGCCTCCACGGACGCCTCCGCGCGGGGCGGCGAAGGACAGGACCGATCCATCTCATGAGCACCCCGCAGCAGGGATCCGCCCTCGACCGCCTCCGCGGCCTGGGCCGCGAGGTCGCGAAGTTCGGGGCCGTCGGCGGCGTGGGTGTGCTCGTCAACCTGGGTGTCTTCAACCTGATCCGCCACACGACGGACCTGCAGGTGGTCCGGGCGAGCGTCATAGCCACCGTCGTGGCGATCGTCACCAACTACATCGGCTTCCGGTACTTCACCTACCGCGACCGCGCACACACGGGGAGCTCACGCGAGCTGCCGCTGTTCGCGGCCTTCAGCGTGATCGGCCTGGTGATCGAGAACGGCGTGCTGTACACGGCCACCTACGGGTTCGGCTGGGACGGCCCGCTCGCCACGAACGTGTTCAAGTTCATCGGCATCGGCACGGCCACCGTGTTCCGCTTCTGGTCGTACCGGACGTGGGTCTTCAAGGCCCTGCCGGAAGCCGCCCCGGCTTCGCCGGCCGCCGCGGCGCGCGGCGGGGCCGGGAGCGGCGAGAGCTCCGCACGCGCCCCCGAGCCCGCCGGCAAGTAGCCGTACGCGGCCCTGCGGGCGCCCGGACGGCTCAGCGAACCGTCTGCTCAGCGGACCGTGTGCTCAGCGGACCGTGTGCTCCGGCTCCGGCCGCTCCGGCGCCGTCCGGCTCAGGAACAGCGCGAACACCGGCGGCTGCGTCTGCAGCAGCTCCAGGCGCCCCCCGTCGGCCTCCGCGAGGTCCCGGGCCACCGCCAGGCCGATCCCGGTGGAATTGCGGCCGCTGATGGCCCGCTCGAAGATCCGGTTGCCGAGGTCCGCCGGGACCCCCGGCCCCTCGTCCGTGACCTCCAGCACCGCCTGGTTCCCGATCACCCGGGTACGCAGCGCCACCGTGCCGCCCCCGTGCATCAGCGCGTTCTCCACCAGCGTGGCCAGCACCTGCGAGACCGCCCCCGGGGTGCCGACGGCCCGCATGCCCGTCTTGCCGGAGCGCACGATCGCCCGGCCCGCGCTGCGGTAGGCCGGCCGCCACTCCTCCACCTGCTGCTTGACGACCTCGTCCAGGTCGAAGGGGACCGCCGAGCCCGTGCGCGGGTCCCGCGAGTTCGTCAGCAGCCGTTCGACCACGTCCGTGAGCCGCTCCACCTGGGTGAGGGCGATGCTCGCCTCCTCCCGCACGGTCTCCAGGTCCTCGGTGACCGTGATCTCCTCCAGCCGCATCGACAGGGCCGTGAGGGGGGTGCGCAGCTGGTGCGAGGCGTCCGCGGCCAGCCGCCGCTCGGCGGTCAGCATCCGGCCGATCCGCTCGGCGCTGGAGTCCAGCACGTCCGCGACCCGGTCCAGCTCGGGGACCCCGTACCGCTTGTGCCGGGGCCGCGGGTCGCCGGAGCCCAGCCGCTCGGCCGTCTCGGCCAGGTCCGTGAGCGGGGAGGCCAGCCGGTTGGCCTGCCGTACGGCGAGCAGGACGGCCGCCACGACGGCGAGCAGCGCCACCGCGCCCACCACCGCCAGGGTCCGCCCGACCTCGCGGGTCACCGTGGAGCGGGACTCCTCGACGACGACGGTCTCGCCCTGCTCGCCCTTGGCGGTGCCGCGGATGACGCTGTCGGGGATCCGGTCGCCGACCTCCACGGGCGGCTGCCCGGGGACGGTGATGCGGGCGAAGCGGCCCATGTCCAGCTGCTCGGCGAGGGCCTGGGCGTCGATGGGCTTGTGCTCCAGGACGCTCGCCTCGACGATGCCGACCAGGCGCAGCGCCTCGGACTCGATGCGGTCCTGGGCACTGCTGGTGATCGTCCGGGTCTCCACGATCACGAGGGAGACCCCGAAGACGGCGATGACGACGAGCACCACGGCGAGCGTGGAGTTGATCAGACGGCGGCGCATGCTCCGGTGCCGCTAGCTCTTCTCGAAGCGGAAGCCGACGCCGCGGACGGTGGCGATGTAGCGCGGGTTGGCGGCGTCGTCGCCTAGCTTCTTGCGGAGCCAGGAGATGTGCATGTCGAGGGTCTTGGTGGAGGACCACCACGTGGTGTCCCAGACCTCGCGCATCAGCTGGTCACGGGTGACGACCCGGCCGGCGTCGCGGACCAGGACCCGCAGCAGGTCGAACTCCTTGGCCGTGAGCTGGAGCTCCTCCTCCCCCATCCAGGCGCGGTGCGACTCGACGTCGATCCGCACGCCGTGGGTGGCCGGGGCCTGGGTGGCGTCGTTGGCGCCGCGCCGCAGCAGGGCCCGTACCCGGGCCAGCAGCTCGGCGAGGCGGAAGGGCTTGGTCACGTAGTCGTCGGCGCCGGCGTCCAGGCCGACGACCGTGTCGACCTCGTCCGCCCGGGCGGTGAGCACCAGGATGGGGAAGCCATGGCCCTCGGCGCGCAGCCGGCGGGCGACCTCGAGGCCGTCCATGCCGGGCAGGCCCAGATCCAGGACGACGAGGTCGACGCCGCCCTGCAGTCCCGCGTCCAGGGCGGTGGGGCCGTCCTCCCGGACCTCGACCTCGTACCCTTCCCGGCGCAGGGCGCGGGCCAGGGGCTCCGAGATGGATGCGTCGTCCTCGGCGAGCAGTACACGCGTCATGTGGGTGATGGTAGTCCGCGGGGACGATGCGCAGGGGCGCACCTGCGCACCCCTGCCGATCTGGTCTTATGTCTGAGAGCGGCCTTCGAATGTGGCCAAACGGTTCCCTGACCGCCTTGTGATCCATCTCTCAAGTCCTTTCATATGCCGCAGTGTCGTGTCGTATGGTGGCGAGACGCCTGATGCACTACCTCTGAGACCTTTGTGCCGAAAAGCGAGCCGAAGGTCTCGATTCTGTCCGGATCGATCAGGGGGTCTTGACGACCTGCCTCTTCGACTTCGGTGACAGTGAATGACCTGTGGGCCGGGCCCCGCGCGCGAAATGGTGCGCCTGGGGCGTGGATCCCGGTTACGGACATCCCGCTGCCCCCCTCCTGTCGGGACGGGGGCAGACCCCTGGGCGTGGGGTGGGAACCCGTCGCCGGTGCCGGCCGCCCCCCACCGGGCGCTGTTCCGCTCACGAAGCGAAGCGTCCCGACCAAGCAAGGATCGACCATGGCTTCCAGCCTGACGAGGGACTCGGCGGATCCGTCCACCGAGAAGACCTTCTTCGGCCACCCCCGTGGCCTGGCCACTCTGTTCATGACCGAGATGTGGGAGCGTTTCTCCTACTACGGCATGCGTGCACTGCTGGTGTACTACCTGGTCTCGGGCGGCGCCGACGCCGCCACGGGCAGCCAGGGTGGCGGTCTGGCCATGACCGCGGCCACGACCACGGCCATCTACTCCGTGTACGTCTCCATGGTCTACCTGATGGCCATGCCGGGCGGCTGGTTCGGTGACCGCGTCTGGGGCGCCCGCAAGACCGTCGCCATCGCAGGCTTCGTGATCATGGCCGGTCACCTGTCGCTGGCCCTGCCGGGCCAGGCGATGTTCTTCGTCGGTCTGATCCTCGTCGCGGCGGGCTCCGGCCTGCTGAAGGCCAACATCTCCACGATGGTCGGCCACCTGTACGACGGTCCCGAGGACCCGCGCCGTGACGGTGGCTTCACGCTCTTCTACATCGGCATCAACCTCGGCGCCTTCGTCGCCCCGCTCGTCGTCGGAACGGTCGGCAAGGAGCACAACTGGCACCTGGGCTTCGCCCTCGCCGCCCTCGGCATGGGCCTGGGTCTGACCCAGTTCCTGCTCGGCACCAAGCACCTGAGCCCGAAGAGCAGCCTGGTCCCGAACCCGCTGACGCCGGAGGAGCGCAAGGCCGTCCTCACCAAGGTCGTCCTCGCGGTCGTGGGCATCGCCGTCTTCTACGGTGCCGTGGTCGCCCTCGGCGCCTACACGCTGAACTGGGCCCTGGTCCCGCTGACGCTGGCCGGTCTGTTCATCCCGATCGCCGTCCTGACGCGCATCAAGCGCGACAAGGACCTGTCGGGTGCCGAGCAGTCGAAGATGACCGCGTACATCTGGTTCTTCATCGCCGCCGCCGTCTTCTGGATGATCTACGACCAGGGTGGCTCCACGCTGTCCCTGTTCGCCGACGACAAGACCGCCAGCACCGTCTTCGGCCTCGGCTTCTCGGCCACCTGGTACCAGTCGCTGAACCCGCTGTTCGTGATGGCGCTGGCCCCGGTCTTCGCCTGGCTGTGGGTGTGGCTGGCGCGCAAGAACCAGGAGCCGAACACCATCGTGAAGTTCGCGATGGGCCTGGTCCTGATCGGTGCCTCGTTCTTCGTCTTCATCGTCCCGATGAACATGGCGGGCGGCGACGTCAAGGTCTCCCCGATGTGGCTGGTCTCGATCTACATGATCCAGACCATCGGTGAGCTGTGCGTCTCCCCGGTCGGCCTCTCCGTCACCA
This sequence comes from Streptomyces sp. R33, assembly GCF_041200175.1. Classification (NCBI taxonomy): domain Bacteria; kingdom Bacillati; phylum Actinomycetota; class Actinomycetes; order Kitasatosporales; family Streptomycetaceae; genus Streptomyces; species Streptomyces sp. R33. Next base: position 5,249,675 of record NZ_CP165727.1, on the reverse strand, counting down.
CGAAGATGGCCCCGCAGAAGTACGCCTCCCAGATGATGGGTGTCTGGTTCCTCGCGGTCACCGCCGGTGACTGCATCACCAGCCTGCTCTCCATCGCCGGTGTGGACCTGAACGGCCTCTGGGTGATCGCCCTGCAGGCGGCCGCCGCCGCCCTGGCCGGCTTCGCGGTCTACGCGTACCGCAAGAAGGTCCAGGCGCTGATGGGCGACGTGCACTGACGCACCCCCGCAACGCGCGCAGCGGCCCGGCACACCTCCTGGTGTGCCGGGCCGCTGCGTTGTACGAAGCCGTCGTACGGGTTACCGCGTGCCGCGCAGCCGGCGCCACGGGGTGAAGGTGAAGACCGCGCCGCCGAGCAGGATCACCGTGCCCGCGACCAGGGCGAGGGCCTTGATGCCGCCCTCGTCCTCGGCGCCCGTCTCGGCCAGGCCGCCCGAGGCGGTGGTGGAGCCGGTGGTGGCCGGCGAGCCGGAGCCGCCCTCCTGGGCCGTGGTGTCGAGCTCCAGCGAGACGCCGCTGCTGGCCGCCTTGCAGGGCACGTTGATCGGCGTGGACCCGGGGGCCATCGTGACGTCGATCGTCAGCTGGTCCGGGCTCAGCGTGACCTTGCCGGTCTTGCCGGGCTTGTAGGTGCCGGTCATGTCACTGAGGCTGACCGGGGCCTTGTCCGGGATCGGCTCCGCGTTGGCCGGCCCGGAGACCTTGACCATGCCGCTGTCGGCGCCGCCGAGCTTGACGTTCATCGAGGGCTTGAGGGCCCCCGCCGGCAGGGCCATCGGGCTGGCCATCGCGCCCTTGGCGGTCTTGACGGTCAGGTCGTAGCTGCCGCCGTTCTTCTTGGCGTTGATCGTGACCGGGGTCTTGATGCCCCCGGGGACGACCGGGCCGCAGTCGAAGGCGACCTCGACGGGCTTGCCCGGGAAGTCGGTCTGACCCCCGCCGCCACCGCTGGTGGACCCGCCGTTGGCCGAGCCGCCACTGGTGGATCCACCGTTGGTCGACCCGCCGTTCGTAGACCCGCCGTTAGTGGAGCCGCCGTTAGCGGAGCCGCCGCTCGTCGTGCCGCCGCTGGTGCCGGCCGTCACGTCGATGGTGGCCCCGACGCCCACGGCGCCCGTGGGTGCGCACTTGGTGACGAAGGTGCCGAAGGAGAAGGTGACCGCGACGTCGTACTTGCCGGGGGTCAGGGTGATCTTGCCGGCCTTGGTGAGCTTCAGCTTCCCCTTCATCGTGGACATCTGCATGGGGGCCTTCTTGGGGATCGGCGGGTTCTTCTTCTCCCCGACGACCTTCAGCTCGCCGCCCCCGCCGCCCACCGTGATCCAGCCGGTGGGCTGGACCGAGTCCTGCGGGATGTCCATCAGGTCCGTGTTGTTCGAGGCCGGCTTCACGGTCTCCCAGGACACGTCGACCTCGTCACCGACCTTCGCCGAGGCCGGAGCGGTGACCTTGGCGGTGGTCTCGCCCTCCACCGGGTCGCCGCCGCCTGCCGGCGGCACGCACTTGACGTTGAACTTGGTCTCGGCCGCCTGGGCGGGAGTGGCCCCGATGGCTATGCCTGCGCCGCCGAGCAGCAGCGCGATCACGGCCGCGCTCACCCTCCGTTGGGTCTTCACAAAGGTCCTTTCGTCGTCGGGCTGTTCTCAGACGGTGCGGACGCCTGTGGTACGTGTGGGGATCTCGGCCCGGGCTCGCTGTCCGGGGTGAACCACGGCAGGACCGCCGTGGTGGTCCCGGGGGAGTCCTGCGCGGCCGCCGGCCCGGACTCGGCAGCGCCCGGCTCCGGGGCCTGCGCGCCCCGGTGGCGGCCGCCGGCCGGCGCCGTACGCGGCCGGACCCGGTCGACGACGGCCATGCCGATCCGGAAGACCGCGGCCGGGATCACCAGCAGGAGCAGGCCCCAGAACAGCAGCACCCCGTACGGGCGGTCCACGCCCCAGGGCTGCGTGGCCACGACCGTGTCGCCGTACTTGAGGGAGACGGTGTAGTCCCCGTGGGCCCCCGCGGCGAGGCTGACGTCCAGCCGGACCTCCGCCTTGCCGCCCGGCGGGATCGTGCCCTTCCACCGGACCTCGTCCCACAGCGGTGCGTACACCCCGTGGGCGGTGCCGAGCTGGAAGACCGGGTCCTTGACCGGGGCCGAGCCGAGGTTGCCGACGGTGACCGTGAACTTCCTGCCGGGCGGGGCGCCGAACCAGGTCAGCACCCCGTCCTCGCCCTCGAGCCGGACCCCGGTGAGCATCGCCAGGCGCGCCGTGCCGGACTCGGCGGGCAGCTCGGCCACCGGGTGGTCGGTGATCTTCAGGGGGGCGGCGACGGTGGACTGGTCCCCGTTGACGGAGGTGACGTTGACGACGCAGGGGCAGGGCTTGGGCGGTGCCACGACGGGCAGCCGGGCGGTGAAGTGCCCGTCGTCGCCGACCGAGACCGCGGTTCCGTCGGCGTTGGCGCAGCTGTTGGTGCCGCCGATCATGTTCTGTCCGCAGACCAGCAGCATCACCAGGGTCTTCGCCCGCCAGCCGGTGCCGGTGACGGTGATCTCCGTGCCCTTCGCGGCCTCCTGGAGCGAGAGCGCCACGGCGGGCTTGCCCTCGGCGGCCACCACGGCCGGGGCCGGGAACAGGACCAGGGCGCACACCGCCAGCCCCGCCGCGAGCAGGGCCCCGGCCTTGCCGCCGACCGTTCCGCCGACCTTGGCGCTCACCTGGATGCTCCCGTCAGCTCGTGTTCCGGTGCCCGGCTCCCCGCGGGTACGGGCTCCTCGTACGCCGGCGGCTCCCTGCGGCTGCGCCGGCTGCGTACGAGGAGCAGAGCGGCCGCGGTGACCCCGCCGAGGCCGAGCAGCCCGGCGCCCGTCCGGGCCGCGAGGCCCCAGGGCACGAACCACGCCGAGGCGGTGGCGGTGGCCGGGGCGGCGCCGGGGGCGGTGACCGTGAGGGTGAGGGCGACGTCGTCGAGGACCGGGGCGCCGGGCCAGGGCTCGGTCAGCGACACCCGCTGGCCGGGGAGCAGCTCCACCGGCAGGGCGCGGGCGGTCCGGCCCGGGACCTCGCCGAAGAGGCCCTCGGCGCGCAGCGCCAGTTCGGGGGCGAGGGCCACGTTGCCGCGGTTGACCAGGGTGTACGCGACCACCGCGGCCGCGCCCTTGCCGCGTACGGAGACGTCCTCGACCGTGAGGGCGGCCAGCGTCGGGCCGCCGACGCGCAGGTCGACCCGTACGCCCACCTCGCGGCCGTCCTCGGTGGCGACCACGGCGGCCGGGTGGTCGCCGGGGAGGGCCGCGGGCGGCAGGGTGACGGTGAAGGGGACCACCGCGCGGGTGCGGGGCGGGACCTTCACGGTGGCGGCGGCCCCGAAGCTGATCCAGGACCCGGCGCCGGCCGATTCCTGCCCGGGGCGCACGGCGAAGGCCCCGCCGGCCGTGTTGTAGGCGTCGGCCCCGCGCAGGGTGACGGTGCGCTCCCGGTCGGAGGTGTTGGTCAGGGCCAGCCGGTCCTCCAGGACGGTGCCGGCGGGGCCCGCGAGGTAGAAGGACGGCCGGGCCGCCGCGGCGCCGCCCGCGGCGGGCTCGGCGGTCCAGCCGGGCTCGTCGGCGGCGGCCCCCGCCACGGACCCGAACAGCAGGGCCGCGGCGAGCAGCGCGAGACACAGGCGCCGGACGGAACCGGGGATGTGGAGCACGGGCATGGCCGGGGGTGCTCCGTTCAGGACCGGGCCCGCTGGCCGCGCCGGGTCAGCCAGAGCACGCCGGCGGCGCCGGTGAGCAGCACGGTGCCGCCGAGGGTGCCGAGGGCGAGGGCGGAGTCGGTGGGCCCGGTCTGCGGGAGGGTGTCCTGCGGGGTGCTGCCCCCGGACTGCGGGCCCGCCGTCACGTCCAGCTCCAGGGACGGCTTGGGGCTGTTGCCGGGGGTGCAGGTGGTGGTGGTCCCCAGCGCCTTGATGGTGAGCACGCCCGCGGTGAAGGTGACCTTGCCGCTCTTCTTGGGGGTGTAGGTGCCCGAGAGGTCGGTGATCTTGATGGGGGTGTTGGCGGGCACGGCCTCGGGGTTGGGCGCACCCGACACCGGCACGGACACCTTCTCCGCGCCGTCGGCCAGGATGACGGCGCTGGGGCTCATCGCGCCCTTGCCGAGTTCGACGGGGCTGGACGAGACGCCCTTCTGGAAGGACATCGTCAGCTTGTAGCCGTCGCCCTCCTTGACGGCTTTGATGTCGATGGGCGACACCGCCGACTTGTCCCCGATGGGGGTCTTGCAGTCGTACGCCACGTCGACGACGTCGGCCCGGGCTGCGGGGGCGGCCAGCAGGACCGCCGTTCCGGCCAGCGCGGAGGCCAGCGCAAGCGCGGTGGAGCGTTTCCGGTCGGTCACCTTCGTCTTCCCCTCGGGCCACAAGTTACTGACGACACATCAGATTGGTGGCTCAAGGTACGCCCGGGACCTTGCGGAGGGAAGACACGGGACAGGCCTGGATCCACGGCCTTTCGGCCGCCTGGATTCAGGCCATGTCCGGGCGGATCGGCGGTCGTTCAGGCGGCGCGGACGCCTCGCTGCCAGACGGCGCGGACGAGCGGGACACCGGGCCGGTAGGCCAGGTGGACGTGGCTCGGGGCCTCCAGGAGGGCCAGGTCGGCGCGGGCTCCGGGGGCGATCCGGCCGATGTCGCTGCGGCGCAGCGCCCGCGCGCCACCGGCGGTGGCCGCCCACAGCGCCTCGTCCGGGGTCATCCGCATGTCCCGGACCGCGAGCGCGATGCAGAACGGCATGGAACTCGTGTACGAGGAGCCCGGGTTGCAGTCGGTGGACAGCGCGACGGTGGCGCCCGCGTCGATGAGGCGGCGGGCGTCGGGCCACTGGGCGCGCGTGGAGAACTCGGCACCGGGCAGCAGCGTCGCGACGGTGGTGTCCGCGGCCTGCACGAGGGCGTCGACGTCGGCGTCGGTGAGGTGGGTGCAGTGGTCGGCGGAGGCGGCCTCCAGCTCGACGGCGAGCTGCACGCCGGGGCCGTAGGACAGCTGGTTGGCGTGCACGCGCGGGATCAGCCCGGCGGCGGCGCCGGCGGTGAGGATCGCGCGCGCCTGGTCGCCGTCGAAGGCGCCCTTCTCGCAGAACACGTCCACCCAGCGGGCGTACGGGGCGCAGGCCGCCAGCATCTCGCCGGTGACGAGGTCGACGTAGCCGGCCGGGTCCTCGGCGTAGTCGGGGGACACGATGTGCGCGCCGAGGTAGGTGACCTCCTCGGTGTGCGCGGCGGCGATGCGCAGCGCGCGGGCCTCGTCCTCGACCGTGAGGCCGTAGCCGGACTTCGTCTCGAACGTGGTGGTGCCCTGGCGGCGGGCCTCGTCGAGGTGGCGCAGCAGGTTGGCCTCGAGCTCGGCGTCGGTGGCGGCACGGGTGGCGGCGACGGTGGTGCGGATGCCGCCGGCGGAGTAGCTGCGCCCGGACATCCGGGCGTTGAACTCGGCGGTGCGGTCCCCGGCGAAGACGAGGTGCGAGTGGGAGTCGACGAAGCCGGGGATCAGCGCACGGCCCTGCGCGTCGAAGGCCGAGTCGGTGGCGGGGGCGCCGGCGGCCGGGCCGACCCAGGCGATGGTCTCGCCGTCGATCACGACGGCGGCGTTCTCGATCAGGCCGAGGGGGCTGCCGTCGCCGAGCGCGGGGTCGTTGGTGACGAGGCTGCCGATGTTGGTGATGACGGTGGTGGTCATGGTTCCCTTCGGGTTCGTTCCAGCCCGCGCGGCGTTTGAGCGCACGGGCGCGGAGCGCACGTACGGGGGTCCGGGGCCTGCCTGCCCCGGTTTCGGGAAGGGGCGGGGTGGGGGGAGGACAACGTCAGCCGCGGACGGCCGCGATGGACTCGGACAGGGCGGACGCCACGTCCGGGACAAGGGTGTGCGACCCGTCGCGGACGATGTGCCGGCCCCCTACCACCGTGTGGCGGACGTCCGAGGCGGTGGCCGCGAACACCGCCGTCTCGGCGCCGAGCCGCGGCAGGGGACCTGCGGTACGGACGGAGTCCAGCGCGATCGTGGTGAAGTCCGCGAGCGCACCCGCCTCCAGGCGCCCCGCGTCGGCCAGACCAAGGGCCGCATGACCGTCCGCCGTCGCCGCCGTCAGCAGCGCGTTCGCCGTCCAGTGGCCCCGGGTCCGGCTGCTCAGGCGCTCGTTGAGCTCCATCGCCCGCGCCTCCTCCAGCAGGTCGATCACCGCATGGCTGTCGCTGCCGAGCGAGAGCGGGCTGCCGGCCTGCTGGAGCCGGCGGGCCGGGCCGATGCCGTCGGCGAGGTCCCGCTCGGTGGTGGGGCACATGCACGTACCGGTCGTGGTCCCGCCCAGCAGCGCGATGTCCCCGTCCGTCAGGTGCGTGTTGTGGACGCCGGTGGTGCGCGGGCCGAGGACCCCGTGGTCGGCCAGGAGCTGGGTCGGGGTACGCCCGTGCGCGGCCCGGCAGGCCTCGTTCTCGGCGGTCTGCTCGGAGAGGTGGACGTGCAGCGGGGCCTGCCGCTCCTCGGCCCAGCGGGCGACCGTGGCCAGCTGCCCGGCCGGTACGGCGCGCACGGAGTGGATCGCCGCGCCGATCAGGGCGTGCCCGCGGGGCTTGAGCGCCGAGACGCGCTCGGCCCAGGCGTCGGCCGTCCCGTCGGAGAACCGCACCTGGTGCGGGTTGGGCGCCTCTCCGAAGCCGGACGACAGGTACGCCGTGTCGAGCAGCGTGATCCGGATGCCCGCCTCCGCGGCCGCCTCGATCAGGGCCTCGCCCATGGCGTTGGGGTCCGCGTACGGGGCGCCGCCGGGTGCGTGGTGGACGTAGTGGAACTCGCCGACGTTGGTGATGCCGGCCAGCGCCATCTCCGCGTACACCGCGCGCGCGAGCGCGAAGTACGTGTCGGGGGTGAGGTTCTGGGCGACCTGGTACATGAACTCGCGCCAGGTCCAGAAGGTCCCGGAGCCCACCTGCACCAGCGAGCGCAGCGCCCGGTGGAACGCATGCGAGTGCGCGTTGGCCAGCCCGGGGACGGTCAGCCCGCGCAGTACCTCGGCCCCCGGCGGCGGGGCGTCGACCCCGGTCCGCAGGGCCGCGATCCGCCCGTTGGCGCCCACCTCGAGGGCCACGCCCGGCTCGACGTGGGCGCCGAGCCAGGAGTGTTCCAACCAGTACGTCTTCACCGGCAGGCCAGTCCTTCCAGTACGTCGGCCAGAGCGAGGACACCGGCCACGCAGTCGTCCTCGGGGGCGAACTCCTTCGGCGAGTGGGAGACGCCGGTCGGGTTGCGTACGAACAGCATCGCGGTCGGCACGGCTGCGGAGAGGATTCCGGCGTCGTGTCCCGCCCCGGTCCCGAGGACGGGGACGGAGCCGCCGAGGATCCGGTTCATCTCGTCGCGCAGCGCGTGCTCGAACTCGACGACCGGGGTGAAGGACTCCCGGACGATGGCCAGGTCGATCCCGTCCTGGTCGGCGCGCTCGCGGGCGGCCTTCTCGATGGCGGTGACCACCGCGTCGAGGGTGGCCTGGTCGGCGGCGCGGGAGTCGAGCCAGCCGCGTACGAGGGACGGGATGGCGTTGACCCCGTTCGGCTCGACGGCGATCTTGCCGAAGGTCGCGACGGCGCCGGCGAGGGCCGCCTCCGTACGGGCGGCCAGGACGGTCGCCGCGTACGTGAGCATCGGGTCGCGCCGGTCCACGAGGCGGGTGGTGCCCGCGTGGTTGGCCTCGCCGTGGAAGTCGAACCGCCAGCGGCCGTGCGGCCAGATCGCGGACGCGATGCCGACGGCGTCACCGGACAGGTCCAGCGCCCGGCCCTGCTCGACGTGCAGCTCGACGAACGCGCCGATGCGGGCGAGGCGTTCCGGGTCGGCGCCGATGGCCTCGGGGTCGTACCCGGCGGCCTCCATGGCCCGGGGCAGGCTGATCCCGTCGGCGTCGCGGAGCTCGTACGCCTTCTCCTTGGTCAGCTGCCCGGCGGCGAGCCGGGAGCCGACGCAGGCGAGACCGAAGCGGGCCCCTTCCTCGTCGCCGAAGTTGGTGATGGCCAGTGGCCTGGCGAACTCCGCGCCCCTCCTGCGGAGTTCGTCCAGGGCCGCGAAGGAGGACACCACGCCGAGGGGGCCGTCGAAGGCGCCGCCGTCGGGCACGGAGTCCAGGTGGGAGCCGGTGACGACGGCGTCACCGGCGAGGGGGTCGCCGAGCCAGGCCCACTGGTTGCCGTTGCGGTCGGTCTCGTACGTGAGGCCGCGGGCCTCCGCCTGGGCCTGGAACCAGGTCCGGCAGTCGGCGTCGGCACCGGTCCACGCGTAGCGGCGGTACCCGCCGGAGTCGGCGTGGCGGCCGATGGGGGCGAGCTCGTTCCACATGCCGTGGAACGAGGTCGCCCCTGCGGGGTTGTCGCTCACGCGTCGTCGCCCTCGCGCATGGGGACCCGGACGCCGCGCTCGTCCGCGACCGACTCGGCGATGTCGTAGCCCGCGTCGACGTGGCGGATGACGCCCATGCCGGGGTCGTTGGTGAGGACGCGGCGGATCTTCTCGCCCGCGAGCTTGGTGCCGTCGGCGACGGTGACCTGGCCCGCGTGGATCGAGCGGCCCATGCCGACGCCGCCGCCGTGGTGGATCGAGACCCAGGAGGCGCCGGAGGCGACGTTGACCATGGCGTTGAGCAGCGGCCAGTCGGCGATCGCGTCGGAGCCGTCGAGCATGGCCTCGGTCTCGCGGTACGGGGAGGCGACGGAGCCGCAGTCGAGGTGGTCGCGGCCGATGGCCAGCGGGGCGGCGAGGGTGCCGTCGGCCACCATCTCGTTGAAGCGCTCGCCGGCCTTGTCGCGCTCGCCGTAGCCGAGCCAGCAGATGCGCGCCGGCAGGCCCTGGAAGTGGACGCGCTCGCCGGCCATCTTGATCCAGCGGTGCAGCGACTCGTTCTCCGGGAAGAGCTCGAGCATGGCCTTGTCGGTCTTGTGGATGTCCGAGGCCTCGCCGGACAGGGCCGCCCAGCGGAACGGGCCCTTGCCCTCGCAGAACAGCGGGCGGATGTACGCCGGGACGAAGCCGGGGAAGGCGAACGCGCGGTCGTAGCCGGCCAGCTGGGCCTCGCCGCGGATGGAGTTGCCGTAGTCGAAGACCTCGGAGCCGGCGTCCATGAAGCCGACCATGGCCTCGACGTGCCTGGCCATGGACTCGCGGGCCCGCGTGGTGAAGCCGGCCGGGTCCTTGGCCGCGTACGCCGCCATGTCGTCGAAGTCGACACCCACCGGGAGGTAGGAGAGCGGGTCGTGGGCCGAGGTCTGGTCGGTCACGATGTCGATCGGGGCGCCCTCGGCCAGCATCTGCGGGAGCAGCTCGGCCGCGTTGCCGAGCAGGCCGATGGAGAGGGGCTTGCGGGCGTCGCGCGCCTCGACCGCGAGCTGCAGCGCGTGCCGCAGATCGTCGGCCTTGACGTCGAGGTAGCGGTGCTCGATGCGGCGCTCGATGGCGCGCGGGTCGACGTCGATGCAGATCGCGACGCCGTCGTTCATCGTCACGGCCAGCGGCTGGGCGCCGCCCATGCCGCCGAGGCCGGCGGTCAGGGTGATGGTGCCGGCGAGGGTCCCGTTGAACTTCTTGGCCGCGACGGCCGCGAAGGTCTCGTACGTGCCCTGCAGGATGCCCTGGGTGCCGATGTAGATCCAGGAGCCGGCGGTCATCTGGCCGTACATGGTCAGACCGAGGTGCTCCAGGCGGCGGAACTCCTCCCAGTTGGCCCAGTCGCCGACCAGGTTGGAGTTGGCGAGCAGCACGCGCGGCGCCCACTCGTGGGTCTGCATCACGCCGACCGGGCGGCCGGACTGGACGAGCATCGTCTCGTCCTGCTTGAGGGTCCGCAGGGTGCGGACCATCGCGTCGAAGGAGCGCCAGTCGCGCGCCGCCTTGCCGGTGCCGCCGTAGACGACGAGCTTGTCGGGGTGCTCGGCGACCTCGGGGTCGAGGTTGTTCTGCAGCATCCGGAGGGCGGCTTCCTGCTGCCATCCCAGGGTGCTGAGCTCGGTGCCTCGCGCAGCACGTACGGGGCGGGGTCCTGACATGGCGGTGCCTCCTCCGATGTTGGTCAATCTATTCACATCCTGACTTCCTGAATAGATTCAGTCAACAGCTGCGGGCCGACCCGCCGGATGATTGGCTGACGGACATGCCTGCCGAGATGCACGCGATGAACGCGATGACGCGCCGGGACATGGCCGTACGGGCCGCGGTCGAGCAGGGTCTGGTGGGCGGGGCGGACGCTGCGGAGCCGCTGGTCTGCCTGCTGGACGTGACCGGGATCCGGTCCTCCGCCGACGCTCTGACCAGCGCCTTCGCGAGCGCGCTGGCGCCCGGCACCCCCGTCCTGCACGCCTTCGCGGTGAAGGCCTGCCCGCTCGTGCCGGTGCTGCGGCTGCTCGCGGACTGCGGCCTCGGCTGCGAGGTCGCGAGCCCCGGCGAGCTGGTGCTGGCCCGGGCGGCGGGGGTCGGGCCGGAGCGGACGGTTCTGGACTCCCCCGCCAAGACGGTGGCCGAGCTGCGCGAGGCGCTGGCGCTCGGGATCGCCGTCAACGCCGACAACCGGCAGGAACTGGAACGCCTGGACGCCCTGGTCGCCGAGGCCCCCACGACGGCCCCTCTGGGGATCCGGATCAACCCGCAGACGGGCGCGGGCACGATCGACGCCCTCTCGACGGCCACCGCGACGTCGAAGTTCGGGATCGCGCTACGGGATCCGGGGGCGCGCGAGTGGCTCGTACGCGCCTTCCTGGACCGGCCGTGGCTGACCCGGCTGCACGCCCACTCGGGCTCCCAGGGCGTGCCCCTGCCCCTGATCGCGGAAGGGGTCCGCGCCCTCCACTCCCTGGCGGAGGAGATCAACGCCGCGGCCGGCCGCCGCCAGGTCGACACCCTCGACATCGGCGGTGGCCTGCCGGTGAACTTCGCGTCGGACGTTGAGAGCCCGACGTACGCGCAGTACGTGGCGGCCCTCCGCGAGGCCGTCCCGGCACTGTTCTCCGGCCGCTACGGCCTGGTGACGGAGTTCGGCAGGTCACTGCTGGCCAAGCACGGGCTGGTGCTCTCCCGGGTCGAGTACACGAAGACCACCGGGGGCCGCCCCATCGCCCTCACGCACGCCGGGGTCCAGCTGGCGACCCGTACGGTCTACGCGCCGGCGGCGTGGCCGCTGCGGATCCTGCCGTACGACGCGAAGGGCACCCCGAAGACGGGACCGCCGGTCGCCCAGGACATCGCGGGCCCGGCGTGCTTCGCGAGCGACCTGCTGGCCACGGCCCGGGAGCTCCCGGAACTGGCCCCGGGCGACCTGATCGCGGTCCCGGACACGGGCGCGTACTTCTTCACGGCCCACTACGGCTACAACAGCCTCCCGCGCCCGGCCGTCCACGGCTACACGACGACCCGCTCGGGCGCGGTCCACTTCACCCCGGCCCGCCCGGCCCAGTCGGCGGCATCGATCGTGACGGAGGCGGGCGGCGACTTCGGGGAGGCCCTGGTCCGGATGGACGACTGATCGCCGTCGGGTCTGCGGGGCGGGGAGGAGCGGGGCGGCAGTCCTCCCGGCGACATGGGCGGCTATCAAATCCACCAAAATCCGTCAAGTCACGAATTCCAGGGTCATGACGCGATCCGGCCGCCGGGGCTTACTGGATGCACGGGCTCACGCAGAACCGGTGGCCCACTCCCCCTCCCTCCCCTGGAAGGTCTCCCATGTCTCTCACCTCCCGCACCCTGCGTCTCGCGCTGCTGACCGCCTCGACCTCGCTGGCCGCCGGAGGCGTACTGCTCCCCACCGGCGCGTTCGCCGCCCCGGCGACGCCGCATACGATCACCCTCCCGGCCGACCGCGGCGGCAACGACCACGACGACCGCCGGGGCGAGGACAGCAAGGACGACCGGGTCCCGTCCGACGAGAAGGTCCCGTCTGACGAGAACCCCGCGGGCGAGGGCGAGGTTCCTTCCAAGCCGGCGGACTCCGACGGTGTGGTTCCGGAGAGCTACTGCAACGACCCGAAGGCGGCCCCGGGGCTGTGCGTCGACGGCAAGCCCCTGCCGAAGGGCGACGGCACCGTCAAGGTCCCGATGGGATCGGTGCTCTGCCTCGGGGTCGACACTCCCGAGCAGTGCGCGGCGAGGCAGCCCAAGCCCCCCGTCCCGGGCGGCACGGGCAGCTCCACCATCGGGCTCGCGGTCTGACACCGCCAGTCCCCGGAGCACACGAAGGGCGCGACTCCCCCAGGAGCCGCGCCCTTCCGCACACGCGCTCCGCCCCCCCGGGCCCCGGGGGGGTGGAGGCCCCGCACAGGAGCCCCTACTCCACGAACAGCCCCCGCGCCGCCGCCCGGGCGTCGAAGGCTTCCAGGCGGGCCTGGGCGTCCGGGAGGGCGTCCGCCATCGCCTCCAGGAGGACCCGGCCCAGCAGCATCGGCGCGCACGCGGTGTCGAAGGCCAGTCCCGTCCCGACGGGCGCCGGGATCAGCAGGTCCGAGGAGCGGGCCACCGGCGCGAACGCCGAGTCCGCGACCGTCACCACCTTCAGTCCGGCCGCCCGCGCGTGGTCCAGGGCCTCCGCCACCTCCCGCGGATGCCGCGGCAGCGCGAAGCACAGCAGCGCCGAGGCCCCGGCCCCGGCGGCCGCGTCGATCCGGTCGGCGAGCATCGAGCCGCCCTCGTCGAGGAGCCGTACGTCCGGATGCACCTTGGCGGCGAAGTACGCGAACCCGCGCGCCTGCGAGGACGCCGCCCGCAGTCCGAGCACGGGCAACGGCCTGGACGCGGCGAGCACCCGGCCCGCCTCCTCGACCGGCGAGGGGTCGGCCAGCATCGCCGACAGCTGCCGCAGGTTTTCGATCTCGCCCTGGACGGCCTGCTGGTACTCGTTGTACCCGTCCTCCTGCGCGGCCTCGGCCCGCTCGGCGGGAGCCACCTCGCGCAGGTGCCGGCGCAGCGCCGGATATCCGTCGAAGCCGAGCGCCACCGCGAAACGGGTCACCGAGGGCTGGCTCACCCCGGCCAGCTCGGCGAGCTCCACGCTCGACAGGAACGGTACGTCCGCCGCGCCCCGGACCATGCAGTGGGCGATCCGCCGCTGGGTGGGCGTCAGCCGGTGCCCCTCGAACAGCTTCTGCAGCCGTGCTGCCGGGCTGTCGCTCATCCCGACCCCCTCCGTCCCCGTGATTATTCAGTCACCGAGCACTCTGCATGCGGTTATGCAGGACGGCAAGCCGCGGACCGCTCCGCGAGACGGTCCGGAGCGTGGAGGGCGGGGATACGGGCGGCGACGGCCCGCGGATACGGGGGCTACCCCCAGTGCCGCGGCCGGCGCCCGTTCCTACCCTGGGCGCATGGAGTCCCAGGAGCTGAAGAAGGAACTCGACGCGACGTTGGACGCCCGGCGCGAGCTGGGGCCGGACTACGAGGCCGCGCTCGTGGACTCCTTCGTGGAGAAGGTCGACACCCAGGTGCGCCGCCGGCTGGCCGAGGAACGCCTGGCCGCCGTCCGCGGGGGCCGGGGCGGGGGCTCGCCGGCACCGCTGGACGGCACCTTCGGCGAACGCTTCGGTTTCGCGATCATCACACTGGTCCTGGCGATCCCGCTGTCGGCCATCGGCGCCACGCAGGCGGGGTTCAAGGGCCTGCTGGTCGCCTGGGCGGGCGTCGTCGGCGTGAACTTCGTCCACGCCGCCAAATCCTTCCGCCACCGCCCCTGACCGCTGCGCGGTCCCCTCACCGCTGCACGGGCGAGCGAGCCGAAGGGGCGCGCCTGGGGGCCCTGTGAGTCGGGCAACGGCGCCCCGGAGGCGAGCCGAGCCCCATAAAAAAGGGTGTGCGCGGGGACCGCCGCACCCTCGCGAGAGCGAGGGGCGGGACGACGGCGGTCCCCGCGAAGGACACGGGCCGGGTCAGGGCCGGCCGCGTCCGTGGCGTCCGCGCGGTCCGGGAGCCGCTCCGGATTCACGCCAACACCGTTCGGTGGTGCCGGCCGGGGCGTTTGCGCTCCTGCCGACAACCACCACTGTGCCGGAGCCGTGTTAAGCCGGTGCTGCCGCCACATGACGGGCCCGTACCGTTTGCGCGACATGCCGACCCGACTGCCGACACGACGTCATCCCGCCACCGGCAGCGGCTACTTCGCGCCCTTCGCGAGGAACGCCAGCAGGTCCTGACGGCTGACCACGCCGGTCGGCTTGCCCTCGACCAGCACGATCGCCGCGTCCGCCTCGCCCAGTACGGACATCAGCTCCGACACCGGCTCGCCCGAGCCGACCTGCGGCAGCGGCTTGCTCATGTGCTTCTCGAGCGGGTCGGACAGCGAGGCCTGCTTCGCGAACAGCGCCGACAGCAGCTCCTTCTCCACCACCGAGCCGATGACCTCGGCGGCCATCACGTCCGGGTGGCCGGCGCCGGGCTTGACGATCGGCATCTGCGAGACGCCGTACTCGCGCAGCACCTCGATGGCCTCGCCCACGGTCTCCTCGGGGTGCATGTGGACCAGGGACGGCATGGCGCCCTCCTTGTCCGCGAGCACGTCGCCGATGCGCGCCGCGGGGCCCGCCTCCTCGAGGAAGCCGTGACCGGCCATCCACTCGTCGCTGAAGATCTTGCTCATGTAGCCGCGGCCGCTGTCCGGCAGCAGGACGACGACGACGTCGTCCGGGCCGAGCCCCTCGGCGGCCTTCAGCGCCGCGACGACCGCCATGCCGCAGGAGCCGCCGACGAGGAGGCCCTCCTCCTTGGCGAGGCGGCGGGTCATCTGGAAGGAGTCCTTGTCGGACACCGCGATGATCTCGTCGGTGACGTTCGGGTCGTACGCGGTCGGCCAGAAGTCCTCGCCGACGCCCTCGACCAGGTACGGGCGGCCGGAGCCGCCGGAGTAGACCGAGCCCTCGGGGTCGGCGCCGATGACCTTGACCTTGCCGCCGGACACCTCCTTGAGGTAGTTGCCGGTGCCCGAGATCGTGCCGCCCGTGCCGACGCCCGCGACGAAGTGGGTGATCTTCCCGTCCGTCTGCTCCCACAGCTCGGGACCGGTGGTCTCGTAGTGCGAACGGGGGTTGTTCGGGTTGCTGTACTGGTCCGGCTTCCAGGCGCCCGGGGTCTCGCGGACGAGGCGGTCGGACACGTTGTAGTACGAGTCCGGGTGCTCGGGGTCGACGGCCGTCGGGCAGACCACCACGTCGGCGCCGTACGCGCGCAGCACGTTGATCTTGTCCATGGACACCTTGTCAGGGCAGACGAAGATGCACTTGTAGCCCTTCTGCTGGGCCACGATGGCGAGTCCTACGCCGGTGTTGCCGCTGGTCGGCTCCACGATGGTGCCACCGGGCTTGAGGGCACCGCTCTGCTCGGCGGCCTCGATCATCCGGACGGCGATCCGGTCCTTCACGGATCCGCCGGGATTGAAGTACTCGACCTTGGCAAGGACGGTGGCCTGCAGGCCTTCGGTCACACGGTTGAGCTTCACCAGCGGGGTGTTGCCGACGAGGCTGATCATCGAGTCGTGGAATTGCACCATGTTCTCCAGGGAGGGGACTCCACGGGTTCTCCGGGAGGTCCGGCCAGACTATGCGGAAAGGGATTGGCCGACCGGCAGTACGGGGCAGGAAGGTCATCGAGGCCAGGCAGCGAAGCGAGGTGGCTCGAGAGGTGTCCAGGGCGAGGACGGCCCGCCGGATCGCGGCGGGCGCGGCGTACGGCGGCGGCGGGCTCGGGCTGGTCGGAGCCGCCGCCGTGGGGCTGGTGCTGGCGGAGGTCCAGTTCGCCAAGCGGACGGTGGGCACCGGACTGGGCGATCCGCCGCGCGCGGACGGGCTGTACGGGAGCGAATTCGGCAGACCCGAGGCCGGCCCCGGGCTGGAACCGGGCACCGTCCCGCTGCGGCTCGCCATGCTGGGCGACTCCACGGCCGCCGGACTCGGCGTACGCCGGGCCAGACAGACCCCGGCCGCGCTGCTGGCCTCGGGGCTGGCGGCGGTGGCCGAGCGGCCGGTGGAGCTGCGCAACGTGGCCCTCTCCGGGGCCATGTCCGACGACCTCGACCGCCAGGCGGGCCTGCTCCTGGACGGCGGGCTGCCGCCGCCGGACGTGTGCGTGATCATGATCGGCGCGAACGACGTGACGCGGCGCATGCCGCCGACGCAGTCGGTGCGCCACCTCACCTCGGCGGTACGCCGGCTGCGGCTCGCGGGCGCCGAGGTGGTGGTCGGCACCTGCCCCGACCTGGGCACCATCGAGCCGGTGTACCAGCCGCTGCGGTGGCTGGCCCGGCGGGTCTCGCGCCAGCTGGCCGCCGCACAGACCATAGGGGTCGTCGCGCTGGGGGCCCGTACGGTCTCGATGGGGGACCTGCTGGGCCCGGAGTTCGCGGCGAACCCCCGCGAGATGTTCGGCCCGGACTCCTACCACCCGTCGGCGGAGGGGTACGCGACCGCCGCGATGGCCGTCCTCCCCACCCTGTGCGCGGCGCTCGCCCTGTGGCCGGAGTCGGACCGGCTGGAGGTCTCGCGCAACGAGGACATGCTTCCGGTGGCCAAGGCCGCGTCTGCCGCTGCCGGGCAGGCGGGCACCGAGGTCACGGCCGCACGCGGGCCGTGGGCCCTCCTCAAGCACCGTCGCCGCCGCCGCGTCCCGACCGAGGACGTCTCCGCGCCCCCGCCCAACCCGGACCCCGTCCCGGGCCCCCAGGTGGCCGGCACCTGACCCGTCCCGGGCCGATCCGGCGCGGGGCGGGGCGGAACAGGAGACGGCGGGCCGGGCGTTGAACCCGCGGAGCGACCGGCATCACATGCCGAAGCCGGTGACCTCGACCGTACGGGGCGGTAACTTCGCATGCGGTCCCGCAACGACGCACCCCTTGGAGTCCCGATGCCCGAAGCCGTCATCGTTTCCACCGCCCGCTCCCCCATCGGGCGTGCCGGCAAGGGCTCGCTCAAGGACGTCCGCCCGGACGACCTGACCGCCACGATCATCCAGGCCGCCCTCGCCAAGATCCCCGAGCTGGACCCGCGCCAGATCGACGACCTGATGCTCGGCTGCGGCCTCCCCGGCGGCGAGCAGGGGCACAACCTCGCGCGTATCGTCGCGGTGCAGATGGGCATGGACTACCTGCCCGGCACCACGATCACCCGCTATTGCTCCTCCTCCCTCCAGACCTCCCGCATGGCGCTGCACGCCATCAAGGCGGGCGAGGGCGACGTCTTCATCTCCGCCGGCGTCGAGACCGTCTCCCGGTTCGTGAAGGGCTCCTCCGACGGCCTGCCGGACACGCACAACCCGCTCTTCGCCGACGCCGAGGCCCGTACCGCCGCCGTCGCGCAGAGCGAGGGCAGCGACTGGCACGACCCGCGCGCGGACGGCCTGATCCCCGACGCCTACATCTCCATGGGGCAGACGGCCGAGAACCTGGCCCGTCTCAAGGGCGTGACCCGCCAGGACATGGACGAGTTCGGCGTCCGTTCGCAGAACCTCGCCGAGGCCGCGATCAAGAACGGCTTCTGGGAGCGGGAGATCACCCCGGTCACCACCCCGGACGGCACCGTCGTCTCCACGGACGACGGCCCGCGCGCCGGCGTCACCCTGGAGGGCGTCCAGGGCCTCAAGCCCGTCTTCCGCCCCGACGGCCTGGTCACGGCCGGCAACTGCTGCCCGCTCAACGACGGCGCCGCCGCGCTGGTCATCATGAGCGACACCAAGGCCCGCGAGCTGGGCCTGACCCCGCTGGCCCGGATCGTCTCCACCGGCGTCACCGCCCTGTCCCCCGAGATCATGGGCCTGGGCCCGGTCGAGGCGTCGAAGCAGGCCCTGAAGCGCGCCGGCCTGACCGTCGGCGACATCGACCTGTTCGAGATCAACGAGGCCTTCGCGGCCCAGGTCATCCCCTCCTACCGGGACCTGGAGATCCCGCTGGAGAAGCTGAACGTCAACGGTGGGGCCATCGCCGTCGGTCACCCGTTCGGGATGACCGGTGCCCGCATCACCGGCACGCTGATCAACAGCCTGCAGTTCCACGACAAGCAGTTCGGCCTCGAGACCATGTGCGTCGGGGGCGGCCAGGGCATGGCCATGGTCATCGAGCGCCTGAGCTGAGCCGGGGCGAGCATCCGTCCAGACGCCGCAAGGGATCCGCTTGATCCCTTGCGGCGTACTGACACCGATTCCAATCCCGTCGCGGCCGACCTGTGACCGAATCTCCCCCAGGATGTGACCTTTGTCCTGGGGGTTTGCCATTTCCCCAGGTCAGGGCACATCTGCACGCCCCTGGTGTGACCAAAGCCCTGTCCAATTCGTGACGTAATGCACTGCACGCCATTCCCAGGTCGGGACACTCTGATGTAGGAAGTCGGGGGATCGAATCAACCAGGAGTTAGTCAGTGAGCGCCATGTCTCTTGCCCTGCTGCTGACCACGGCCGCCGCCGCGGCCGTGGGCGCTGCTGCGCTGCACGCTGTACACGGCCTGCGCAAGCAGGTGGCGGCCCTCCGCGGTGAGCTGGCCACGCCGGCCCACGTCCGCGGCGGTGCGACCGTCCCGCACGCCCGCAGTGCCGTGCATTCCCCCGCCGCCGAGATACGAGCCGCCGTGGCCGAGGCCCTGGCCGAGGAGCGCGAGCGCGAGCTCGCCGAGGCGCGGGCCTTCTGGGCCGCGCAGGAGGCCCGTGACGCCGCCGACGCTTCCCCACGCTTCGCTGGGGAGGCCCCTACCTCCCTGCTGGGCGGCCTGCCCGGGCTCGGCGAGGACGGTCCGGCCGTCTTCCTGCCCCGCCAGGCGGACCTCGTGGGTCTGGAGCCGGTGCTCGGCGACGAGGCGGCCGACGACTACCCCGAGGATTCCGCCGAGCTGGCCGCCGCCCGCCGGCGTCACCCCTCGCACCCCGACTTCGTACCGGTCCAGGCCTCGGCCCCCGGCGCCGACCACGAGCGCACGGTCAGCCGCCTGGAGGAGCTCGCGGAGGCCCGCACGGCTCTCGCCGACGTCCGCCCGGGCCCGCTGGGCACGCTCGACGTGTACGTCTTCACCGACGGCACCACGCTGTGCATGACCCCGGGCCACCGGGAGACGGCGGAGCGCCTCGCCGAGGCCCTGCGCTCGGGCACCGCGCCGGTCCTGCTGGGCGGCTCGGGCATCTCGGGCGCCTATGCGCTGACCTTCTCCTGCGGTGACCCCCAGGACCCGGACAACAACGTCTACATCCTCGCGGACCGCGTCATCGCGTCGCTCTGACTTCCGCCTGTTCCACCAGCCGCACGGCCTCGTCCAGCATCTCGGACGGGGCCTTCGCGGTTGCCGGGGACTCCTCGGCAGCGGCGGCGCGCAGCGCCTGCGCGAGGTCCAGCCCGGCCACCGCGACCTGGTCCCCGACCACGAAGACCCCCGCGTCGGGCATGTTCCGCGCCGGAGCCGCCCCCTCGGCCCGCTCCGGCGCCTCGAGCACCTGGGCCCGTACGGAGAGCTCCCGGGCCAGCTCCAGCGCCTCGGCGGCGGCCCCCTGCCGGAGACGGCTCTGCGGCATGGCCCGCAGCCGGTCGGCGAAACGTTCCACGGCGGCGGTCAGAGGCGAAGTATCAAGCACCCGGCCGACCTTACGCGCCGCCGCGGCACCATTGCCAACGGGCGAACTCTCCGGCACGGTGGCGTGAAGAGAACAGCACAGCACGGCGATACCTCCGGAGGCGCCCATGTCCGTAGAGTTCTCCGAGCAGACCCACCGGAACATGATCGACAGAATCCCCCAGACCACCGGTCGTGAAGTCTCCGACTGGCTCCGCACGGTGGACGACGGCCCCTCCCTCGTCCGGTTCGAGGAGAAGGTCAGCTGGCTGCGCGGCGCGCACGAGCTCTCGTACGGCCAGGCCAAGGCGATCATCCACGAGTACGACCTGCGCAGGGCCGCCCGCAAGTTCGGCTGAGCCCTCCCCCGTCCCCCTGCCCCTCGATCCCCCGACCCCGACCCCGTACCCCCTCCGAGACGCGGGAAGGCCCCGCGAGCGGTGAGCTCGCGGGGCCTTCCCCACTCCGTGCGGACGGTGCCGGTACGACTAGTCGTCGCCGGAGAGGATCTGGAACAGGCGCAGCAGCTCCAGGTAGATCCACACCAGGGTCACCGTGAGACCGAATGCCGCCAGCCAGGCCTCGTCGCGCGGCGCGCCGTAGGCGATGCCGTCCTCGACCTGCTTGAAGTCCAGGGCGAGGAAGCAGGCGCCGAGGACGACGCCGATGATGCCGAACAGGATGCCCAGGCCGCCGCTGCGGAAGCCGAGGCCGTCGCCGCCCGCGAAGACCGAGAACAGCAGGTTCGCGACCATGAGCAGCATGAAGCCCATGGCGGCCGCCATCACGAAGCCGTAGAAGCGGCGGGTGACGCGGATCCAGCGCATCTTGTACGCGAAGAGCACCGAGGCGAACACGCACATCGTGCCGAGCACGGCCTGGATGACCACGCCGGCACCGAGGTAGGTGCTGGTGGCCGAGCTGATGACGCCGAGGAAGAAGCCCTCGAAGGCCGCGTAGCCCAGGATGATCGCCGGGGAGGCCTTGCGCTTGAAGCTCTGGACGAGTCCGAGGACCATCGCGACGAGCGCTGCGCCGATGGCGACGCCGTACGACTTGCCGACGTTCGCCGGGTCGACGGGCATGGCGATCCACGCGATCGTCGCCGTGAGGATGACCGTACCGAGCGTCATGGCCGTACGGCTCACGACGTCGTCCATCGTCATGACGCCGGTGCGCGCGGGCGCCTGCGGCATGCCGGTGGTCACGTCGGTGGCGTAAGGATTCGTCGCGTACGGGTTGGTCCCGGCCTGCTGGTGCTGCGCGTCAAAACCCGCGTAGCCCCCGCTGTCGCGGCTGAACCCCCGTCGCGAGAAGACCGGGTTGCTGCTCCTCATCTCACTCCTCCATGGCCACCGTGCGCGGCCTTGCAACAAGAGTAATGCGCTCGCAAAGAAAGCACCCTACTGCTCGAGGAGGATCTTAGGAGAAGGCACGGCGAAGCGCCGGAGATATCGGGAAGGTGCGGGAGTGCCCGGAGCCGGACTTGAACCGGCACGGCCTTAAGGCCAGCGAGGTTTAAGCTCGCCGTGTCTGCATTCCACCATCCGGGCAGGGCGTAGCGGCTCCCGTACAAAAAGCACTGAACGCTGCGCCGAGCCTATCCGGAACGCCCAGGTCGCAACCGGGTCCTCTATCCGATGTTGTCTGATTCTATTGGCGCTTGAGGGTCCGTCAGGAGCGAGAACACACGGTGGGCCCGTTACGGGTGGCGATCACACCCGAAACGGGAATGACGGGATTTCGATGGCTCGCGCCACCCTCCCGCCACCCCGGGCCACCCCGGGCCGCGCGCCCCGCCCCCGGGCACGGCCGGGCACCGGTCCGCCCCCGAGTGCCGCCCGGCCGGCTGTCATACCAGAGGAGGAGGCGGGACGTCCCGCGATCAGACTCCAGTGGGCCAGGGAACGGGCACCGCGGCTGATCCCCGGAGCCACGGGCGCGGCGACGATGGGAGAGTCCCGCCGATCAGCAGACCGCACCCCGGTCCGCAGCCCGAGGAGTCGCTTCCGTGACCACCATGAACTACGCCCCCCACACCACCCAGGCCGTCGCCGCCCGGGCGACCGGCCTCTCCAAGGTGTACGGCCAGGGCGAGACCCAGGTGGTCGCCCTCGACAACGTCTCCGTGGACTTCGGGCAGGGCCAGTTCACCGCGATCATGGGGCCCTCGGGCTCCGGCAAGTCCACGCTGATGCACTGCGTCGCCGGCCTGGACACCTTCTCCGCCGGCTCCGTCCGCATCGGCGACACCGAGCTGGGCACCCTCAAGGACAAGCAGCTGACCCAGCTGCGCCGGGACAAGATCGGCTTCATCTTCCAGGCGTTCAACCTGCTGCCGACCCTGACGGCGCTGGAGAACATCACCCTGCCCATGGACATCGCGGGCCGCAAGCCCGACAAGCAGTGGCTGGACAACGTGATCAGCATGGTCGGCCTCTCCGACCGGCTCGGCCACCGCCCGACCCAGCTCTCCGGCGGCCAGCAGCAGCGCGTGGCCGTGGCCCGCGCCCTGGCCTCCCGCCCCGAGATCATCTTCGGTGACGAGCCGACCGGAAACCTGGACTCGCGCTCCGGCGCCGAGGTCCTCGGCTTCCTGCGCAACTCCGTCCGCGAGCTCGGCCAGACCGTCGTCATGGTCACCCACGACCCGGTGGCCGCCTCCTACGCGGACCGCGTCATCTTCCTCGCCGACGGCCGCATCGTCGACGAGATGCTCAGCCCCACCGCCGACGGGGTGCTCGACCGCATGAAGGCCTTCGACGCCAAGGGCCGCACCAGCTGAGGGACTGCCCCTCCGCCAGTCCTCCGCCGCTGACCCACGACATCCTGGACTCCTCCACCATGTTCCGTACCGCCCTGCGCAACGTCCTCGCGCACAAGGCCAGGCTGCTGATGACGGTGCTCGCCGTCACCCTCGGCGTCGCCTTCGTATCCGGCACCCTCGTCTTCACCGACACCCTCAAGAAGTCCCTCTCCGGCCAGTCCGCCAAGAGCTACGAGGGAGTGGCCGTCTCCGTCACCTCCTACGGCCAGGGCCGCAACGCAGCGGGCGAGAAGGAGGGCGAGCCCGGCCTCAGCCAGCAGACCCTCGACAAGGTCAAGGCGCTCCCGGGCGTGGCCTCCGTCTCGGGGCGCGTCTCCGGCTTCGCCGGCGTCGGCGACGAGAACGGCAAGCTGATCGGCTCCGGCTGGTCCAACCAGGGCGCCAACTACACGCCCGCCAAGGACGGCAAGGACCCGCGCTACGCGTTCACCCAGGGCGCCGGCCCGGCCAAGGCCGACGAGATCGCGCTCGACAGGGCAACCGCCGACAAGGGCAAGTACAAGGTCGGCGACAAGGTCCGCGTCGCCACCAACGGCCCGGTCAAGGAGTACTCCCTCGCCGGTGTCTTCACCACCGAGGACGGCGCCGTCCAGGCCGGCGGCAGCCTGGTGCTCTTCGACACCAAGGTCGCCCAGGAGCTCTACCTCAAGCCCGGCTACTTCCAGGAGATGTCGGTCGGCGCCAAGGACGGCACGTCCGCCGACAAGCTGCTCGCCGACATCAAGCCCCTGGTCGACGGCAAGAACACCAAGGCGCAGACGGGTGCGGCGCTCGCCAAGGAGCAGGCCAAGGAGATCGAGAAGGGCCTGGGCCAGATGGGCACCATGCTGCTCGTCTTCGCCGGCATCTCGCTCTTCGTCGGCATCTTCCTGATCTACAACACCTTCACCATGCTGGTCACCCAGCGCACCAAGGAGCTGGCCCTGCTGCGCGCCGTCGGCGCCAACCGCGGCCAGGTCATGCGCTCGGTGCTCGCCGAGGCCCTGGTCGTCGGCGCCGTGTCCGCCGCCGTCGGCCTGATCAGCGGTATCGGCCTCGCGGTCGGCATGCGCTCCCTGATCGGCTCCTTCGGCGCCAAGCTCCCGGGCGGTGGCCTGGTGATCGCCCCGGGGACCGTCGTCGCGGCCCTGGTCATCGGCGTCCTGGTCACGACGATCGCCGCAGTGCTGCCGGCCTGGCGCACCGGCCGGATCGCCCCGGTCGCCGCCATGGGCAGCGCCCACCTGCCGGCCACCGCGAAGTCCCTGGTCCTGCGCAACGTCCTCGGTTCCGTCATCAGCCTCCTCGGCATCGGCCTGGTCGTGCTCGGCGTGTCCATGGGCGGCGACGAGGGCCGCATGACCATCGGCGCAGGCGCCTTCTTCATGCTCATCGGCATGATCGTGCTGCTGCCGCTGCTGTCCAAGCCGGTCATCGGGGCCGTCCGCCCGCTGCTGCAGAAGGTGTTCGGGATCCCCGGCAAGCTGGCCTCCCAGAATGCCGTCCGCAACCCGCGCCGCACCGCCGTCACCGCCGCGTCCCTGGCCATCGGCCTGACCCTGGTCACCACGCTGTCGGTGCTCGGCATCACCGTGGGCAAGGTCGTCGACCGCATGAGCACGGAGAAGCTCAAGGCGGACTACAAGGTCTCCATGGCCGACGACATGGGCGGCCTCGACAAGTCGGTGGCCGAGACCCTGGCCAAGGCTCCCGGCATCAAGGCCGTCTCCCCGCAGACGGCCGGCTACTTCAAGGTCGGCGAGGACTTCCGGTCGGCGTCCGGTGTCAACCCGGCCGCCATCGGCCAGCTGCTGAACATCGAGACGGTCAGCGGCTCGGTGGACTCCCTCGGCAAGGGCGAGATCCTGGTCGCCGAGAAGACCGCGAAGAAGCAGAACCTCGGCGTCGGCTCCACGCTCAAGGTGCGGTACGACGACGGCCAGGAGGCCACCCTCAAGGTCGGCGCGGTCTACAAGGACATGGAGGGCCTGCTCTCCCCGTACGTCATCGACGGCAAGATCCTCGGCGAGCACAGCGAGGAGCAGTACGTCCGCGAGGTGTACGTCAACGTCGACGGCGGGGCGTCCAAGGCCGGCCAGCAGAAGGTCATCGACGCCCTCGGCAAGAACCCGGCGATCACCGTCGCCACCCAGCAGGACATGCGCAACGAGATGGGCGGCATGATCAACACGATGCTGAACGTCATGTACGGCCTGCTCGGCATGGCGCTGATCATCTCGGTGCTCGGTGTGGTCAACACCCTGGCGATGTCCGTCTTCGAGCGGACCCAGGAGATCGGCATGCTGCGGGCGATCGGTCTCGACCGGGGCCGGGTCAAGAACATGATCCGCCTGGAGGCCGTCGTGATCTCGCTCTTCGGAGCGACCCTGGGCGTCGCCATCGGCATCTTCCTCGCCTGGGCGGTCGGCACCACGCTGGCGAAGGCCATGCCGAACTACGAACTGATCCTCCCGTGGGACCGGATCGGCATCTTCCTCCTGCTGGCCGCCGTGGTCGGCGTCCTGGCCGCCATGTGGCCGGCCCGCAGCGCGGCCCGCCTGAACATGCTGACCGCCATCAAGACGGAGTAGCGCAGAGCGGTTCGCAGGGACACGGAAGGGCCCCGGGGCACACGCCCCGGGGCCCTTCCCGCGTTCGTGCGGGGACCTGGGGTACGGGACCTGCCGTACGCGGGGCCTGCCGTACGCCGGGCCTGCCGTACCGGGCTCACGCGCCCCAGGTGCGCAGCCGCAGCGGCAGGCCCGAGCGGCCGGCCGTCGCGGGCTTCACCGCGAGGACCTGGTTGACGCCGAGCCGGCCGTGCTCGAAGCCCAGCGCCGAGGCCGCCATGTACAGCAGCCAGACCCGGGCCCGCCCTGGCGAGGTCAGCCGTACGGCCTCCTCCCAGTGCTCCTCCAGCCGGGCCACCCAGGCGCGCAGGGTCAGCCCGTAGTGCTCGCGCAGCGCCTCCACGTCGCGGACCTCGAACCCGGCGCGTTCCAGCTCGCCCACCGTCGTGCCCAGCGGGGAGAGCTCCCCGTCGGGGAAGACGTAGGCGTCGATGAACTCGTCCACGTGGTACGCCTCTTCGTCCGGGTCCGGCGGGCGCGCGATCTGGTGGTTCAGCAGCCGGCCGCCCGGGGTCAGCAGGCCGTGCAGGGTGCGGGCGTACTCGCGGTAGCGCTCCGCGCCGACGTGCTCGGCCATGCCGATGGACGAAATGGCGTCGTACGGGCCGTCCTTGACGTCCCGGTAGTCCTGGATCCGGATGTCGACCCGGTCGGCCAGGCCCTCCTCCGCGGCCCGCTTGCGGGCGTACACGGCCTGTTCGCGCGAGAGGGTGACGCCGGTGACGCGGACCCCGTACTCCCGGGCCGCGTGCAGGGCCATGGAGCCCCAGCCGCAGCCGACGTCGAGGAGCCGCAGGCCGGGCTCGAGGCCCAGCTTCCGGCACACCAGGTCGAGTTTGTCCCGCTGGGCGTCCTCCAGGGTGGCGCTGGGGCTCCAGTAGGCGCAGGAGTACACCATCGAGGGGCCCAGCACGTGCTCGTAGAACTCGTTGCCGACGTCGTAGTGATGGCTGATCGCCTGCCGGTCGCGGCTTCTGGTGTGCAGGGGGCCGCCGCGGCGCGGGGCCTCCTCCGGCGGCGGAGCGGGCGCCGGCCACGGCCGGGCCAGGGCGACGAGGTCGCGCAGGGCGGACCGGGCGGCGGGGTCGCGCAGCAGCGCGGCGGTCCCGGCGGCGCCCGTCATCGCCCGGTGCGGCAGGTGGGGGCGCAGGGCGGCGAGTTTGCCGAGCCCCGAGCGGCGGACCGCCGGCTCGGCTTCGGGGGCGGTGACGGGATCCCGCTCCCAGAGCAGGCCGGCCACCCGGTCGAGCAGTTCGAACAGGTCGCCCTCGACGGTGATGTCGCCGGCGACCCAGGCACGGGCCAGGCCCAGTTCACCCGGTCGCCACAGGACACGGCGCAAGGCGCGCCGGTTGGCCAGCACCAGGGTGGGGCCGGTGGGCGGTCCGGCCTCGCTGCCGTCCCAGGCGCGAATCCGGACGGGCACGGGGGCGCCCAGCAGTGTCTCGGCGAGAGCGGCCAGCCGCGGCGCGGCGTCGGTCATCGTAGGCACCTCCAGAACGATCCGACCGAACGGCCTACCCATTTCCGGGATCCGTCAATCGGACACCGCTCCAACGGCGGGGTCGCCGGAGGGCCGCCGAGGAGGCCGCCGAGGGGGCCGCCGGGAACGCCGAAGGGGCCGCCCGCACCACGGATGGCGGGCGGCCCCTTCGGGGACGTGCTGGAGGTGTTGCCGGTCAGGCCCGGGTCAGGAGGCCTTGGCCTTCGCGGCGGGGGCTGCCGCGGCGGCCGGAGCCGGCGCCGGCTTGGCGGCCTCGTAGAACTCCTCGCGCGGGGTCTCGAGCGCACCGAGGGAGACGACCTCGCGCTTGAGGAACATGGCGAGGGTCCAGTCGGCGAAGACGCGGATCTTGCGGTTCCAGGTCGGCATGGCCATGCCGTGGTAGCCACGGTGCATGTACCAGGCGAGCCGGCCCTTGAGCTTGATCTTCGTCTTGCCCATGACGATCATCGCGACGCCCTTGTGGAGGCCGAGGCCCGCCACCGCACCCTTGTTGGAGTGCGAGTACTCGGCCTGCGGGAAGCCCCGCATGCCCGAGATGACGTTGTCGCCGAGGACCTTGGCCTGGCGCAGCGCGTGCTGGGCGTTCGGCGGGCACCAGGCGTTCTCGACGCCGGCCTTGCGGGCGGCGACGTCCGGGACCTGGGCGTTGTCGCCCGCGGCCCAGATGTAGTCGGTGCCCTGGACCTGGAGGGTCGGGGCGGTGTCGACGTGGCCGCGCGGGCCGAGCGGCAGGCCGTAGCGGGCCAGCGCCGGGTTGGGCTTGACGCCTGCGGTCCACACGATGGTGTCGGAGTCGACCTCGAGGCCGTTCTTCAGCACCACGTGGCCGTCCACGCAGGAGTCCATGGAGGTGCTGAGGTAGATCTCGATGCCGCGGGACTCGAGGTGCTCCTTGCCCCAGGTGCCGAGCTTGGGCCCGACCTCGGGGAGGATCTTGTCGGCCGCGTCCACCAGGATGAAGCGCATGTCCTCGCGCTTGATGGTGGTGTAGTACTTCGCGGCGTCGCGGGCCATGTCCTCGACCTCGCCGATCGTCTCGGCACCGGCGAAGCCGCCGCCGACGAAGACGAAGGTGAGGGCCTTGCGGCGGACGTTCTCGTCCGTCGTGGACTCGGCCTTGTCAAGCTGCTCGAGGACGTGGTTGCGCAGGCCGATGCCCTCTTCGACGCCCTTCATGCCGATGCCCTGTTCGGCGAGGCCGGGGATCGGGAAGGTGCGGGAGACGGCGCCGAGCGCGATCACCAGGTAGTCGAAAGGCAGCTCGTACGCCTCGCCGACGAGCGGCGTGACGACGGCGACCTTGCGGTCCTGGTCGATGCTGGTGACCCGGCCGGTGAGAACCTCTGCCTTGGGCAGCACGCGTCGCAGCGGGACGACGACGTGCCGAGGCGAGATGCTGCCTGCGGCCACTTCGGGGAGGAAGGGCTGGTAGGTCATGTACGACCGCGGGTCGACGACCGTGACGGTCGCCTCGCCATAGCGCATCTTCTTCATGATCCGCTTGGCCGCGTACAGGCCTACGTACCCACCTCCTACAACGAGGATCCTGGGACGCTCCGTGGTGCTCATGGAACGAGTATCCAGCACCCAAAGGGGTGTCGCTCGTGAGCCCCTTCACAAGGTGCCGAAAGGGCTCTGCTACACTGCGCGGCCCACGTGACGGAGGTCATGGCGCCGAACGGGAACCAGGGTGTAACGGGAGTCGTTGTTCACCCGTCCTGAACTGGCCTCCAAGCCCGTAAGCGGAGTAGACCACCGGGTTGGTGGATACCTACCGACGAGGCCGGACTGCGCCCTCGAAACGCACGAACGCCACGAAAAAGAGGCCTGCGAGCCCCGGGAGCCCCCCAAAGAGGCCTTCCCGCGGCCCATCAGGCCCCGTTTCCTTGTGAAGAACTTCACGAACTTTCTGCGGAGGACGGGACCTAAAGCCCCCGTAAGGGCCCCCGGACGTCCCCGACAGGCTCCCCACGACGCCCGCACGAGCCCCGCACCAGCCTCCCGCGACCCACCCGTCAGGCGATGGACCAGGCGATTCCGTCGAGGATGTCGTGCTCCGAGACCACGACCTCCGCGGCGCCGATGCGCTCCATGATCGCGAGCAGCACGAGGGCGCCCGCGCCGATGACGTCCACCCGGCCCGGGTGCAGGACCGGGATCGCCGCGCGTTCGGCGTGCACCGACGTCAGCATGCGTTCGGTGATCTCACGGACCTGCTCGTACGGGATGCGCGCGTGGTGGATCGCGGAGGAGATGTACTCCGGCAGCCCCAGCGCGATCCCGGCGACCGTGGTCACCGAGCCGGCCAGGCCCACCAGCGTGCGCGCCTCGGACAGCGGGACCGTCTGCTCCACGAGGTCCAGCGCCGCCTCGATGTCGGCCTTTATGGCGGCGATCTGCTGCGCGGTCGGCGGGTCGGTGACCGCTCCGTCCACCACCAGGTGGCGCTCGGTCATGCGGACGCAGCCCACGTCGACCGAAAGGGCCGCCCGTACGTGCTCCTCGCCGACGACGAACTCGGTCGAGCCGCCGCCGATGTCCACCACCAGGAACGGCTTCTCCATGTGGGTGGTGCCCGTCAGCTCCTTGGTGGCGCCGATGAAGGAGAACTCCGCCTCCTGGTCACCGGAGATCACCTCGGGCTCGACGCCCAGGATGCCGAGGACCCCCTGAACGAACTCGTCCCGGTTCTCGGCGTCGCGGGAGGCCGAGGTCGCCACGAAGCGCAGCCGCTCCGCACCCAGCTCCTTGATGACCGCCGCGTACTCGCGGCAGGCAGCGAAGGTGCGCTCCAGCGCCTCCGGGGCCAGCCGGCCCGTCTTGTCCACGCCCTGGCCCAGGCGGACGATCGTCATCCGCCGGTCCAGCTCGACCAGCTCGCCGGTGGCGGGGTCGCAGTCCGCGACGAGCAGGCGGATGGAGTTCGTACCGCAGTCGATGCCGGCGACGCGGGTCACGCGTCCGCCTCCTTCTTCTCCGCCTTCTGCGCGCACGGGGTGACGCAGGCGCCCTTGGCCCACCACTCCGGCAGCATGGCGAGGGCCTCGTCGCCGAACGGGTTCACTCCGGGGCCGGCGGCCAGCGAGTGACCGACCAGCACGTGCAGGCACTTCACCCGGTCCGGCATCCCGCCGGCGCTCGGGAAGCCCTGGAGCACCTCGATGGCGTCACGGCGCCGGATGTAGTCCTCGTGCGCGGCCTGATAGGCGGCGGCCAGCTCGGGGTCCTCGGCGAGGCGGGCCTGCATCTCCTTCATCACGCCGTTCGCCTCGAGCGTGCCGATCGCGGAGGCCGCGCGCGGGCAGGTGAGGTAGTACAGCGTCGGGAAGGGCGTGCCGTCGGGGAGGCGCGGGGCGGTCTCCACCACGTCCGGCTGGCCGCAGGGGCAGCGGTGGGCGATGGCGCGCAGCCCGCGCGGCGGGCGGCCGAGCTGCTGCTGGAACGCGTCGATGTCCGCGTCGGTCGGCTCGGTCCGGTCGGTCTGGGGCGGGGGCGTCTGCATGCCTGGAGGAAGTCTCTTCGTTCTCGTGGATGGGTGCGGTGCTCGGGGCGCGGTACTCGCAGTGCCGTTGCCCGTCACTCGCCGGGGCGGTCGGCCTTGTCGACGCCGTCCCAGACGTTCGAGTACCAGGGCCGGCCGGATCCGGCCGTTCCGGTGCGGTGCCGCTCGGTGGCCCCCGCCCCGGGGTCGGTCATGATGTAGCTGATCTCGCCCGGTCGGACGAAGTGCAGGTGCTTGCGCGCCTGCTGCTCCGCGTACGCGTTGTCCTGCCAGCGGGCCTTCTCGTCGCGGAGGCGTTCGAGGCGTCGGCTCGCGGCCTCGGCGGCCCGCTGCTGCTCCGCGATCTCCGAGCGCTGGGAGACGTACTGGCGCATCGGATACGCGAGGGCGACGACCAGCGTACAGAGGACGAGCACCAGGAGTGCGGCCCGGCCGGTGAGCCGGCTGCGGCGGACCTGGCGGCGCGTCTGCGAGCGGTAGACGTGGGCGGCGGTCCGCTCGCCGAGCTGCTTGAGCCTGGTCGCGGTGGAGAAGGTGGAGAACCGATCCCGGTTCCCGGCCATTGATCCCGCCTCCCCTTGTACGCGGTACGCACTACGCAATACGTCCCCGCACACGGTACGGGACCGAGTGCGGGGACGTACGGAAGCAAGAGCGTGATTAACGCTCGGCCTTCAGCCCTCAGCCCTTGAAGCGCGGGAAGGCGGAGCGGCCCGCGTACACCGCGGCGTCGTCGAGGATCTCCTCGATGCGCAGCAGCTGGTTGTACTTGGCGACGCGGTCCGAGCGGGCCGGGGCGCCGGTCTTGATCTGACCGCAGTTCACGGCGACGGCGAGGTCGGCGATGGTGACGTCCTCGGTCTCACCGGAACGGTGCGACATCATGCACTTGAAGCCGTTGCGCTGGGCCATCTCGACGGCGTCGAGGGTCTCGGTCAGCGAACCGATCTGGTTCACCTTGACGAGCAGGGCGTTCGCGGAGCCCTCCTCGATACCGCGGGCCAGGCGCTCGGGGTTGGTGACGAAGAGGTCGTCGCCGACGATCTGGACCTTGGAGCCCAGCTTGTCGGTGATGACCTTCCAGCCGGCCCAGTCGTCCTCGTACAGCGGGTCCTCGATGGAGACGAGCGGGTACGCGGAGACGAGCTCCTCGTAGTACTCGGTCATCTCGGCGGCCGAGCGGGACTGGCCCTCGAACTCGTACTTGCCGTCCTTGTAGAACTCGGACGCGGCGACGTCGAGCGCGAGCGCGATGTCCTTGCCCGGGGTGTAGCCGGCCTGCTTGATGGCCTCGACGATGAGGTCGAGCGCGGCGCGGTTGGACTCCAGGTTCGGGGCGAAGCCGCCCTCGTCGCCCAGGCCGGTGGACAGGCCCTTGGTGTGCAGGACCTTCTTGAGGGTGTGGTAGACCTCGGCACCCCAGCGCAGCGCCTCGGAGAAGGACTCCGCGCCGATCGGGGCGATCATGAACTCCTGGATGTCCACGTTGGAGTCGGCGTGCGACCCACCGTTGAGGATGTTCATCATCGGAACGGGCAGCAGGTGCGCGTTCGGGCCGCCGAGGTAGCGGAAGAGCGGGAGGTCCGAGGCCTCGGACGCGGCGTGCGCGACGGCGAGGGACACGCCGAGGATGGCGTTGGCGCCGAGCGAGCCCTTGTTGTCGGTGGCGTCCAGGTCGAACATGGCCTGGTCGATCAGGCGCTGCTCGGTGGCGTCGTAGCCGACGAGCTCCGGGCCGATCTGCTCGATGACCGCGAGGACGGCCTTCTCGACACCCTTGCCCATGTAACGGTTGGGGTCACCGTCGCGGAGCTCAATGGCCTCGAAAGCACCGGTGGAGGCGCCGGACGGAACTGCAGCACGGCCGGTGCTGCCATCGTCGAGGCCCACCTCGACCTCGACCGTGGGGTTGCCTCGGGAGTCCAGGATTTCCCGGGCTACGACGACGTCGATGGACGGCACGAGCATCTCCTTCTGGGATGTGACGCTGGGTGTGCGGTGGCATGTCGGGCCGTGGGATGGCCCCGCCGACTAGAGCCTAACCGGCTCCGGGCACTAGGCCGGCCGACCGCCCGCCTCCTGGGACGAAAAAGGGCCCGAATACCCGCCTTCCGGTACATAGGACTCCTGATCGCCACCGTCCCGGCCGGGTCCGGGGCGGGTCCGGGAGGGGAACAGGAGGGGCCCGGGCCGGAAAAACGCCGCCGCCCGGCGCGTGAGGGGAAGACGCGCCGGGCGGTGGGGATGCTGCGTGCTGTGCTCGCTGCCGCAGTTGTTACGGCAGGGTTCAGCTGAGCTTCAGCTTCTGACCGGGGAAGATCAGGTCGGCGTCCGAGACGATGTCCTTGTTGAGCTCGAAGAGCTTCTCCCAGCCGCCCTTGACGCCGTTGGTCTCGGCGATGGTGCCGAGGGTGTCGCCGGGCTTGACCTCGTACGAGCCGTTGCCGGTCTTCGGGGCCGGGGCCTCGGAGCGCTCGGAGCGGGTCGTCGGAGCCTCGGAGCGCTTCGTCTCCTTCTTCGGCTCGGTCTTCTTCGGCTGGGTCTTCTTGGTCTCGGTCTTCTGCTCCGTCTTCTTCGGGGTGTCGGTCGTACCACCGCCGGTGTAAGAGGAGTTGGAGAGGCCGACGCCGCAGGACGGCCACGCACCCTTGCCCTGGCCCTTGAGGACCTTCTCGGCTATGGCTATCTGCTGCGACTTGGAGGCCTGGTTGGCCTGCGCGGCGTACGCCTTGCCGCCGTACGCGGCCCAGGTGGAGGACGAGAACTGCAGGCCGCCGTAGTAGCCGTTGCCCGTGTTGATGGACCAGTTGCCGCCGGATTCGCACTGCGCGACGCGGTCCCACTCGGACGCGGTGGCGGCGGAGGCCGAGCCGGCCGCCATCAGCGGGGCGGCGACGACGACACCGGTGACGCCGGCGAGCGTGACGATGCGGGCAGCCTTGGAGGCGCGACGGTGCTTGCCCTTGCCGGAAAGCAGCATGGAGTTCTCCTCACCGACGCCTGCGAGGTGAGCTGTCGGGTTCGGGCGGATGAGTGCCCGGCCGTGCGACGTGGCGCACGACTTAACCCCTAGCCGTTTCCGTGACCGTCTCTCAACGGCCGGTCCCGGCGCCTACCTTGGTTCCCCCGCTCCTGCCTTCGGCGCTTGACGCGACGACTGTTCCCTCCGGCCGCCGGCAGGATTCGGCGATGCGGTCGAAGGAGCCCGCGGTGGCGGGCGACTCAGAAGGTAGACAGGTCTCTCCCCGATGTTCAACGAGGAACACCGGGGAGAAACGGCCCCTACTTGCGCTCCCCTTACGGGCGTTTGCGCAGGTGAGGACGGGGTTTGCGGAAGGCTCCGGACGGGACACGCCAGTTGACCGGAAGAGACACATGTCTCACTTGCAGATAACGGACATTCAGCTCTTTCCGGGTGTCCGAAGTGCCGCTATTCCTAGCTTAGATCCAGGTTCTGGCCGGGCTTGATCAGATCCGCGTCCTCGCCGATGACCTGCTCGTTGGCCTGGTAGAGCGCGTTCCAGCCGCCCTTGACCCCCTTGGCAGACGCGATGGTGGCCAGGCTGTCGCCCGCCTGGACGGTGTACGAGGGCGCCGACACCCCCTCAGATGCGGCGGGCAGCTCGAGGGCGGGCGTACCACGGTGCTTGCCGGTGCCGGTGGGGTCCGGGATGGCACTCGGGTCGGTGGAGGCGCCCGGGGCGCCCGGGGCCGCGGGGGAGCCGGGGTCGGCCGGAACGACCGGAACGGTCGGGTCCGCCGGGCCGCCGGGCTTGGTCGGGCTTCCCGGGGCCGTCGGCGCGGTCGGGTCCGTCGGGGCCGTGGGAGTACCCGGGTTGGCGGTCGGGTCGCCCGGGAGCACCGGGACGGTCGGCGACGTGGACGGCACGTCCGGGTCGGGCATGACGGGCAGTCCGCTGTTCGGCGCGAGCGGCGCCGGCGGGAGCGTGAAGTCCGGCGCCGGGGCCGGAGCCGGGGTCGGGGCGCCGAAATCGTGCGCCTTCGCGCCGGTACCGCCGGCCGGGACCGAGTGGTCGGGGCGGGAGGGGCTCGCGGCGACGGGGCCGAGCGTGCCGGGCAGGCCCGGGTCCACGGACGCGGCGGGGGCCTGCCGGGTCAGCCCGGCCGACTCCGAGCACTGCCCCCACGCCTGGGGGCCCTGCGTGCCCAGGACCCGCTCGGCGACGGCGATCTGCTGCGAACGGCTCGCGAGGTCGGGGCGCTCGGCGAAGTCGAGGCCGCCGGAGGAGTTCCACTGCTCCTGCGTGAACGAAAGTCCGCCGTAGGACCCGCTGCCGGAGTTGGCGCTCCAGGAGCCGCCGCTCTCGCACTCGGCGACCTTGTCCCACGTGGAGGTGTCCGCCGCGCTCGCGCCGGTGGCGGCGAGCAGCGGCAGAGCCAGGGCGGAACCGGTGACTCCGGCGGTGACGACTATCGCGGGTACCTGGCGGGGGCGTCTGTGGCGGCCGTTCCCGGAACGCATGAGCTGCACCTTTCGCATAACGGCTGGGTAACGGCAGAACCTAGCCGTCTTAGCACGCAAGTCACAACTCTTGACCGTGGCTGACTTACGGTCAGGGTGCCTTCAGATGTTTCGGGCTGTGAACCTGACGGGAAGAGTGCGCAGGCCACGCATGATCAGACCCCCGCGCCAGCGAAGCTCGTTGGGCGGAACAGCGAGTTCCAGATCGGGCAGACGCGTCAGCAAAGTCGCAAGCGCCGTCTGCCCTTCAAGTCGTGCGAGCGGAGCACCCAGGCAGTAGTGGATGCCGTGCCCGTATCCGAGGTGCTGGTTGTCGGTGCGTGAGAGGTCGAGGGTGTCGGGATCGGCGAACCGATCGGGGTCCCGGTCGGCCGCGGCGAGGACGACGAGCACCGGATCGCCGGCCGCGATGTCCTGGCCCCCGAGGGTCAGCGGCTCGGTGGCGAACCGCCAGGTGGCCAGCTCCACGGGGCCGTCGTAGCGGAGCAGCTCCTCGATGCCGGTCTCCAGCAGGCTGCTCTCCCCGGCGGCCAGGGAGTCCTGGAGGCGGGTGCGCTGACCGGGGTTCATGAACAGGGCGTGCACCCCGTTTCCGATCAGGTTCACCGTGGTCTCGAAGCCCGCGAACAAGAGGATGAAGGCCATCGCCGTGGCCTCGGCCTCCGTCAGGTGGTCGCCGTGGTCGCTCGCGCGGATCAGGTCGGAGATGAGGTCATTGCCCAGATCATCCCTTTTGCGGTGGATGAGTTCGCCGAGGTAGGTCCGCATCTGCTTCACGGAGCGGGCGACACCGCCGCGCGGGCCGCCGCCGTGGCGGATCATCATCCCGGCCCAGTCGCGGAAGTCGTCCTGGTCCTCGCGCGGTACGCCGAGCATCTCGCAGATGGCGTAGATGGGGAGCGGGAAGGCGAACTCGTGGATGAGATCGGCTTCCCCCTTGCTCGCGAACCCATCGATGAGGTGGTCGGTCAGCTCCTGCACCCGCGGGGTGAACTCGGCCACCCTGCGCGGGGTGAACGCCTTCGACACCAGCCGCCGCAGCCGGGTGTGGTCCGGCGGGTCGATGTTGAGCAGGTGCGTCATCAGCTCCGCCTTGCGCTCCCCCGGGATCCCGGTCTTGCCCTTGGCGTGCGCCGGCTCCGCGTGGTGCGCCGGGTTCTTGCTGAGCCGCTGGTCCGCGAGGGCCTGGCGGGCGTCGGCGTACCGGGTGACCAGCCAGGCCTCGACCCCGCTGGGGAGCTTCGTGCGGTGCACCGGGGAGTGCTCGCGCAGCCAGGCGTACGCCGGATACGGATCGGTCGCGAACTCCCAGTCGAACAGGGGCGGGCCCTGGGGAGGAGTGCTGTCTGCGGGGGCTGCGGAGGTCGGCTCGTGCACCCGATGACCGTATCCCGCGGGCCGGCCGGCATCCCATATGGGTCGTTCGCCGCGGCTGTCCGTAGATCCGCCATCGCTTGACCTCGCGTTCCCCGGCCCTCCTACTTTCGGTTCTGTGGATGCGAGGATCTTGAAGAGCAGTTTCGCGGTGGTGGAGAGAAGGGCCGAGCACGCGGTCAAGTACTTCTACTCCCACCTCTTCTGGCACAACCCCGGGATCCGAGAACTCTTCCCGTCCTCCGCCGAGGACATGGAACGCCAGCGCGACCGGCTCTTCGCCGCGCTGACCCACGTGGTCGCCCACCTCGACGACGAGGGCCTCCTCCCCTATCTCCACCACCTCGGCCGCGACCACCGCAAGTTCCTCGCCAGGCCCGAGCACTACGCGGCCGTCGGCTCCAGCCTGCTCGCCGCACTCGCCCGGACCTCCGGAGAGGCCTGGACCCCGGGCGTGGAGAAGGCCTGGTCCGAGGCGTACCAGGTGATCGCCGACGCCATGATGGAAGGAGCCGCCGCGAGCGAGGACCCGCCGTGGTGGGACGCCGAGATCGTGCGCCACCTCCAGTACGGGGAGGACATAGCGGTGCTGACCCTGCGCCCGCACGCCCCCCTCCCCTATCTCCCCGGCCAGTACGTGAGCGTGAGCAGCGAACGGGTCCCGACGACCTGGCGCACCTACTCCATCGGGAACGCCCCGCGCCCGGACGGCACCCTCGACCTGCACGTCAGCCGCATCGAGCAGGGGCGGCTCAGCACCGCCCTGGTCCGCGAGGCCCGGCCGGGCGAGATGCTGCGGCTCGGCGCGGCCGGTGGGCGGCTGACCTTCCGCCGCGCCGACCGGCCGGTCAGCTTCATCGCGGCGGGCACCGGCTGGGCGCCGGTCCGGGCCATGCTGGAGGAGCTCACCGGGCAACCCCCCGATCAGGACGTGAGGCTCTTCGTCGTCGCCCGGGACGCCGCCCACCTCTACGACCGCCCGCTGATCGACGAGTACGCCGCCGCCTTCGGCTGGCTCGGCGTCACCTACATCACGCCCGCCCCCGGACAGCACCGCAACCAGGCCACCGGGCGGCTCGCGACCGCGCTCGGCCACCGGGCGCTGTGGCCCGAGCAGGACGTCTACCTCAGCGGCCCGCCGCCGTTCATCGACGAGACCGCGTACCTGCTCCGGGAGCTCGGTGCCCTCCCCGGCCGGATCTTCCACGACTCCGTACCCGCCGCCGGCACGGGCCACGGCCCGAACGGCCGGCCCCTGGGCTTCGGGGAGTGGTTCCTCAGCCGCCCCGCCCCGCACTGGCACGACCCGTCGGCGCGCGCCCCCCGGTAGACCTCCTGCGGGCTACTCGCCGGCCACGCCCTCGGCGGCGCGGATCGCGTCCCGGTAGACGCGGGCCGCGGCGCGCAGCGCGGTCTCGGGGTCGACGCCCGCCGCCTCGGCGCGCGCCGCCAGTTCCAGCAGTTCGTACCCGATGCCCTCGCCGCGGGGCAGTTCCACGGCCACGCCGCCCGTACGGACCCGGCCGGCGAGCTTGGCCGCGAGCGCGAGACCGGGCTGGCCCAGCGGGATCCCGTCGGTGACCGACTCCCGCTGCTTCTCGACCGCCTTGGTGCGCTGCCAGTGGGCGCTGACGTCCTCCGGGGTCTGCGCGTCCGCGTCCCCGAAGACGTGCGGGTGCCGGTGGATCAGCTTCTCGACGAGGCTGCCGGCCACGTCGTCGATGGAGAACGGCTCGTCGGTGTGCTCCTCGGCGATCCGCGCGTGGAAGACGACCTGGAGGAGCACGTCGCCCAGCTCCTCGCGCAGCGCCTCCCGGTCCCCCTCCTCGATGGCCTCGACCAGCTCGTACGCCTCCTCCGTGGCGTACTTGACCAGTCCTTCGTGGGTCTGGCGCGAGGTCCAGGGGCATTCCCGGCGGACCCGGTCCATCACCTGGACGAGGTCGAGCAGGCGCGCGCCGGGCAGATCGTAGGAGCCGGGCAGCAGCTCGAGGTCGGGCATGTCGACGCGGCCGGAGCCGGCGAGCCGGGCCAGCCCGTCGGTGAGGCGCTGGTCACCCTCGCCGCCGGGGATCACCACGACCGTACGGCCGCCGGCGCAGGCCTCGACCAGCGCGTGCGCGTCGGGGGTCTCGTGTGCGACCTCGACGCCCGCCTCGCGCAGGTACGGAAGCTGCGGGTGCCCCGGGTCGGCGCACAGCACCCGGTCCGCGGCGTGCAGGGTCTGCCAGGCCGGCCAGGACAGCAGGCCGGGGGCGACCCGGTGGCTGGCGGTCAGCAGGACGATCCGGCCGGCGGCGGTGTCGTCGGCAGGGGTGTCGCCGGCAGCGGCGGGATCGGCGGCGGGCACGGCGGGGGCGGGTTCGGCGGCGTGGTCGGTCACCCTCCGAACCTACCTCCGGACGGGTGGCTCAGGCTCCGGCGGGGGCCTGCTCGGGCCGGGTCCGCTGGACGATCCACGGGGTGTCCTGGTCGCCGAGCACGATCTGCTGAGCGTCCCAGACGCCGTAGCGCGGGTTCACCTCGATGTGCAGCGCCTTCGCGGCGGACGCGAGCTTCTCGACGGCCTTGTCCTGGCTGCCGTAGTGGTCGAAGAGCTTGTCGCGCAGCAGCTTGAAGCGGGCGTCGGCGTCGAGCTGGCCGGGCGCCAGCTGGGCCTGCTCGAGGGCGGCCGCGGCCAGCTTCTCGCTGCCGCCCGCCTTCTCCAGCTGGGCCTTGCGGAAGTCCTGGACCTCCTTCTCGCCGACGCTCACGCCCGCCTCCTTCGCGGCGCGTTCCAGGACGACGGTCTGGATCATCTTGTTGAGCTTGACGCGCTCCAGGCCGGGCGAGGCCTGGATGAGCTGGGCGGCGGTCGGCCCGGACCCGTTCTGCGCAGCGCGGACGTCGCCCACCTGGGCCTGCAGCGCGGAGGTGGTGATCCGTTCGCCGCCGACGACGGCCGCGGTGCCGGGGCGGGCCTGACCCGAGCAGGCGGACAGCAGGGGGGCCGCCACGAGCAGGGCGGCGGAGACGGAGAGCGCAGTGCGACGGTGCAAAGGAGCCTCCAGGGCCGGGAGATTGTGCGTCGGTGCACAAGGGCCGTGCGGTGATCGATGGTATGCAGTCAAGGTGATCCGAGCCACTGGTTCGACCAACGATTCCCGGGGTGTTGGGGTACGCGTTCACCCTCTGGCCATCCTGCTGTCCCCCGGCGCTGCCAAGGTCGGCCCACCATGTCGACACCGCACCGCTCGCCGCGCCGCCGGAGCCTGCACGGCTCGGCCCTCGCCGCCCTGATCACGGTGGTGGCCGTGTGCGCCGGGGACGCGGCCGCCCGCGTGTTCCCGTACGGGCACCGCCACCGCAGCATCAACGACCTCGGGAACCAGTTCGTCCCCTTCCACGCCCACCTGTGGGACCTCCTGCACGGGCGCGCGGAGGGCGGGCTGCTGCTCAACTGGCAGTCCGGCTACGGCACGAGCTTCCTGCCCGACTTCGGCACCTACCTCTCGAGCCCGTTCGCGGTGCTCGTCGCCCTGTTCCCGCGCGAGGACATCGACCTCGCGGTGTACGTGGTCACCGTGGTCAAGATGGGCGCCGCCGCGGCGGCGATGGCCTGGCTGCTGCGCACGCAGCGCCGCGGGCCGTGGTGGGCGGCGGGGCTGCTGGCGGCCTCGTACGCGCTGTGCGGCTGGTCCGTGATCGAGGCGTCGTACAACCCGATGTGGCTCGACGGGCTGATCGCGTTCCCGCTCCTGTGTCTGACGGGTGAATGGGCGCTGCGGGGGCGCCGGCCGGCGCTCGCCGTCCTCGTGGCGGCGCTGTGCTGGACGGCGAACTTCTACACGGCCTACATGGCGACGCTGGGCGCGGCGCTGGTCCTCCTGTTGCGGGTGGTGCTGACGCGCCAGGGGGTACGGGAGCGGCTGCGGGTGCTCGTCCGTGGTGCGGGGGCGACCCTGCTGGGCATCGCGGTGTCCGCCCCGGTGCTGGTCCCCCTCTTCCTGAGCTCGAAGCAGGCGTACCCGGGGTGGACGCGGCAGTTCGCGCCGGTCTCCTGGCCGGACCTGTTCGCGCGGGTCCTGCCCGGCACGTACTCCTTCTCCTCGCCGGCGCTCTTCGTGGGTACGGGGACGCTGCTGCTGGTGGCGGCCCTGCCGTTCCACCGGGCGGTGCCGCTGCCGGCCCGCCTGGGGTGGGCGGGGCTGACGGCGGCCGTCCTGCTCTCCTTCCAGTGGACGCCGACGCACCTGGCCTGGCACGTGTTCGCGACCCCGAACGGCAGCCCGTACCGGCAGACGTTCGTGCTGGCCGGGGTGGCCGTGATCGCCGCGTGGTCCGGGCTGGCGACGGCCGGGCTGCCGGGGCCGCGGGCGCTGGCGGCGGGGGCGGCGCTGCTGGCCGCCGCGGCCGTGGCGGCGAGCGGCAGCACGCTGGCGACGACGTGGGGGGTCGTTCTGTTCTGCGGCGGGCTGGCGCTCGCGGCGGGTGCCTGGTGGTGCCTGCGCCACCGCAGGCTGGTCCTCCCGGCGGCCGGGGTGCTGGCGCTCGTACTGATCGGACAGGCGGCCGCGACGACGGCGTTCGGGCACAAGGGCAAGCTGGGCGGCCTGGACGACTACCCCTCGTGGGGGGCGGCGCACACGGCGCGCGCCGAGGCCCTGGCCGGCGCCGAGGGCTGGCCCGCGTACCGCACGGACCCGAGCCGGCCGGCCCTGTCGGGCAACGATCCGCTGCTGCTGGGCGGGGAGGGCGGCGCGTACTACAGCAGCCACACCCCCGATGTGTTCACGCGGACGATGGTGGCCCTCGGGGCGGGCTGGACCTCGCGCGGGCGCAACGTGCAGAGCATCGACAACCCGGTGACGGACGCGGTGTTCGCGGTCGGCGCCCGCCTGCAGCCGGACGGCACGATCGGCCGCGCGCAGGTCGTCCCGCCGCTGGTCACGGTCCGCCCGCCGGGGCCCGTGCCCTCGTACGGCGAGGTCGACGGGCCCCCGTTCGCCAACCAGGAACTCCTGCTGGGCGCGAAGGTGTACGAGGACCCCGTCTCCCCCGGGGTGTGCCGCGCGGGCACGGAGGCCTACCTCTGGGCCCCGGAGTACAACGCGACGGCCCGCCTCGCGGACGGCCGCGCGTTCCGGCTGAACGGCAACGCCCCCCGCAACCGGGCGGCCCTCCAGCCGCTGGGCGCCTCCCGGGGGGCCTCCTCGGCGCTGGTCTTCGACGCTGCCGCGCCCCCGCGCTGGGCCCTGTCCTGCCTGGACCGCGCCCGCCTGGACCCGGCGGTGGCCGCGCTCCGCGCGTCGGCGCCGACGTCCCTGCGGGTCGGCTCGTCGACCGTGCGCGCCACCGTCCCGGCGGGCACCACGGGCACGGCGGTCCTCTCGTCCCCGGCGATCGCGGGCTGGACCTGCAACGACCGCCCGGCGACGCCGTACCTGGGCCTGGTCTCCGTCCCCGTGACCCCGGGCACCACGGCGATCACCTGTACGTTCCGCCCCCCGGGCCTCCTCCCTGGCACGGCCGTCGCGGCAGCGGCCCTCCTGCTGCTGGGCGCGTTCCTCGCGGTGCAGCGCCGCCGCATGCCCCGGGCCGGCCGGACGGTCGTACCGGGCGCCCGGGAGGCCGACGCCTCCGCGGAGCTCGCCGCGACCGGGGCGTGAGCGCCGGCGTCAGCGGACCTGGCTCAGCCAGTGCAGGGTGCGGCGGACCTCCGTCGAGAAGGGGTGCGCCGGGCCGTGGACGCGCTCGGCGTCGAACAGGAGGCGGGCCAGGGTGTCGTGGGCCGCGGGGCGGTCGCCCATGGAGAGCAGCAGCTGGGCTATCCGGCGGCGGACCTCCAGCGGGAGGCCGGGGTCCGGGTTGGCGTAGTGGTTCTCGAACAGCGGGAGCAGGGAGCGGTATTCGGCCAGGGCGGCGCCGGGGGCGCCGAGCTGTTCCAGGCACTGGGCCGCGTCGTAGCGGAAGCGCAGGGACTGGGGGTCGCCGGCTGGGAACTCGTCGGCCAGGCGGCGCAGTTCGGGCAGGGCGCGGCGGTACTGGCCGTCGTCCATCAGCGTGGCGGCGTACTGCTTGCGCAGGGAGCGGACCACCGGTGAGTGCTCGCCGTGCTCCGCCTCGGCCGCCGGGAGGATCCCGCCGAGGATGTCCACGGCCTGGGTGAGGCGGCCCTCGTCCAGCAGGCTGCGGGCCTCGTCCACCGCGGCCGGGATGTCCGGCTTCCGGGGCGGCGTCGGCGGGAGGGTCGGCTGCGGCGGGACGGT
Source organism: Streptomyces sp. R33 (assembly GCF_041200175.1). Classification (NCBI taxonomy): domain Bacteria; kingdom Bacillati; phylum Actinomycetota; class Actinomycetes; order Kitasatosporales; family Streptomycetaceae; genus Streptomyces; species Streptomyces sp. R33. The sequence continues at coordinate 5,207,571 of NZ_CP165727.1, read as the reverse complement.
GGAGGCGCGGTCCGGCCAGGGGGCGTGGGGGCGCAGGAAGGGGCGGGTCGGGTCGAGCGTGCCCGCCGGCGTGCCCTCCTTGGGCAGCAGCGATGCGAGGGCCTCGTACACGTGCTGTGCGGAGGCGGGCCGGTCCTGCGGGTCCTTCGCGAGCAGGTGCAGCAGGACCGCCTCGAGCTGGTGCGGGATCTCGGGGCGCATCCTGCGGACCGGAACGGGCGGCTCGTACAGGTGGCGGTGCAGTACGCCGAGTGCGGTGGACCCGGCGAACGGGACGTTGCCGCTGAGGAGTTCGTACAGCAGGACGCCGAGTGCGTAGAGGTCGGTGTGGGGGCCCACCGCGCCGCCCATCGCCTGCTCGGGCGCCATGTACGCCGGACTGCCGATCGGTGTGCCGGTGCTGGTGAGGCGGGTGGTGTCGGTGTCCATCACCGAGGCGACACCGAGGTCGAGGACCAGCACGGTGCCGTCCGGGCGGACCATCACGTTGCGCGGCTTCAGGTCGCGGTGCACGATCGGCACCGCGTGCACGGCCGACAGCACCCCGCACAGCTGGGCGACCACGGCGACCGCCCACTGCCAGGGGTAGGGGTCGTGCTGGGCGAGGTGGTCGGCGAGGTCGGTGCCCTCGACGTAGCCCATGACGAGGAACAGCTCGTCGCCGTCGCTGCCCGCGTCGTGGACCGTGACCAGGCCCGGGTGGTCCACCTGCGCCGTGACCCGGCATTCGCGCACGAAGCGGCGGCGCAGCTCGTCGGCGACGGAGCCGGGGCCCGCCACCTTGTCGGGGCGCAGCAGCTTGACGGCGACGCGGCGGTCCAGCCGCTGGTCGTACGCCGTCCAGACCTGGCCCATGCCGCCCTGTCCCAGGACGGAGGCGAGCTGGTAGCGCTCGCCGATGATCCGGTCGTCGTCGGTCACCGGGCCGGGCCCTCACCTTCGCTGCCGGGCGGGTTCGGGTTCGCCTGCGGATTCGGGTGCGGGTGCGGCGTCTGCTTGCGCAGCAGTTCGCTCAGCTCGTCGAGCTCGGCGCGCACCTGTCCGATCCGCGGCGGGGTGGCCGGCCCGGGAGCCGGTGTGGGGGCCGGGCCCGGCGTCGGGGTCGGCGTGTGCTGCTGGGCCGGCGGGTACCCGTACGCCGGCCGGGCCTGCTGCTGCGGCGGAACGTACGGCGCGGGCTGCGCCGGGTACCAGGGGGCGGCCGGGGCCGCCGCCGCGCGGGCTGCGTAGTGGCGGATGTCGGCGACGAGGAAGTACACGCAGGTCAGGAAGCCGGTGATGATGATGCCGAAGGCGCCGGTATCGCTCTGCCAGCCGTCGGTGTTGGGCGTCGTGTCGGCGCCGATCAGTGCGATACAGGCGACGCTGAGCGCGCAGTTGACGGCCAGCAGCCACCAGTCCCGGGGCTTGCGGGTGACGACCGCGAGCCGCAGCATCGTGCCCCATCCCAGGAAGCCGCAGCTCAGGACGGGCAGCAGGGCGAACAGCACGCGCAGTGCCACGATTCCCCCGGTACTGGGCTGGGGGCCTTGCTGCGGCGGGAGGCCGGGGCCGTGCATCGCTGCTCCTGACGGACCGTGTCGACGAAGTTTCGGGTCTGAGCGTATACAGCGTTTCCGGCCGCCAGTGAGGGGATGCGCGCAACCGTTGCAGGGTCGCCGCACACCTTCGTCCGCCGCGGGCCGCGCCGCCGGGGCGGAAATCGTCGGGGCCTCCTGACCGGCGGCGACTACCCTCGGCAGTCGAGTTGTTGTTCCTAGGGGGAATCCACATGCGGAGCCGGACCATCGGCCTGTCGGTGCTGGCCACTTCGGCCCTGTTCGGGCTGACGACGGCCTGCCTGCCGGGGGGCGGGGGCAAGGCCGCCGACGTCGGCAGGGCGGCCCGCGCCGCCGAGCAGGCCTCGGGCGCGGCCACGCCGTCGCCGACGGCCAAGGGCAAGGACAAGAGCACGGGCGTGCTCGCGGACCTGTCGGGCGCCGAGATCCTGAGCCAGTCGTACGAGGCCATGCGCAAGGTCGAGTCGGCGCACGTCGTCGCGAAGCTGCGCGAGGAGGGCAAGCAGGTGGAGTTCGACCTCTCCCTCGACAAGAAGGGCGGCTGCAACGGCGCGATCCGGTACGAGGCCATGGGCAAGGTGGACCTCGTCAAGTCCAGTGACCTCATGCACTTCAAGGGGGACGCCGACTACTGGCGGGCCGTGGCCGCGAAGAAGCACACCCCCAAGAAGCAGACGGACGCGATGGTCACCATGCTCGCCGACCGCTGGCTGAAGATGCCGCTCTCCGACCCCGAGGCCGCCTCGTTCGCCCACGTCTGCGACCTCGGCAAACTGACGGGCGGCACCAGCAAGCCCAGCCCGCTGGCCCGCAAGGGCGAGACGGTCGCCATCGACGGCAAGCAGGCGCTGGCCATCACCTCGGCGGCCAAGGAGGGCACGGAGGTCGACTACATAGCCACCCAGGGCACCCCGTACCTGCTCAAGTCCACCATTTCGGGGGACGAGAGCGGGGAGATCCTCTTCTCCGCGTTCGGCACGCCGGTCGACACGGCCCTGCCGCAGGGCGCGGACGTCCTGGACCTGTCGAAGCTGGGTGGCGGCGCCCCCGGCGAATCGGTCTGACACCGGCCTCGGCGGGCGGATCCCCGCAAACGCGCGTAGCGTCGCAAAAGGGATACGGAAGGGAGCCCTCGCATGGGGATCTTCGACAGGGCCAAGGAAATGCTGCAGGCCCACGGCAAGCAGGCGAAGCAGGCGTCCGACGCCGCCGAGCAGCAGGTCAACCAGCGCACCGGCAACAAGTACGCCAAGCAGGTCGATCAGGGCCAGCAGCAGGTCGAGAAGCAGTTGGGCATCGACGAGGACCCGAACAGGTAGGCCCCGCCCGAGCAGCCTGCGGCGCGGCCGGGGACCCGCAGGTCACCGGCCGCGCACCGCGTCGCACGCAAGCGGTCGTACCGAAGCGGCCGTAAGGAAGCCGTCGTAAGGAAGCGCTTACGACCCGAGGATCGCGGTGAGGAACTCCCCGGTCCAGGCGAGCAGTTCCCGTCCGACCAGCGGCTTCCCGCCCACCCGGGCGGTCTTCGGCCGCGGGATCAGCACCTGCGAGGTGGCCGGCTTGAGCACCGCGCCCGGGTAGAGCCGCTTGAGGCGCAGCTCCTGCGATTCGCGCAACTCCACCGGCCCGAAGCGGATGTTGACGCCCTGGAGGGTGATGTCGCCGACCCCGCAGGCCCGCGCCAGCATCCGCAGCCCCGCCACCAGCAGCAGGTTCTCCACCGGCTCCGGCAGCTTGCCGTAGCGGTCGTGGAGCTCCTCGCGCACGGCCTTGATGTCCGCCTCGGAGTTCGCCGACGCGATGGACCGGTAGGCCTGGAGGCGCAGCCGCTCGCCGGGCGCGTAGTCGTGCGGGACGTGCGCGTCGACCGGCAGCTCGATCTTGACCTCGAGCGGCGGCTCCTCCTCCACCCCGCCCTCGACCGCGGCCCGGTAGTCCGCCACGGCCTCGCCGACCATGCGGATGTACAGGTCGAAGCCAACGCCGGCGATGTGCCCGGACTGCTCGCCGCCGAGCAGGTTGCCCGCGCCGCGGATCTCCAGGTCCTTCATCGCCACGTACATGCCGGCGCCCATCTCGGTGTGCTGGGCGATCGTCGCGAGCCGCTCGTGCGCGGTCTCGGTGAGCGGCTTCTCCGGCGGGTAGAGGAAGTACGCGTACCCGCGCTCGCGGCCGCGTCCGACGCGGCCGCGCAGCTGGTGCAGCTGGGAGAGGCCGAAGTTGTCGCCGCGCTCCACGATGAGGGTGTTGGCGTTGGAGATGTCGATGCCGGACTCGACGATGGTCGTGGAGACGAGGACGTCGAACTTCTTCTCCCAGAAGTCCACGACGACCTGTTCCAGGGCCTGTTCGGACATCTGCCCGTGCGCGGTCGCGATCCGCGCCTCGGGCACGATCTCGCGCAGCTTGGCGGCCGCCCGGTCGATGGACTCGACCCGGTTGTGGATGTAGAAGCACTGGCCCTCGCGCAGCAGTTCGCGCCGGATGGCCGCGCCGATCTGCTTCTCCTCGTACGGGCCGACGAACGTGAGCACCGGGTGGCGCTCCTCGGGCGGGGTGGTGATGGTCGACATCTCGCGGATGCCGGTCACCGCCATCTCCAGGGTGCGCGGGATCGGGGTCGCGGACATGGTCAGCACGTCGACGTTGGCGCGCAGCTTCTTCAGCTGCTCCTTGTGCTCGACGCCGAACCGCTGCTCCTCGTCGACGATGACCAGGCCCAGGTCCTTGAACTTGGTCTCCTGCGAGAAGAGCCGGTGCGTGCCGATGACGATGTCCACGGAGCCCTCGCGCAGGCCCTCCAGCGTGGCCTTGGACTCGGTGTCGCTCTGGAAGCGGGAAAGCGCCTTCACGCTGACCGGGAACTGGCTGTAGCGCTCGGAGAAGGTCCCGAAGTGCTGCTGCACCAGCAGCGTGGTGGGGACGAGGACGGCGACCTGCTTGCCGTCCTGGACCGCCTTGAAGGCGGCCCGGACCGCGATCTCGGTCTTGCCGTAGCCGACGTCGCCGCAGATCAGGCGGTCCATGGGGACGGACTTCTCCATGTCCTCCTTGACCTCGGCGATGGTGGTGAGCTGGTCGGGCGTTTCCGCGTACGGGAAGGCGTCCTCCAGCTCCCGCTGCCAGGGGGTGTCGGGCCCGAAGGTGTGGCCGGGGGCCGCCATGCGCGCGCTGTACAGCTTGATGAGGTCGGCGGCGATCTCCTTGACCGCCTTCTTCGCGCGCGCCTTGGTCTTGGTCCAGTCGGCGCCGCCGAGCCGGTGCAGGGTCGGGGCCTCGCCGCCGACGTACTTGGTGACCTGCTCCAGCTGGTCGGTGGGGATGTAGAGGCGGTCGCCGGGCTGGCCGCGCTTGGCGGGGGCGTACTCGACGAGGAGGTATTCACGGGTCGCGCCCTGGACGGTGCGCTGCACCATCTCGATGTAGCGGCCGACGCCGTGCTGCTCGTGGACGATGTAGTCGCCGACCTCCAGGGTGAGGGGGTCGATGGACTTGCGGCGCCGGGTCGGCATCCGGCCCAGGTCCTTGGTGGCGGTGCGCTGGCCGGTCAGGTCCGTCTCGGTGAGGACGGCGATCTTGAGCGCGGGGTCGACGAACCCGTTGTCGAGCGAGCCGCACGCGACGTGGACGATCGACGGCTCCAGGGTGCGCAGATCGGCCTCGAGCCGGGCCGCGATGCCCTCGCCGCCGAGCACCTCGACGGTGCGGGCGGCCGGGCCGTGGCCCTCGGTGAGGTAGACGGTGTGCCAGCCGTCGGCGATCCAGCCCTTGGTGTCGGCGAGCGCACGGGCGGTGTCGCCGCGGTAGGCCTCCGGGGCGTGCATGCCGAGCTTGAGCGTGTCCCCGCCGCCCTCGGCCTCGCCGGCCGCGAAGGGGGACACCGACCACCACATCATGCCCAGCTCGCGCGCGTGCTCCCGTACGTCCGCGATCCCGCGCAGCGAGGCCGCGCCGACGTCGATCGGGGCCTTGCCACCGCCGGCGGTGGCGGCCCAGGAGGCCATCAGGAACTCCTGGGAGGTCGCCACCAGGTCCGCGGCCCGGGTGCGCACCCGCTCCGGGTCGCACACCACGGCCATGGACCCGGTCGGCAGGACGTCGATCAGCAGTTCCATGTCGTCCACGAGGACCGGGGCGAGGGACTCCATGCCCTCGACCGCGATCCCCTCGGCGATCTTGTTCAGCAGTTCGCCGAGCTCGGGGTGCTCCTCGGCGAGGGCCGCGGCCCGCTCCCGCACCTCGTCGGTCAGCAGCAGCTCCCGGCAGGGCGGGGCCCACAGCCCGTGCTCGGCGACCTCCAGGGACCGCTGGTCGGCGACCTTGAAGTAGCGGATCTCCTCGACCTCGTCGCCCCAGAACTCCACGCGCAGCGGGTGCTCCTCGGTGGGCGGGAACACGTCGAGGATGCCGCCGCGCACGGCGAACTCCCCGCGCTTCTCGACGAGCTCGACGCGGGCGTACGCGGCCGCGGCCAGCGCCTCGGTGACCTCCCCCAGATCGGCGCTCACGCCCTGGCGCAGGCTCACCGGAACCAGGTCGCCGAGCCCCTTGACCTGCGGCTGGAGCACGGACCGGATCGGCGCGACGACGACGGAGACGGGCCCTGCGGCCGGGTCGTCCTTGCTCGGGTGCACGAGGCGGCGCAGTACGGCGAGCCGCCGGCCCACGGTGTCGCTGCGCGGCGAGAGCCGCTCGTGCGGAAGGGTCTCCCAGGACGGGTACTCGGCGACCTCGTCGGGCGGCAGGAACGAGCGCAGCGCGGCGGCCAGGTCCTCGGCCTCCCGCCCGGTGGCGGTGACCGCGAGCACGGTCCGCTCGGTCCTGGCGGCCAGCGCGGCGATGGCGAAGGGCCGTGCGGCCGGCGGTCCGACGAGGTCCACGTGCATGCGGTTGCCGTCGCCGGCCGCGGTGACCGCCTCGGCGAGGGCCGGGTCCCGGGTGACGGCGTCGAGCAGTCCGTGCAGGCTCATGAAAGGAGGCTTCCGTCCGGTGAAGGGGCAACGCGAAGGGCCCGACACGTCTCACGGGCCGGGGCTTCCCACCCTACGACGCGCCGGGGTCGCCCGCTCGCGGTATCCGGCACGCCCCGCGGGGGCCGGATACCGCGGGAACGGCACCGGCCCCGGCCCGCTCCGAAGAGCGGACCGGGGCCGGACCTTTCCCCGTGGTTCCCCCGTGGTTCCCCCGTGACGACCGCGTTGCGTACTACTCGCTCGCGATCGCGTTCAGTACGTTCATCCGCCCCGCCCGGAAGGCCGGGACCAGTGCGGCGAACAGGCCCACCAGGGCCGACCCGGCGAAGACGCCGATGATCGTCGACCACGGGATCTCCAGGACCTTCATGCCCTGGAGGGCGAGCAGCTGCTGGGCGGTGGCACCCCAGCCCATGCCCAGCCCGAGGCCCAGCAGCGCGCCGAAGAGGGCGATCACCACCGACTCCAGGCGGATCATGCGGCGCAGCTGGCGGCGGGAGAGGCCGATGGCGCGCATCAGGCCGATCTCGCGGGTCCGCTCGACGACCGAGAGGGCCAGGGTGTTGACGACGCCCAGGACCGCCACGATGATCGCGAGGGCGAGGAGCCCGTAGACCATGTTCAGCAGCGAGCCGACCTGGTCCTTGAGCGCTTCCTTGTAGTCGGTCTGGTTGCGCACCTTGTACTGCGGGTACTGCGCCAGGTCGTTCTTGAGCGCGGTGTAGGCGGTGTCCGCCTGCCCGTTCTCGGCCTTGGCCAGCAGCATGAACGGCCGCGGCATCCGGTCGGCGGGCAGGTTCGCCTCGGCGGTGGCCGTGCTGACGTACTTCACGCCCTTGTCGAGGTTGCCGTCGTCGCTGGTGATCGCGGCGACCTTCAGCTCGGTCTCCTTGCCTCCGGCGAAGGCCACCTTCATCCGGTCGCCGACCTTGATCGCGTGCGCCTTGGCGTACTCGGAGCCGACCGACATGGCGCCCGCGGCGTACGCGTCCTTGTGCTCGCCCGCGATCATCTTGCGCCGCACGTCCTGGGCGTAGGTCGGGTCGGTGACGCTCAGCTCGTCCTTGGCCGAGCTCCCGTCCGGCGCGGTCAGCTTCACCTCGGCACCCCGGTAGGCGGTGACGTGGGTGAGGCCCTTGGTGGCGCGCATCGCCTGCTCGGCCTGCGGCATCACGGGCTGGCCGTTCTCGGAGGCGACGATGAAGTCCGCGCCGACCGACTTGTCGAGTTCCTCGGTGGCGGAGGCCACCATCGAGGAGCCGACCACCGACAGGCAGGCGACCAGCGCCAGCCCGATCATCAGCGCCGCGGCGGTGGCGCCGGTGCGGCGCGGGTTGCGCAGCGCGTTGCGCTCGGCCAGCCGGCCGATGGAACCGAAGGGCCGCAGCACCGGGGCGGACAGCACCCGCACCACGCCGCCCGCGAGCAGCGGGCCGATCACGATGAAGCCGATCAGGGTGAGGACCACGCCCAGGCCGAGCCACATCGAGCCGGTGGAGGCCTTGTCGGCCTGCGCGGCCAGGAGCAGCGCGGCGGTGCCGGCGCCGGTGAGGACCAGGCCGAGCACGGCCCGTACGACGCCGGTCTTCCGGTCGCCGGGGGTGCCGGCGTCGCGCAGGGCGGCCATCGGGGAGACCTTGCCCGCCCGGAGGGCCGGGACGAGGGCGGAGACCACGGTGACGATGATGCCCAGGACCAGGCCCAGCACCGGGGTGGCGGGCAGGACCGTCAGGTCGTCGGTGGACAGGTGCATGCCCATGCTGCCCATGAGCTTCATCAGGCCGACGGCGATGCCGATGCCCGCGCCGATGCCCAGGACGGAGCCCACCACGCCGAGGAGCAGCGCCTCGACCAGGATCGACCGGTTGACCTGGCCGCGGTCCGCGCCGATGGCGCGCATCAGGCCGATCTCGCGGGTGCGCTGGGCGACCAGCATCGAGAACGTGTTGAAGATCAGGAAGATGCCGACGAGGAAGGCGATCCCCGCGAAGCCGAGCATCACGTACTTCATGACGTCGAGGAAGGAGCCGACGTCCTTGCGGTTGGAGTCCGCGGCCTCCTTCGCCGTCTGGAGCTTGTAGGTGTCCTTGCCGACCGCGGCGGCGATGTTCTGCTTGAGCTGGTCGTTGCTCACGCCGTCCTTGGCGGTCACGTTGACGTGCGTGAAGGTGTTCGGGGCGCCGAGCAGGCCCGTCTGGGCGGTCGCGGTGTCGAAGTAGACGACGGCCGCACCCGGGTTGGTCACCTTGAAGGCCGCGATGCCGCTGATCCTGGCGCGGATGTCGCCGGGCAGCGCGATGGTGCGCAGCTCGTCACCGATGGCGAGGTGGTGCTTCTCGGCGGTGTCGGCGTCGACCATCACCTCGGCCGGGCCGCGCGGGGCGATGCCGGAGGCGATCTTCATGGACTTGAGCTCGCTGTCGCTCCAGTTGCCCGCGATGGTCGGGGCACCGGTGGACGAACCCATGTTCTCGTTCTTGGCGTTGACGACGGTGACCGCCGTCGAGACGACGCCGCCCTCGGCGCTGCGGACGCCCTCGGCCGTCTTGACCTTCTCGACGGCGGAGGCGTCGAGGGTCTCCGGCTTGCCGCGGCTCGGCGCGTCCTCGCCCCCCTCGGCCGCCTTGGGGCTGACCGTGACGTCGGAGCTGGTCACCGCGAACAGTTTGTCGAAGGTGGTGTTCATGGTGTCGGTGAACACCAGCGTGCCGCAGACGAAGGCCACGGACAGCATGACCGCGATGGCGGACAGCGCCATGCGGCCCTTGTGCGCGACGAAGTTGCGCCGCGACGTCTTCATGACGCTCATGAGGTCCGTCCGCGGGCGTCGAAGTCCTTCATCCGGTCGAGCACCTGGTCGGCGGTGGGCCCGTACATCTCGTCCACGATCCGGCCGTCGGCCAGGAAGATCACACGGTCCGCGTACGAGGCGGCCACCGGGTCGTGCGTGACCATCACGATGGTCTGGCCGAGCTCGTCCACCGAGCGGCGCAGGAAGCCGAGGACCTCGGCTCCGGCCCGGGAGTCCAGGTTTCCGGTGGGCTCGTCGCCGAAGATGATCTGCGGGCGGGCCGCGAGGGCGCGGGCGACGGCCACGCGCTGCTGCTGGCCGCCGGACAGCTCGGTCGGGCGGTGCTTGAGACGGCCGGCGAGGCCGACGGTCTCCACGACCCGGTTCAGCCACTCCGCGTCGGGCTTGCGGCCCGCTATGTCCATGGGGAGCGTGATGTTCTCCAGGGCGTTGAGCGTCGGCAGCAGGTTGAACGCCTGGAAGATGAAGCCGATCCGGTCGCGGCGCAGCTGCGTGAGCTTCTTGTCCTTCAGCCCGGTGATCTCGGTGTCGTCCAGGTGGATCTGCCCACTGGTCACCGTGTCGAGACCGGCGAGGCAGTGCATCAGCGTGGACTTGCCGGAACCGGAGGGGCCCATGATCGCCGTGAACTGGCCGCGCTTGATGTCCACGTCCACCTCGTCGAGGGCGACCACACGGGTCTCCCCGGCGCCGTAGGCCTTGACGACCTTGCGCGCCCGGGCCGCGACGGCTTCATGCCCTCCAGTACCCCCGTGCCTGGTTTCGGTCATAGCCGTTGTCACGGTGCTTCCCCTCGTTCGTTGCGTTGCTGCGCGTGTGGCCGGGTTCCGGCGGGTCGGCCGGATCCGGTGTGTGATGCCGTCGTGAAGTCTGCGGGGCGCAGGCGGCCGGCGCGCTGGTGCCCATCGCCGTATCCACCGGGGGGTTAACCCCACCCCCGCTCGTATGAACCAGTTAAGGACCTCGCGGGGCCGTCCTCCTCCTCCGCCGGGACGAAAGACCCCTGGACCCTTGTGAGGAGCAACCCTTAGGGGTTCTCCCCCCTTTGGGGGACCGGCTCTGGGGGATACCGCCGGATACCCCGTGATGAGAGGGTGTTCCCCGCAGGTACGTGCACGGTGAAAGGATCTTGGTGGGCGCGGAGGAGAGCACGGGGGAACGCACCGGGGACGCCGCCGGGGCGGGAGCCGGGGCAACGGCGGCCGCCGGGAGCGGCAGCCGGCCGCCGCGCACGGCGCTCGTCGCCGCCCTCATGCTGAGCATGGCCCTGGTCGCCCTCGACAGCTCGATCGTCTCCACCGCCGTCCCCCAGATCGTCGGCGACCTCGGCGGGTTCTCGGTCTTCTCCTGGCTCTTCGCCGGCTACCTGCTCGCGATCACCGTCACCCTCCCCGTCTACGGGAAGCTCTCCGACACCCTCGGCCGGGGGCCCGTCCTGCTCTTCGGCATAGCCCTGTTCATCGCCGGCTCGGTGCTGTGCGCGCTCGCCTGGAACATGGCCGCCCTCATCGCCTTCCGCATCGTCCAGGGGCTGGGCGGCGGCGCCCTCCAGGGCACCGTGCAGACCCTGGCCGCCGACCTGTACCCGCTCAAGGACCGCCCCAGGATCCAGGCCAGGATGTCCTCGGTCTGGGCCGCCTCCGCCGTGGCCGGCCCCGCGCTCGGCGGGCTCATCGCCTCGTACGCCGACTGGCGCTGGATCTTCCTCATCAACCTGCCGCTGGGCGGGCTGGCCCTGTGGCTGCTCGCCCGCCATCTCGTCGAGCCCGCACGGTCCCCCGGCCGCCGCGGCCCGATCGACTGGGCCGGCGCCCTCGGCGTCTTCGCCTGCGGCGGGCTGCTGCTCTTCGCGCTGGTGCAGGGCGGGGTCGCCTGGCCCTGGCTGTCCGCGCCCTCGCTCGCCCTGCTGGGCGCGAGCGCGGTACTGGCGGCCGTGGTCGTCCGGATCGAACGCCGGGCCGAGGAACCGATTCTCCCCGGGTGGGTCTGGCGCCGGCGCACCATCGCCGCCGTGAACCTCGCCCTCGGCGCACTCGGCCTGCTCATGGTCGCGCCGCTGGTCTTCGTCCCGACCTACGCCCAGTCGGTCCTCGGCCTCGGACCCACGAGCGCCGGGCTCGTCATGTCCGCGATGACCCTCACCTGGCCCCTGTCCGCCGCCCTCAGCCAGCACGTCTACCGGCGCATCGGCTTCCGCAACTGCGCCGTCGTCGGGATCTCGCTGGCCGCCGTGATCCTGTTCTCGTTCACGCTGCTTCCCCATCCCGCCCGGCCCTGGCAGCCCACGCTGATCATGCTGCTGCTCGGCGCCGCCCTCGGCCTGTTCCAGCTGCCGCTGATCGTCGGGGTCCAGTCCACCGTGGGCTGGTCCGAGCGGGGTACGACGACGGCCTCGGTGCTGTTCTGCCGCCAGGTCGGCCAGAGCCTCGGGGCCGCCCTGCTCGGGGCCGTCGCCAACGCGACCATCGCCGCCCGGCTGGCCGACGCCCCGATGACCGGACTGCCGCACCACCTCGACGACGTCTCCCAGGCCCTCGACCGGCCCGCGCTGCTCCCGCCCGCCGCCGCCGACTACCTGCGCGCGTCGGTGGCCGCCGCCGTGGACCACATCTTCCTCGGCGCGAGCGCCGCGGCCGTGGCGGCCCTGCTGGTCCTCCTCCTGGTGGCTCCGCGGCGGTTCCCGATCCTGGCGGAGCATCAGGAGAAGTAGGGGCGCGCCCGGCTCCCGCTTGTCATGACCCCGGTCAACGGAGTACACCTCGGAGTCCTGAATCCGAGATCCGTTCCGGGGGGACGACATGGTTTCCGCACTCTTCGCACTGGCCTTACTGGCCGCCGTGGCCGGGCCGATCGGCCTGCGGCTGCGCCGCCACCCCGGCTTCGTCACCGGCCGCGACGGCCGCCTCTCCACCTCCACCACCCTGGCGCTGGCCTGGACCGTGATCCTGGTCTGGCTGCTGCTCACGATCCTCGCGTACGGGCTCACGGCGGGCGGCGGAGCCGACTGGTTCGCCGGGGAGCACGGCCCGCTGTCCTCCCTGACCACCGTCTACCTGCCGCTGCTCGGCGGCCCGTACGTGGCCCTGATCGCGGCGAAGACCGTCGTCGGCATCCGCGTGGAGAACGGCAGCATGGCCAAACCCGCCCCCAAGCCGACGCGCTCCGGGAAGCGGCCGCTGCGCGAGCTGATCGCGAACGACAGCGGGCGCACCGACCTCGTGGACCTCCAGTACGTGGCGCTGAGCGCGGTCACCATGCTGTACGTGGTGCTGTTCTTCCTCTCCGACGTGGGCGCCGGGCTCCCCCACCTCCCCGCCGAGATCTGGGCGCTGACGGGCGCACCGGCCGGGGCGTACCTCGTGAACAAGATGGCCACGCGCGCGAACCCGGTGATCACGGGCGTGGCGGTGCAGGGCTCCGCCCTGCGGGTGGAGGGCGGCGGCTTCGGCCCGGAGGCCCGGGTGGAGCTCGACTCCACCGCCCTGGCGACCGCGTACGACCCGGCGACGGGCACCCTGACCGCGCAGCTGCCGGCCGCCGCGCCCGCCGCCTTCACGGTGGTCGTCACCCACCGCGGCCTGCGCAGCGACCCCTACCGCCACGCACCCGCGGCGCCGGCCCCGGCCCCGGTTCCGGCCCCGGCCCCGGCCCCGGCCCCGGCTCAGCCCGCGGACCGGTAGGTCACGGGAGCTTCGCGAGGAAGACCTCGACCAGCGGGACGATCTCCCCGAGGTGCGTCTCCAGCGCGAAGTGCCCCGCCCCCTCCAACAGGTGCACCTCGGCCTCCGGCGCGTCCCGCAGGTACGCCTTCGCCCCCGCCGGCACGAAGAACGGGTCCCCCGCGCCCCAGACGACCAGAACGGGCACCCCGGACTCCCGCAGCCAGGCCTGCCAGGCCGGGTACCGGGCGAAGTTCGAGGAGTAGTCGAAGGCCAGGTCGGCCTGCGCGTCGGCGCGCCCCGGCAGCCCGACGTAGTGCACGTCGAGCGTCCGCCCGTCCGGGGAGACCAGGGCGGGGTCGGCGACACCGGCCTCGTACTGGAAGCGGATGCCCTCCGGGCTGAACAGGGCGCGCACCTTCTCCTCGTCGCCCGGCACCTCCCGCCGGTGTCCGGCGAACGCGCGGGCCGCGTCGGAGAGGCCCTCCTCGTACGCGTTGCCGTTCTGCACGATCAGGCCGGTCACCCGCCCGGGCCGGCGCACGGCGAGCCGCAGCCCGACGGGGGCGCCGTAGTCGAAGACGTACAGCGCATAGCGGTCCAGCCCGAGGGCGTCGGTGAAGCCCTCCACGATGTCCGCGAGCCGGTCGAAGGTGTACGTGAACCCGGCCGGGGTCTCGGTGCGGCCGAACCCGGGGTAGTCGGGGGCGATCAGCCGGTACGGGGTGCCGCCGAGGGCGTCCATCAGCCGGGCGAACTGGTGGGAGGAGGTGGGGAATCCGTGCAGGAGCAGCAGGACCGGTCCGTCGGCCGGGCCGCTCTCGCGGTAGGCGACGCGGACTCCGTCCACGTCGGCGGTGCGGTGGTGAACGCGCAGCATCACATGCCTCCAATGGCCTTGTTCCCATTAGTCTCACCCCAAAGCTTCTAACGGGTCAAGCGCTTCACGTAGCATTAGTGACATGACGTCGACGCCGCCGTTCCCCCTCACGGGCGAGCCCCTCGCCCTGGACCTGCTCAACACCCGGCCCACGGGCGCGGGCGACCTGATCGCCGGCCCGGAAGGGCTCACGGCCTGGCTGACCGCACAGGAGGACCGCCTCGGGCCGGTCGCGAAGGTGGGCCCGGCCGAGGTGGCGGCCGTGCACGCCGTACGGGAGGCGGCCGGCGCGGCGCTCTCGGCCGCGCGGCGCGGCGAGCGGCCCCCGGCCGGCGCCCTGCGCACGCTGAACGAGGCCTCGGCCGGCGCCCCGGCCCACCGGGAGCTCGCCTGGACTCCGGAAACCGGCCTCGCGGCGACCCCGCACCGAACGGGCACCCCGGCCCGGCGGCTCGCGGCGCAGCTGGCGGACGCAGCGGCAGAGCTCCTGACGGACCCCCGGGTGCGCGACGTACGGGAGTGCGAGGGCGCCGACTGCGTCCTGCTGTTCCTCCCGGCCCACCCGAAGCGCCGCTGGTGCGTGGCCTCGACCTGCGGCAACCGCGCCCGCGTGGCCCGCTACTACGCCCGCCACAAACCCTGACCCCGACCCCGGCCGGGCGGGCCGCCGATCAGCCCTCGGCCGGGGCGCGGCCCGTCAGGGCCGCCAGGCTCGAGCGCACGTGGTTCATGTGCGCCCGCATCTCGTCCTGCGCCTCCGCGTGCTCCCGCAGGATCCGGTCCGTCTCACGGCCGATCCGCTCCTCCCGCACCCGGGCCTCCGCCAGCAGCTCAGCGGCCCGCGCCTCCGCATCCTCCTGCCCGTGCCGCGCCGACTCCTCCGCCTCCGCGTAACCGCGCCGCGCCTCCGCCAGCCGGCCCTCCGCGTACCGCTCCAGCTCCGCGTGGCGCGCCTCCAGATCGGCCTCCCGGGCCGCCAGCTCCCGTTCCGCCGCGTCCCACCGCTCCACGTGCTCCTGCTCGCGGTCCGCCAGCAGCGCATCCGACCGGCGCCGCATCTCCGCCAGCGCCGCCTGCGCCTGCGAGCGCCACTCGGCCGCATCGTCCCTGGCCTCCGCCCGGACCGCATCGGCCTCCCGCTCCGCCCGCAGCAGCCCCTGCCGCGCCCGGACCTCCGTCTGCTCGCGCACCGCCTCCGCGTCCTGCCGCGCCAGCTCCGCCACCCGGTCCGCGTACGCCTCCGCCGCACCCGTCGCGTCCACCGCGTCCGCCCGCGCGTCCCGGCGCACGGCGTCCGCCTCCTCCTCGACCAGCAGCAGGATCCGCCGCGCCCGCTCGCTCAGCTCGTCGTACGTCTGCGGAGCCAGCTCGGCCACCGCCTCGCGCAGCCGCCCCGCCTCCGCCTCCATCCGCTTCGCCAGGACCGTCAGCCGCGCCACCCGCTCCCACGCCTCGTCCCGGCTCCCGGACAGCCGGGCGAGATACCGGTCGACCTCTTCGATGCGGTAGCCGCGACCTCGTACGGTCGCGAAACCCGGTCCGTGAGGTGACATGGGAGCAGTCATCCTGGAAGCGCCTCTCTCGGGGGGATTCCTGTCAAGGATGCGCCATTTGCTCCCAGAAGCCGGAATGGCCGGGCCGAGACCCTGTACGAGGGTCCCGGCCCGGCCATTCAACTGATCATCCGATCAGAGCAATCCGTCCCACATCTGCTCCAGAAGCACCGACCACCAGCTCTCCGGCGACGCCAGCGCCGCACTGTCGAGCCCGGCCAGATTCGTCTGGAAATCGACGGTCCAGCGCCCCGCCTGCTCCGGCGTCAGATGCTGACGCAGACGCCACATGTGACCCAGCATCGCCAGCGAACGGGCGAACTGCGGCAGGCTCGAATTCACGAACTGCGGCGGCACCGGCGCACCGCCCGGACCGGCCTCCACCGGCACCGCCACTATGTGCGCCGTCCCGTACTGCACGCACAACGCCTTGCCGAAGTCACTGCCCACGACCAGGTACGAACCCGCATCCGACGCCGGCTGCACCTGCCGCTGCGCAGCCAGCTCCGCCAGCGTCGGCACCGGCTGGCCCGGCACCGCCTGCGCCCAGAAGAACGGCCCGAAGTCCGTCGGCAGACCCGCCCACACCAGCGTCTGCGCCACGATCTCCGGCACACCCTGGCGGGACACCGCCCGCTGGTCGAAACGGAACACACCCTGCGGACCGAACGCCCCGGCCAGCTCCGCACCGATGGCATCCAGCGCAATCGCCGGCTGCAACGGCACCTGCTGCAACGGCGCCCGTACCGGCGCAGGGCGCGCCGGGCCGTCCGCCACCTGGTGCAGCTCACCCTGATGGGTCAGCAGATGCCGCATGCCCTGCTGACGACCCGCATGGTCCTTGCCGTACGGGGCCACGCTCGTGATCCGGACCTGCGGCCAGGTCTCCCGGATCATCCGCGCGCAATAACCGCCGGGCAGCTCGCACGACTCCAGCTCGGTGTGCAGTTCCAGCACCTGCTGCGGCGGCACGTTCATCGCGCGCAGCTCGTGCAGGATCTGCCACTCCGGGTGCGGCGTACCCGGCGCGGAACGCCGGATGAGCTGCTGCTCGGAGCCGTCGGGCGCGCGGTAGCGCAGCACGGCCTGGTAGCCGGGGCCGACCGTGGGCACACCGGCGGGCGCCGGGGGCTGCGGCGCGGGACCGGCCTGCGGCTGCCCGGGCGGGCCGGGAGGCGCGGGCGGCTGACCCGTCACGGCCGGACCCGCCAGCATCGTCGCGGCATGATCCAGCCCGCCCCCGGGCGCACCGGGCGCCCCCGGCGGACCGGGCGGCTGGGGTACGCCGGGACCCGCGAGCATGGTCGCCGCCTGATGGGCCGACCCACCGGGGGCCCCGGGCGGACCGGGAGGCGCAGGCGGCTGACCGGCACCCGGAGCCCCGGGCGGACCGGGAGGCGCAGGCGGCCGACCCGTCACGGCGGGACCGGCCAGCATCGTCGCGGCATGATCCAGCCCACGCCCCAGCGAACCCGGAGCACCCGGCGGACCGGGAGGCGCAGGCGGCTGACCCACACCGGAAGCACCCGGAGCACCGGGCGGACCGGGAGGCCCCGGAGGCGCAGGCTGACCCGTCACCGCCGGACCCGCCAGCATCGTCGCGGCATGATCCAGCCCACGCCCCAGCGAACCCGGAGCACCCGGCGGACCGGGAGGCGCAGGCGGCTGACCCACACCGGAAGCACCCGGAGCACCGGGCGGACCGGGAGGCCCCGGAGGCGCAGGCTGACCCGTCACCGCCGGACCCGCCAGCATCGTCGCGGCATGATCCAGCCCGCCGCCAGGCGCAGCGGGAACCCCCGGAGCACCAGGCGCACCGGGAGCCCCCGGCGGACCGGGCGGCGTCACCGGCTGCGCGCCCGGCCGCGAGACCTGGGCCTTGCTCGTCGGCGCATCGGCAATGGACCCGGAATCCGGGCCCGCGTCGGCCCCGAGGTGCAGGGCCGGCGCGATCGCCGTCCTGGGGAGCTGGCTGCCCCCGGGAATCAGCGCGGTCTTCGCCTCCGAGGCCCCGCCGGGCGGCGGCGCCACGTCCTCCAGGTCCGACCCTGACAGCGGCGGCGCGAACACCGTCGCGGGCAGCGGTACGGACACGTCGTCCGCACCGGGGTTCACATCGGTCCCGGCCCACGGCGTCGCCCCGACGGGCACCCCGTCGTTGGCCGTCGGCTCGTACGGCACCTCGCGGCGCAGCGGCACCGCCTCCACCGGCTCGGGCGCGGACGCCCGAACGGGCTCAGACGCAGCCGGCACCGCAGGCTCCGAAGCAGGCACGGGGGCAGGGGCAGGGGCAGGGGCAGGGGCAGCCGCGGCAGGCGCCGGCGCCGCCGGAATCCCCGCCCGGTCCGCCGCCTCCTGCAACCACTCCGGCGGACTCAGCATGAACGAGGTCTGCTCCGAGTCGATCCGCGGCGACGGCACCGACGCCTCCACCACCGGCGCAGCCGCAGCCCCGTACTCCTCCTCGTACCGGCGGATCACCTCACCCACCGGCAGACCCGGCCACAACGTCACCTCACCACTGTCCCGCGCAATGACCAGCCTCTGCCGGCCCCCACCGGACACCGGACCCGCCGCACGGTCCTCCGCCCACACCACGAACCCGAGCCCGAACTCCCGTACGCGCACCTCCCGGTGCTGGTACGCGGGCACGTCCCCGTTGATCCACTCCTCGGCGCGCTCCTGCGCCTGCGCAAACGTCACCATCGCGCCGTCACCCCTCCACCGGTGCCGCACCCGGCCCCGCAACCGACCCCGACACGGGAACCGAGCGTGCGAATCCGCCGTCCACCATCAGACCGGCCACCGTCTCCAACTCCGGCGGGTTCCCCGCCAACCGCTCGAGGAAGGCATCGAAATCGGCACCGCACGGCAGCAACAACCGCTCCACGCGCTCCTGCACCGACCAGCCGTCCCGGTCGCGGGCGTCGTCGTACGGGGAGAACCACACCGAGCCGATCGCCTCGCCCTTCACCTTCACCGCGAGCAGACCCCCCTGAACGAAGGCCACGCACAGGTAGTCCTTCGTCAGATGGTCCCGCAGACACTTGTTGACGTACACGAGGTCATTGACCGCCGCCTCCTCACGCACCGTGAAGAAAGGCTGGTCCACCAGCACACCGAGCTCCACGTCGAGACCCGCACCCACCGGCGCACAGCCACCCGCAGCCTTCAGGAACCCGCGGTACGCCTCCGGCAACCGGTAGCCGAGATCCTCCTCGACACCCTGCACCGCCTCCTCGGCCACCGACACCACCGACTTCGGCAACCCCAGGTGCACCGGACGCACCTCCTGCAACGGCCGCGTCCCACGCTTCTCATGGTCGACCGGCGCCGTCGCCAGCCCCGCGTGATGCCGCAGCAGCGCCTTCACCTCGACCGGGACCAGTTCCATCCGCCGCGTCCCCGCCACGTGGTGCCAGGTCCAGCCGTGCGGAGTCGCCACCGGCCCGACCGTGTCCCACAGCGCATGACCGGCCGCATGCATCGCCGCGTTCGCGGACACACAGTCCGTCAGCCGCAGCTCGTCCACACCGAAACCCTCCGGCGGCTCGGCAATCTCCACCGCAGCACGCGCGTACGGGGAGAAGTCGGGATGTCCGTCCCCGTCCATCCGCACACCGTGGGGATGCCGAGCGGCCCGGACCGGGTCCGGGAAATGCACGACCTGCCCCGAGTACGCGGCGTTGGGTGGCGCGGCCTGCTGCCCGAGCCGACCTGTCGTCATGGCGGTAGCCCCCTGCTGGATCTGGCTGGTTCACCACAGCCTATGTGCTCCGGCAAGAGCCTCACCCGCCCACGACCCCCGCACCCGCGCGAGGGCCAGGAACATCCGAATTGATACGAATATTCGACCCCGCTTCCACACGACAGGGGACATTTGACAGGCTGTCCCCTCAGCACGGGGGCGTGCGCGACAGCGGCCACCACCGCCGCCACGGGAGGGAAGACGCGACCATGCAGAACACCGCCACACGCACAGACACGGCCGACGACGCCTCGGGAACGGGCGGCCAAGGCACACAGGCGACCGGCCGGCCCGCCGGAGACCCACGCCTGCGCTGGAGCAGCACCGACGGCCGGCCCGCAGCCCCCGTCCTGCGCTTCCGCCGCGACGGCATCCTCCCCACCGTCGCCGCAGCCCTCTCCGTACGCGGCGAAACCCTCACCGGCACCGCCGGCAAAGCCGACCAGCCACCCGCACTCCACCCCCTCGTCCAGGACTTCCTCGACACCCTCACCAGCGGCCAGCGGGAACGCTTCACCGGCCGCTGCCCCGAAGCCATCCTGCTCTCCCGCCACCTCACCACCGCCGAAGGCGCCCGCAGCCGCCGCGCCTCCCGCAAACCCCTCACCGCGAACGAAGCCCGCCGCTCCCTCAAACACGCCAAGATCACCGCCCGCCGCATCCGCGAAGACGGCGACCCGCTCCACGGCACCTACGCACCCCCCTGCCGCTCCTGCGAAGCCCTCCTCGCCCACTTCGGCGTACGCGCCGTCGACCTCACCCCCGCCTCAGAGAAGGCCTGACCCCCACGACCATGACCACCTCCTCCGCCTCCTACGACCGCTCCTCGGCCACCCGCTTCCCCGCCGCCGTGGACACCGCCCTGCGCACCGCCGGCTGGGAACCCGGCCGCTGGGACATCAAGCAGGCCGAGTTCTGGGCCGACGCCCTCCGGGACCACACCACCCCCGCCGGACACCGGCACACCGTCTTCCCCGCCGCCGTCGAGGCCTGGGCCGAATTCGGCGGACTCACCGTCACCGCCCCCGGCCCGGGCCGCCAGATAGCGCCGGTCCCCGTGCGCCTGGACCCCCTCACCGGACTCCACCTCGCACGCACCTTCGCCGACCTCGGCCGCGCCCTGTCCACCGAGCTCTGCCCCCTCGGCGTCGACGCCGACGCCGACTCGCACCTCGCCATCGACCGCGAAGGCCGCGTCTACGGCATCGACCACACCGGCGACTGGTACCTCGGCGGCGCCGTGGACGAAGCCCTGACCCTCCTCCTCACCGGCCTCCAACCCACCCGCCTCACGACGGCCGCCTGACCCCCGGGCCGCGCCGCCGGCGGCAACCGCCCCGCCCAGCCGGGCACGGCGCTGCAGAACCGGCGGCCGTCCCGCACCGCCCGCCGCGGCGGCCGCCCCTACCACGGCACGGGCCGCCGCACGGGCCCTACGCCCGCCGGGAACCCCGCGGCAGCACCGCCGACACCTTGAAGCCCCCCTCGTCCGTCGGACCGGACACGAACACCCCACCCAGCCCGAGCACCCGCTCCCGCATCCCGACCAGCCCGTTCCCGCCACTCGGCAGCCCCGGCTGCACCACATCCGCCCCGCACGGCCCGTTCTCCACCTGCATGGCCACCTCACCCTCCCGATGAGCCAGCCGCACCACGACCCTCGCACCCGGCGCATGCTTGTGACAGTTGGTCAACGCCTCCTGCACCACCCGGTACGCCGTCTGCTCCACCTCCGCCGGATACCCCTCCCCCACACCCCGCACATCCAGCTCCACGACCATCCCGGCCGCCCGCGACTGCCCCACCAGCGCCTCCAACTCACCCAGCGAGGGCCCGGGCCCCTCCTCGAAACTCCCCACCAGCGCAGCCACCGGCACCACCGCAGCAGAAGCAGCGGCAGGAGCCCGCTTCGGCGACTCGGCCACCCGCAGCACCCCCAACATCTCCCGCAGCTCCGTCAACGCCTGCCGCCCCATGTCACCCACCAGCGCCGCGTTCTTCGCCGCCCGCGCCGGATCCTTCGCCGCCACCGCCTCCAGCGCCGCCGCATGCACCACCATCAGCGACACCCGGTGCGCCACCACGTCGTGCATCTCCCGCGCGATCCGCGTCCGCTCCTCCGTACGGGCCCACTCGGCCCGCTCCTCCGCCCGGTCCGCGAGCAGCGACAGCTCCCGCTCCAGCGAATCCGCCCGCTCCTGCAGGCTCTCCATCAGCCGGCGCCGCGCCCCTATGTACAGACCCAGCAGCACCGGCGGCACGGTCAGCGCCACCGCCACGAACACCGACAACACGATGACGAGCGAACGCGAGGCCCCCTGGTCCCCGCTGGTCCGCACGTACATCACCACGAACGTCGCGACCAACGACATCGACGTCAGCGTCGCCGTGATCCGCCGCGGCACCTCGCACTCGGCCAGCGTGTACAGCCCCACCACCCCGAGCAGGAACCCCATCGCGGCCGGCGACACGGCGATCCCCACCAGCACCACCGCGATCGGCCAGCGCCGCCGCAGTACGAGCGTGGACCCCACGAGCAGCCCGAACAGCACCCCCACCGCCACCGGCACCCCGGCCTCGCGCGCGAACGGCACCCCCTCGACGGCGCACTCGACGGCGGACACCACCGCCAGCCCCACATCGAGCACGGCCCCCCGCCGCCGCTCCCACCACAAGGGCCCGTCGCGCCCGGCCCCGCCCTGCTCTTCCCCCGAAACGGTCATGCCGTCCAGCGTACGCAGCGCCCCCAGCACAGAAGCGAACGGAATTCCGGGAAACCGAGGGCAATCGCACGTACGGCTGAATCGTCCGCTGAGCGAGACCTGAATCCCGCATTCCGGACGACATTGGCGACATGACCGAAATCCGACGTCGCCCCGGCGACGGCACAGGCGGCCTCCGCACGGGCGCCGCAACCTTCGAGGATCTCCGCGAGCAGGCCGTCGCCCTCCGCCGCGAGGGCCTCAGCCGCCGCCAGATCCGCGACCGCCTGAGCGTCCACAACAACGACATCCTCAATCGCCTGCTGGACGGCGAACCGGCCCCCGAATGGACGAAGCGCCCGAACGCGAAGGACGACCTCCGCGACCGCGCCCGCGAACTCCGCCTCCAGGGCATGACCTACGACCAGATCCAGGTCGAGCTGGGCTGCTCGAAGAGCTCCATCTCCCTCTGGGTCCGCGATCTCCCGACGCCGGAAAGGCGTCGCGCCCCGGAAGAAGCCTCGGCCATTGCGCGGCGGGGGTGGGAGCGCACCCTCGAAGTCCGCGAACAGGACCGTCGCGAGACCAAACGGGCTGCGGCCGCAGAGATCGGCGCCATGTCGGAGCGTGAACTCTTCCTCGTGGGTGTCGGCCTCTACTGGTCCGAGGGCAGCAAGGACAAGGCGTACGACCGCCGGGAACGCGCAATCTTCGTGAACAGCGACCCCGGAATGGTGACCGTTTACCTCGCCTGGCTGCGCCTGCTCGGCGTCGAAGAGGAACACCTTCGTTACGCCGTCACCATCCACGAAACCGCCGACGTCGGCGGCGCGGAGAGGTTCTGGGTAGAGCTCACCCGAGCCGCCCCCGGCCAGTTCCTCAAGACCACGCTCAAGCGACACAGCCCGAAAACCACCCGGAAGAACACCGGCGAGAGTTACTACGGCTGTCTGGCCGTTCGCGTACTCCAAAGCGCCGGTCTGTACCGTCGCATTGAAGGCTGGTGGTGCGGCATAGTAGGGGCTGCATCGCAGTTCGATCAGCCAAATCGGACATAAATGGCGAACTATCCCGAGTCGTCTAATGGCAGGACAAATGGTTTTGGTCCATTGAATGAGGGTTCGATTCCTTCCTCGGGAGCCTCGCAAGCTCGGGTCCTGACCAGTCGGTCGGGACCCGGCTTCGTTTCCGGGGTGTGGCCCCCCGGTATCCTTCACGGGTCCACCACCCGAAGCCGAAGGGCATCCCCGTGAGCGCCAACCGCCCGGCAGCCGTCGTCGTACTCGCAGCGGGTGAAGGCACCCGCATGAAGTCGGCCACTCCCAAGGTTCTGCACGAGATCTGCGGGCGCTCGCTCGTGGGCCACGTCGTCGCCGCCTCGCGCGAGCTGGACCCCGCACACCTCGTGGTCGTCGTCGGCCACGCCCGCGAGCAGGTCACCGCGCACCTCGCCGAGATCGACGCCGGCGTCCGCACCGCCGTCCAGTACGAGCAGAACGGCACCGGGCACGCCGTCCGCATGGCCCTCGAGGAGCTCGGCGGCACCGTCGACGGGACCGTCATCGTCGTCTGCGGCGACACGCCCCTGCTCACCGGGGAGACGCTGCAGCAGCTCGCGGCCACGCACGAGGCCGACGGCAACGCCGTCACCGTGCTCACCGCCGAGGTGCCGGACTCCACCGGCTACGGCCGCATCGTCCGGGACGGCGCCGGCGCCGTCACCGCCATCGTCGAGCACAAGGACGCCACCGACTCCCAGCGCGCGATCCGGGAGATCAACTCCGGGGTCTTCGCCTTCGACGGCGCCCTGCTCGCCGACGCGCTCGGCAAGGTGCGTACGGACAACAGCCAGGGCGAGGAGTACCTCACCGACGTGCTCGGCATCCTGCGCGAGGCGGGGCACCGCGTCGGTGCTGCGGTCGGCGCCGACCACCGCCAGATCCTGGGGATCAACAACCGCGTGCAGCTGGCCGAGGCCCGCGCGCTGCTCAACGCCCGTCTCCTCGAGCAGGCGATGCTGGCGGGCGTGACGGTGGTCGACCCGGCGAGCACGTTCGTGGACGTGACGGTGACGTTCGGGCAGGACGCGCTGATCCACCCGGGTACGCAGCTGCTCGGCGCGACGCACGTCGCCGAGGGGGCCGAGGTCGGTCCGAACACGCGGCTCAAGGACACGCAGGTCGGTCCGCGGGCGCGGGTGGACAACACGGTGGCGGACACGGCGGTCATCGGCGAGTCGGCGTCGGTCGGTCCGTACGCGTATCTGCGTCCGGGTACGGACCTGGGCCTGAAGGCGAAGGCCGGCACGTACGTGGAGATGAAGAACGCGAAGATCGGTGAGGGCACGAAGGTGCCGCACCTGTCCTATGTGGGTGACGCGACGATCGGTGAGTACACGAACATCGGCGCGGCGAGCGTGTTCGTGAACTACGACGGTGAGCACAAGCACCACACGACGATCGGCTCACATTGCAAGACGGGCTCGGACAACATGTTTGTGGCGCCCATCACGATCGGGGACGGCGCGTACACGGCTGCCGGGTCGGTGATCACGAAGGATGTGCCGCCGGGTGCGCTGGCGGTGGCCCGTGGTCAGCAGCGGAATATCGAGGGCTGGGTGGCTCGCAAGCGTCCGGGAAGTGCTGCGGCGACGGCGGCTCAGTCGGCGGTCCAGGAGGACTCCGACCCCCGTTGAGGCCTCGTTGAGGTGAACTGACCGGAAACAGGTACGCCCGGGACGGCGTACCGTGATAGGTGCACGCAATTCGGCTGGCTCACCGTGTGCGGGACGGACGCACACGGGGGCGAGCAGCTTTCAACACGTCTGAGGAGACTGTGCTGTGACCGGGATCAAGACGACCGGCGAGAAGAAGCTGATGCTCTTCTCCGGCCGCGCCCACCCCGAGCTGGCCGAGGAGGTTGCGCATCAGCTGGGCGTTGCCCTCGTGCCGACCAAGGCTTTCGACTTCGCGAACGGTGAGATCTACGTTCGTTTCCAGGAGTCGGCTCGTGGCGCGGACTGCTTCCTGATCCAGAGCCACACGGCTCCGATCAACAAGTGGATCATGGAGCAGCTGATCATGATCGACGCGCTGAAGCGTGCGTCGGCCCGCTCCATCACGGTGATCATCCCGTCCTACGGGTACGCCCGCCAGGACAAGAAGCACAAGGGTCGCGAGCCGATCTCGGCGCGTCTGGTCGCCGATCTGCTGAAGACCGCGGGTGCGGACCGCATCCTGACGGTCGACCTGCACACGGACCAGATCCAGGGCTTCTTCGACGGTCCGGTGGACCACCTTTCGGCGCTGCCGGTCCTCGCGGACTACGTGGGCGCGAAGGTGGACCGGACGAAGCTGACGATCGTGTCCCCGGACGCCGGCCGTGTGCGCGTCGCCGACCGCTGGTGCGACCGTCTGGACGCTCCGCTGGCGATCGTGCACAAGCGCCGGGACAAGGACGTCGCGAACCAGGTGACGGTCCACGAGGTCGTGGGTGAGGTCCGGGGCCGTGTCTGTGTCCTGGTCGACGACATGATCGACACGGGTGGCACCATCTGCGCCGCTGCCGATGCGCTGTTCGCGCACGGTGCGGAGGACGTGATCGTGACGGCGACGCACGGCATCCTGTCGGGGCCGGCGGCGGACCGCCTGAAGAACTCGAAGGTCAGCGAGTTCATCTTCACGAACACCCTGCCGGACCCGTCGGACCTGGAGCTCGACAAGATCACGGTGCTGTCGATCGCTCCGATGGTCGCGCGTGCGGTGCGCGAGGTCTTCGAGGACGGTTCGGTCACGAGCCTGTTCGAAGAGCAGCAGTAACCGGTAGTACAGAGATCCTTTTGGGTGCGGCCTCCGCGCCGGGTAGACTCTACGAGTTGCTCGGCGAGGGAGGCCGCACCTTTTTGGTGTCGGCGCTCCGTTATCGACGCGCTCTTCGTAGCAGGCCGTTCAGGCCGGGTGACCGTTGTCCTTCTTCCGTCACCCCACGAGGAGTGAGCATGTCCGAGGTCAAGCTTTCCGCCGAGCTCCGCACCACCTTCGGCAAGGGCTCTGCCCGTCAGGCCCGTCGCGACGCCATGGTTCCCGGTGTCATCTACGGTCACGGCAACGACCCGAAGCACGTCAACGTCGAGGGCCACGGCCTGGCGCTGGCGCTGCGTACCCCGAACGTCCTGATCTCCCTGGACATCGCGGGCGACGGCACCGAGCTGGTCATCCCGAAGGCCGTGCAGAAGCACCCGCTGAAGCGTTCGGTCTCCCACGTCGACTTCCTGATCGTCAAGAAGGGCGAGAAGGTCACGGTCGAGGTTCCGGTCGTCACCGAGGGCGAGCTGGCCGCGGGCGCCAACATGCTGGAGACCCTTCTGAACACCATCTCGGTCGAGGCCGAGGCGACCCACATCCCGACCGAGGTCACCGTCTCCATCGAGGGCCTCGAGGCCGGCGCCACCATCCACGCGTCCGACCTGGTCCTGCCGACCGGCACCACGCTGGCCGTCGACGGCGAGACCGCCGTTCTGCAGGTCGTCGCCCCGCAGGCCGAGGAGCCGGCCGCCGAGGCCGCCACCGAGGGCGCAGAGGCCTGAGCCTCGCTTTCCCACCTCAGCACTTGCTGAACGACCGCCGTCCGGCTCCACTGGGAGCGGGACGGCGGTCGTCCTCGTTAAGGAGCATGGATGTCGGACGATGCGGCGCCGTGGCTGATCGTCGGCCTCGGTAACCCGGGGGCGGAGTACGCGGGCAACCGCCACAACATCGGGTTCATGGTGGTGGACCTGCTGGCCGAGCGGATGCGCGGGAAGTTCAAGGCGCACAAGGCGCGGGCGCAGGTGGTGGAGGGCCGGATGGGTCCGCCGGGGCCGGCGAACCGGCGGGTGGTGCTGGCGAAGCCCATGTCGTTCATGAACCTGTCGGGCGGGCCGGTGACGGCGCTGCGCGATTTCTACAAGGTTCCGGTGGACCGGATCGTGGCGGTCCATGACGAATTGGACATCGACTATCCGACGTTGCGGCTGAAGCTGGGCGGCGGGGACAACGGGCACAACGGCCTGAAGTCGATGACGAAGTCGATGGGGCCGGAGTACCACCGGGTGCGGTGCGGTATCGGCCGTCCGCCGGGCCGTATGCAGGTGGCGGACTTCGTGTTGAAGGACTTCTCGTCGACGGAGCGCAAGGAGCTGGACTGGTTCGTGGACCGGGCGGCGGACTCCGTGGAGTGCCTGATCGCGGAGGGCCTGGAGCGGGCCCAGTCGGCGTACAACTCCTGACGGGCTACATCCTCGACGACGAGCACGGTGTCGGCGACCGGGTAGGGCCGAACACCGGCTGCGGTGCCGAGAACACGAGGTTGCCGTCGATCAGTTCGGTGTGCCGCGGGAGGCCGGGCACGCCATGAGGTCTTCGACGACGTACCCCTCCACG
Organism: Streptomyces sp. R33; assembly: GCF_041200175.1. Classification (NCBI taxonomy): domain Bacteria; kingdom Bacillati; phylum Actinomycetota; class Actinomycetes; order Kitasatosporales; family Streptomycetaceae; genus Streptomyces; species Streptomyces sp. R33. The sequence continues at coordinate 5,180,265 of NZ_CP165727.1, read as the reverse complement.
GGAGGCCGAGGCCAGTGCTGTCCCATGGTGCGATCCTCGTCGCTGCCGGCTGCGGCGCAGCCCGGTATCCGTGGCCGTCATCACAAAGGGTGACGGACACGGATACCGGGGTGCGGCGTCAGCCGGTGTTGCGCAGGCCTGCCGCCACGCCGTTCACCGTGAGCAGCAGGGCTCGGGCGAGCAGCGGGTCGGGGTCTTCGCCGCGGGCTGCGGCGGCGCGCTGGCGGGCCAGCAGGGAGACCTGGAGGTAGGAGATCGGGTCCAGGTAGGCGTCGCGGACGGCGAAGGTCTGCTGGAGGACCGGGTTGGAGTCCAGGAGCTTCTGGCCGCCGGTGATGCGCAGGACTTCGCGGACGGTGAGCTCGTGTTCGGCTTCGATGCGGGCGAAGACGTGCTTGAGCTCGTCGGGGACGAGGGTGTCGACGTAGTGGCGGGCGATCCGCAGGTCCGTCTTGGCCAGCGTCATCTCGACGTTGGAGAGGAAGTTGCGGAAGAAGTGCCATCGCTCGCCCATCTCGGCGAGGGCGGCTTCGCCGCCGGCTTCGCGCAGGGCCTTGAGGCCGGAGCCGACGCCGTACCAGCCGGGGACGATCTGGCGGGACTGGGTCCAGCCGAAGACCCACGGGATGGCGCGCAGGCCGTCGAGGCCGGCGCCGGAGTCGGGGCGGCGGGAGGGCCGGGAGCCGAGGTGGAGGTCGGCGAGCTGGTCGACGGGGGTGGCGGCGAAGAAGTACGACGGCAGGTCGGGGTCTTCGACGAGTTCGCGGTACGCGGTGTGTGCGGCGTCGGAGACGGTGTCCATGGCCGCGTCCCAGCGGGCGAGGTCGTCCTCGGACTGGCGGGGGGCGGTGTGCAGGGCGGAGGCCTGCAGGGTCGCCGCGACGGTCAGTTCGAGGTTTTCGCGGGCGAGGGACGGTACGAGGTACTTGTCGGAGATGACCTCGCCCTGCTCGGTGACCTTGATCTCGCCTTCGAGGGTGCCCCAGGGCTGCGCGAGGATCGCGTCGTGGGAGGGGCCGCCGCCGCGGCCGACGGTGCCGCCGCGGCCGTGGAAGAGGCGCAGGCGTACTCCGTAGCGGTGGGCGACGTCGCGCAGGCGGCGCTGGGCGCGGTGGATCTCCCACTGGCTGGTGGTGATGCCGCCGAACTTGCTTGAGTCGGAGTAGCCGAGCATGACCTCCTGGACGTCGCCGCGCAGGGAGACGAGGCGCCGGTAGGAGGGGTCGGCGAGCATGGCGTCGAGGATGACGTCGGCGGCCTTGAGCTCGTCGGTGGTTTCGAGGAGCGGGACGATGCCGATCTTGGCCCAGCCGGCGTGGAGGTCGATGAGGCCGGCTTCGCGGGCGAGGACGGCGGCGGCGAAGACGTCGTCGGCGCCCTGGCACATCGAGATGATGTAGGACTCGATGACTTCGGGGCCGAACTTCTCGAAGGCTTCCTTGATGGCGGAGAAGACGCCGAGGGTCTTGTGACCGGCGGCGTCGAGCGGTGCCGGGGTGGGTGCGAGGGGGCGGCGGGAGCGCAGTTCCTTGGCGAGGAGCTTCTGCCGGTAGTCGCGGGGCATGTCGGCGTAGCGCCAGGATTCCTCGCCGAGGCGGTCGAAGAGCTGGCCGAGGGCGTGGTGGTGGGCGTCGGCGTGTTCGCGGACGTCCATGGTGGCGAGCTGGAGGCCGAAGGCGGCCAGCGTGCGGATGGTGCGGTCCATGCGGCCGTCGGCGAAGAGGGCGCCGCGGTGTTCGCGCAGGGAGGTCTGGATGAGGGTGAGGTCGGTGAGGAGCTCGGCGGTGCCGAGGTAGTCGCGGCCTTCCTCGTGGGGGGTGCCCTTGGCGAGGCGCTCGCGGGTGTTGACGAGCTTCTGGCGGATGCAGGTGGCCTTGAGGCGGTACGGCTCCTCGGCGTTCAGCCGCTTGTAGCGCGGGCTGATCTCGGGGAGGCGTTCGAGGTCGGCCTGGAGGGAGGAGAGGAGTTCCTCGGTGGCGCCGGTGTAGCGGATGGAGTTCGACAGCAGTCCGCGCAGGTAGTCGACGAGCTCGAGGGCGTCGGTGATGCCGTGTTCGTGCTGGAGGATCAGTACGTCGCGGGTGACGTCGGGGGTGACGTTGGGGTTGCCGTCGCGGTCGCCGCCGATCCAGGTGCCGAAGGTGAGGGGGCGGGTGCCTGCGGGCAGCTCGACGCCGACGCGCTGGAGTTCCGCGGCGAGGTCCTCGAGTACGTCGCCGACGGCGCCGGCGTGGAGCTCGTCGAGGTAGTAGATGGCGTTGCGGGCCTCGTCGGCGGGTTCGGGGCGCACGACGCGGAGCTCGTCGGTCTGCCAGACGAGGTCGATGTTCTCGGCGAGGCGCAGGTCGTGGCGGCGGCGTTCGCCGGCGCCGGCGACGGGCTCTTCGAGGAGGGCGGCGATGCGGCGCAGCTTGTTGAGGACGCTGCGGCGGGCTGCCTCGGTGGGGTGTGCGGTGAAGACGGGTCGGACGTTGAGGTTCCGGACCGTTTCGCGCAGGTGTTCGGGGTCGGCGTCCTTGAGCATGTCGGCGGTGCGCGCGAGCAGCCCGCCTTCGGCGGCCCGGTGGGCGCGCAGTTCCTTGCCGCGGTGCACCTGTTCGGTGACGTTGGCCAGGTGGAAGTAGGTGGAGAAGGCCCGTACGAGCTTGGCGGCGGTCTCCAGGTCGGTCTCGCCGAGCAGTGCGGCGGCGGCTTCGCCGTCGGTGCGCGTCAGGGCGCGCACGCGTTCGACGAGGTCGAGGAGGTCTTGGCCTTCCTGGCGGACGAGGGTCTCGCCGAGGAGGTCGCCGAGGCGGCGGATGTCCGCCCGCAGCTCTGCGTTGGCGGCGACGGCGGTGGCCCGGGCCTTGGCCGGGGTGGAGGAGGCCTGGTCAGCACTGCTCACAGGTGCGGCTCCTTGCAGTGTTCGAGCGCTACTGGGAGGTGGGCTCCGGGGTGCGCTGGGGTGTGCGTCCCGGGTTTCCTTGCCCAGCCACGGCTGGGAGGGGTCCCGGGGGTGTCCCCCACCTGATGCGCAGCTCGGCTGCCCGTGCGGACCGCGCTGTCCGACGACACCAGGATAGGTGTCGTTCGCTCGCGCCCTGCTAAACGTCTCACCAGGCGGCGCGCGGCCTGCGGCGGGCGCTGTTTCGAGCGCCCCGGGCCCGGCCGTGCTCCTCTTGCCCCGGGCTGCGGCTTTGCCATACTTACGATGCCGTAGGTTACGCGTCCGTAGCCGGGGCAGGCGCCAGGCGTGCCTGCCGATTCCTCACCCCCCAGGGGATCCTCATGACCACCAGTCCCGAGCTGATCGAGGACGCCTCGGCGACCTCCGATTCCGATACCCCCGTGCCCTCCGCGACCCTCGGAGGCGAGAGCAAGCGGTCTGTCGAGCAGATCGCGCTGCTGCTGTTCATCGTCGTTCCCTTCCTGGCGCTGCTGGCCGCGATCCCGCTGGCCTGGGGCTGGGGGGTGAGCTGGCTGGACCTCGGCCTGATGGTGTTCATGTACTTCCTGGCCTGCCACGGGATCACCATCGGCTTCCACCGTTACTTCACGCACGGTTCCTTCAAGGCGAAGCGGCCGCTGCGGATCGTGCTGGCCGTGATGGGTTCGATGGCGGTGGAGGGGCCTCTGGTGCGCTGGGTGGCCGACCACCGCAAGCACCACAAGTTCTCCGACCACGAGGGCGACCCGCATTCGCCGTGGCGGTTCGGGGAGAGCGTCCCGGCGCTGATGAAGGGCCTGGCGTGGGCGCACATCGGGTGGCTGTTCGACGAGGAGCAGACCGACCAGCAGAAGTACGCCCCGGACCTGATCAAGGATCCGGCGATCCGGCGGATCTCGCGTGACTTCGTGCTGTGGACGATCGTGTCGCTGGCGATCCCGCCGCTGGTCGGCGGTCTGGTGACGATGTCGTGGTGGGGCGCGTTCACGGCGTTCTTCTGGGGCTCTCTCGTACGCGTGGCGCTGCTGCACCACGTGACGTGGTCGATCAATTCGATCTGCCACGCGGTGGGCAAGCGCCCGTTCAGGTCGCGGGACCGCTCGGGCAACGTGTGGTGGCTGGCGGTGCTCTCGTGCGGCGAGTCCTGGCACAACCTGCACCACGCGGACCCGACGTCGGCCCGGCACGGCGTGCTGCGCGGCCAGGTCGACTCCAGTGCCCGGCTGATCCGCTGGTTCGAGCTGGCGGGCTGGGCGACGGACGTGCGCTGGCCGTCCAAGGACCGCATCGATGCCCGGCGCAGGGAAAACGCGTCGAACGCGGCATGATGGGGGACGTGGCGATCGACGGCAGCAGTTCCAGCAGCGACAAGCCCCGGCGCGGCCGCCGGGTCCGGATGACGGGCGCTGAACGGCGTCAGCAACTGCTGGACATCGGCCGTGCCTTGTTCGCCGAGAAGGGCTTCGAGGGCACGTCGGTGGAGGAGATCGCGGCGAAGGCCGGGGTGTCCAAGCCGGTGGTGTACGAGCACTTCGGGGGCAAGGAGGGCCTGTACGCGGTCGTCGTGGACCGGGAGATGCGCCAGCTGCTGGACGGGGTGACGGGCGCGCTGACGGCCGGGCATCCGCGGGAGCTGCTGGAGCAGGCCGCGTTCGCGCTGCTGGACTACATCGAGTCGTACACGGACGGCTTCCGGATCCTCGTCCGGGATTCCCCGGTCGCCCAGTCGACGGGTACGTTCGCCTCGCTGATCAGCGACATCGCCACGCAGGTCGAGGACATCCTGGGGCTGGAGTTCAAGGCGCGCGGGTTCGACCCGAAGCTGGCCCCGCTGTACGCGCAGGCGCTGGTCGGGATGGTCGCCCTGACCGGGCAGTGGTGGCTGGACGTGCGCCGGCCGAAGAAGGCGGAGGTCGCGGCGCACCTGGTCAACCTGGCCTGGCACGGGCTGGACGGGCTGGAGTCGAAGCCGCGGCTGGTGGGCCACCGCAAGAGCTGAGCGCCGCGGCGGCGGTGGGTACGACGCGACGGCGCCCCGTCACCGGCGATCCGGTGGCGGGGCGCCGTCGCGTCGTACCGGGGCCCGTGGACGTCAGGCCGGGGGCTCCAGGCCGTGCTCTTCCAGGAACTCGATCCGGTTGCCGACGGGGTCCTCGGAGTAGAAGCGGCGGTACCCCGGCAGGTCGTCGTCCCAGACGACCTCGGCGCCCCGTTCCTCCAGTCGGGCGGCGTACGCCTCGATCCCGGTCACCCGCAGCCCCGGGTGTGCCTTGCGGGCGGGCCGGAAGTCCTCCTCGACGCCCAGGTGCAGCTGCACCGGCCCGGCGGCGAACCAGCAGCCGCCGCGGGCGGCGAGGAGGGGCGGTTTGGGGACCTCGCTCATGCCGAGGACGTGCGTGTAGTACGCGCGGAGCCGGTCCTCCGAGCCGGGCGGCGCGGCGAGTTGGACGTGGTCGACTGCGGTCAGCACGGTCAGAGCTCCTTGCGGGCGACGGCGAAGATGCGGCGGAACGGGAAGACCGTGCCGCGCGGACCGGGCGGGTAGGCCTCGCGCAGCAGGTCGCGGTACTCGGCGAGGAAGGCGTCCACGGCGTCCCGGTCGCCCCCGAGGGCGGTCAGGACGGGCCGCAGGGCGGTTCCCTTGACCCAGTCGAGCACCGGGTCGGGGCCGGACAGCAGCTGGTGGTACGTCGTCTCCCAGGTGTCGACGGCGCAGCCCAGCTCGGTGAACCGGGCCAGGTACTCGGCGGGTTCGAGGAGGTGGATGTAGCGGGCGCCGTGGCCGGCGAGCCGGCCCCGCCAGCGCGGGCTGTCGCACAGCTCGGCCAGGAGGGCGTGGCTGGGGGCGGTGAAGTTGCCGGGGATCTGGAAGGCGAAGGTGCCGCCGGGGCGCAGTCCGTTGATCCAGGCGGCGAAGGAGCCGGGGTGACTCGGCACCCACTGCAGGGCCGCGTTGGAGACGATCAGGTCGTAGGGCTCCTCGGGGTGCCAGCTCGCGAGGTCGCCGTGGCGGAAGTCGAGGCTGCCGCCGCCGGTGGTCCTGCCCGCGTACTCGTCGGTGGCGCGCCGGAGCATTTCGGGGGAGAGGTCGAAGCCGGTGATGTGGGCCTCGGGCCAGCGTTCGGCGAGCAGCGCGGTGACGTTGCCGGGGCCGCAGCCGAGGTCGGCGATCCGGGCGGGGCGGGTGGGGAGTTCGGGTATGCGGTTCAGGAGGTCGAGGAAGGGCCGGGTTCGGTGTCCGGCGTGCCGGAGGTACTGCTGGGGGTCCCAGGTGGGCGCGGCGTGGGTGGTGGCGGTGGGGATCCTTGCCGACGCGGTATCGGAATGCATGTTCGAGCCTCCCTACTGGCGGGGCGGGCGGAAGCGGAAGCTGTTCCGGCCCCCTCCATGCCCATCGTCACCCAAAATATATCTTGATGTCAAGATTCCCGATCTCAAGATATCCATGGCCGAGATCCTCGATTTGAAGAGACTTCACGTCGACAGACCCCTTACACTGATCGGCATGGAGGACGAGGTCGACCGATTGGTCGCGGCATGGCGGCGCGAGCGCCCTGACCTCGACGTGGAACCGCTCGAAGTGCTGAGCCGCGTCAGCAGGCTCGCCCGTCACCTCGACCGTGCACGCAGGCTGGCCTTCTCCGAGCACGGCCTGGAACCTTGGGAGTTCGACGTCCTGACGTCGCTGCGCCGCGCCGGCGCGCCCTACCAGCTCTCTCCCGGCCAATTGCTGACGCAGACGCTGGTCACCTCCGGCACCATGACCAACCGCATCGACCGGCTCGCCAAGAAGGGCCTCGTCGAGCGGCTGCCCGACCCCAACGACCGGCGGGGGGTGCTGGTCCGCCTCACGCCGGAGGGCCGCGACCGCGCCGACCAGGCCCTGGCCGGCCTGCTGGCCCAGGAGCGGGCGATCCTCGCCCAGCTCTCCCAGGCCCAGCGCGGCGACCTCGCGGCGCTGCTACGCCAGTTGACCGCTCCGTTCGACAACATCCCCGGCTAGGTCGGCCGGCCGCACCCCCGCCCGCCGGGCCAGCGCCACCGCCGCGAGCGTGGAGTGCACCCCGAGCTTGCCCAGCACGTTCTGCATGTGCGTGCGGACGGTGTGCGGGGACAGGAACAGCCGCGCCGCCACGTCCTTGCGGCCCAGCCCCGCCACCATGCAGCGCAGCACCTCGTGCTCCCGCGGCGTGAGGGACTCGACGAGCCGCTCGCTGTCCGTACGGTGCTTGCGCGCAGCGGTCAGTTCGCGGAGCACTCCGGTGAGCAGCGCGGGCGGGAGGTGGGTCTCCTCGCGCAGGACCCCGCGGATGACGGCCAGCAGCCGCGAGAGCGAGCAGTCCTTCGCCACCCAGCCGGAAGCCCCTGCCTGCAGGGCGTGTGCGGCCCGGCGGGGGTCGTCGCGCTCGGCGAGCACGACGGTGCGGACCCCCGGGTGGGACACCCGGACCCCGGCGACCAGCGCGATCCCGTCGGCGCCGGGCGGTGGCCCGGAGCCCTGCTCGCGCTGGGCGGGCACGGCCCCGGCGGCAGCGCCGAGATCGGCGTCCACCAGCAGGACGTCGAAGCGGCGGCCCTCGGCCACCGCCCGTTCGAGGCAGCGCAGCGCGGCGGGGCCGCTGCCGGCCGCGGACACGTCCACGTCGGGCTCGGCCGCGAGCGCGGCTGCGAGCGATTCGGCGAAGATGCGGTGATCGTCGACCACGAGAACCCGGATGCGAACCACAAAACCCCCAAGGGTCGGGGAACGGACGACTGCGGGTACGGCGCCCGGACCGGGTGATCCGCAGCTGCCGCGGCCGCCGCCGAGACATCTCTGCACTACCCCGGACCGGACGCCGTACCCGGCGTGTCTCGACCCCTGAATCAACACCGGCCCCCACCGGCGTCACGCATCAGCGTAGAACGGGTCGCTGCCCGCGGTTGGCCGAATAGCAGAAGTTTTCCGAGCGAATTTCCGGCTGGGCAGTGCCGAACGCGGTATGAGGTGGCCTGAATTCGCCGGTGGGGAAGGCCTGGAAGGCGGTTTCCGGCGCGCCCGTGCCACGGGCAGTTGCACGGAGGGCATTTCACCCGGCGCGTGCACGCCGGGCGCCCGCGCACCGCGCCCGCCCACGGCGCCGGCCCGCTCGCACGCGCTCCCTGCGCACGCCTCCGCACGCACCGCGCCCCCGCACCGTCGGGTGCGGGGGGCGCGGTGAACGGGCGCGGCCGGGAGTCAGGAACGGTGCTTGCGCGTGAAGTTCCAGGCGTCCGTGATGATGCCGGTGAGGTCCGAGCGGGCCGGGGTCCAGCCGAGCTTCTCGTGGGCGGCGCGCGCGGAGGCGACGAGCACCGCCGGGTCGCCGGCCCGGCGCGGGGCGACGACCTCGGGGATCTCCGCGCCCGTGACCTTGCGGACCGTCTCGACGACCTCGCGGACCGAGAAGCCGTTGCCGTTGCCGAGGTTGCAGATCAGGTGCTCGCCCTCGGTGGCGGCCTCCAGGGCTGCCAGGTGGGCCTCCGCCAGGTCGGCGACGTGGATGTAGTCGCGCACGCAGGTGCCGTCCGGGGTCGGGTAGTCCTCGCCGAACACCGAGATCGACTCCCGCTCGCCCAGCGCGACCTGGAGCACCAGCGGGATCAGGTGGGTCTCGGGGTCGTGCCGCTCGCCGAACTCGCCGTACGCGCCGGCCACGTTGAAGTAGCGCAGCGAGACCGCCGCGACGCCGTGCGCCGCGCACTCCCCCGCGATCATGTGGTCGACGGCCAGCTTCGAGGCGCCGTACGGGTTGGTGGGCTTGGTGACCGACTCCTCGGTGAGCAGGCCCTCGGTGGGCTCGCCGTAGGTGGCGGCGGTGGAGGAGAACACCAGCTTGCGCACCCCGGCCCCGCGCATCGCGGCGAGCAGGGCGAGCGTGCCGCCGACGTTGTTCTCCCAGTACTTGCCCGGGTTGACGACGGACTCGCCGACCTGCGAGGACGCCGCGAAGTGCAGCACCGCGTCGTAGGAGGGGTCCAGGTACCTTGCGGCGTCCTGGATCCGGCCCTCGATGAAGGCGGCGCCCGCCGGGACGCCCTCGCGGAAGCCGGTGGAGAGGTCGTCGAGGACCGTGACCTCGTGCCCGGCCTCCAGAAGGTGCGCCGCGACGACGCTGCCGACGTATCCGGCGCCGCCGGTGACCATGAACTTAGATGACGCCGTCTTGCTCACTCGCCTACTGCCTCTCGCAGGGGACTGCACGCCGGGTGCGTGCACATGCCGGTCACTGGCTTACCGGATTACGCGCCTCCGGGGAAATCGGCGGCCACCGGCACCGGCCCCGCCCGGTCCAGCAGACCGGTCCGGGCGGCCAGCGCGGCCGCCTCCAGCCGGGAGCCCACGCCCAGTTTCATCAGCACCCGCTGGACGTGCGTACGGGCGGTGCTCGGTGCGATCTCCATGCCCGCGGCGATGAGCCGGGTGTCCTCGCCCTCGGCGACCCGGACCAGTACCTCCACCTCGCGCGGGGTCAGCAGCCGCAGCAGCCGGCTGCCCTCGTCGTCGGGCTGGGCGGCGGGGTTGAGGAGCTCCGCGAAGGCCCCCTGGAGCAGCTGCGGGGAGATCGCGACCTCCCCGGCGCGCGCCTTGGCCAGTGCCCGCTCCACGCCTTCGATCCGCTCGTCGTGGCGTACGTACCCCGAGGCGCCGGCGGCGAAGGCGGCCGCGATCCCGCGCGGGCTCGGCACCGGGCCGAGGACGACGACGGCGATCTGCGGCCGCTCCCGCTTGATGCGCACGACCGGCTCGAAGACCCCGGGCTCGGCGGGCGTGGCGGTGCCCAGCAGGCAGACCTCCGGCGCCCGGCTGATGACCAGTTCGGCGGCGCCCGCGGCCGGCGCGGCCGCGGCCAGCACCCGGTGCCCGCGCAGCTTGAGGGCCGAGGCCAGCGCCTCGGCCAACAGCCGGTGCTCGTCGAGCACCATGACCCGTACGCCCATCGCGCACCCACCCCCGACCCTTCTGCCCCGGCAAGCTACACGCTTGTTCGACGGTGCGCGGCGGTTACCGCGCAGAAGCCCCCGGAAGGCGGACCTTCCGGGGGCTCGAGCCGTCTGCGGGGACCGGCCGGGATCGGCCGGGGATCAGCTGGCGCTGAAGGAGACGAACAGGTACTCGGGGTCGCCCTTGTCCGAGTAAGGCTTCCTGGCCGTGGTCCGGGAGATGAAGAGCTTGCCGTTGTGGTAGCGGTATTCGGAGAAGTCGGGCGAGAAGCCGGTCTCGGCGGTCCGGCTGGCCTTCTCGGCCGGGTTCTCCATGAGGACGGTCTCCTTCATCGTCGCGCCGTCGATGCTGACGATCTGGCCGCCCTTGTCGTACGGGGGCTCCTTGTAGGCGATGATGTGCGACCCGTCCATGCGGAGCGGGAACATGGTGTACCGCTCGCCCGCGTCGGCGCGGTCGGTGGTCTGCTTGCCGGTCTCCAGGTCGAAGGAGAGCAGCTCGTTGGTGCGGCCGGCTTCCGCCTGGCCCTGGTGCTCGATCGAGGGCAGGTAGAGCTTGCCGTTGCCGACCACGAAGCCGTTGCACTTCTCGACCTCGGTGCCGCCGCACTTGCCGCCGAAGTTGCCGGAGGCGAGCGAGATGCGCGCCTTCAGCTCGCCCTTGGGGTCGACGACGAAGAGGTCGCTGACGCCGGAGGCGTTCTTGGCGGTCTTGCCGACGTCGGCGGCGACGATGAGGGGCTTCGTGGAGACGATGGACGCCCACTCGATGCCCGGGGAGAGCTTGTACGAGGCCGTCTGGGCGCCGGTGGCCGGATCCAGGGTCTGGGCGTACAGGGTCTGGTTGTCACCGCGGCCGCACTTGCGGATCACGCCGAGGGCCTCGCCGCCGGCGTAGCCGCTGTCGTAGCAGCCCTCGCCGTCGACCTTGGGCGTCCACAGGGACTTCCCGTCGGCGAGGTTCCAGGCGGCGCCGCCGCTGGTGCCGCCGGCGGCGACGGTCTGGCCGCTGAGCGTGACCTCGTAGTAGGAGGCGGGCCTGTCACCGGTGGTGGCGCCCTTGGCGTTGCCCGACCACAGGAGCTTGCCGGCGTTCAGGTCGATGACGCCGACCTCGGTGCACGCCGGGTACTTGGCCTCGGGCGTGGGCTGCGTCGGGCGGAAGAGGATCGCCGTCTTGTTGTCGCTGACGTGCTTGGTCGCGCCGCACAGCTCGCCCGGGAGGGGGATCTCCCACTTCTTGGCGCCGTCGACGGTGTTGTAGCCCACGACCTTCGACACGTCGGACTTGACGTAGGTGGTGTCGGTGAGCCAGGAGCCCGCGACGGTGACGACCTCTTCGGGAGTCGGGTTCGGCTGGTTGAACAGCGGCTTCGACTTGACGTTGGCGGGCACCTTCTCCGAACCGGGGGTGCCGGCCGCGGGCTTGCCGCTGGGGCTGCCGTCCGCGGTGGGCCGCTTGTCGTCGCCGCCGTCGCCGTCGCCGGAGACGTACCAGAAGCCGCCCGCGATGATCAGGACGATGGCCAGCAGGGCGGCGCCGACGATCATCAGCTGGGTGCGCTTGTCGTTGCCGCCGCGCGGGGCTCCCGCGGCCGGCGGCTGGGCCGCCTGCATCGGGGCCGTGGGCGCACCGAACTGCGGCGGGGCGCCGGCGCCGGGGGCCGGCTGCTGCTGCGGGTAGCCGTAGCCCTGCTGCGGATAGCCGTACGCGGGCTGCCCCTGCGGGGGCCCGGCCGGCGCGGCCGGCGCGGCCGGCACGGCCGGCACGGTCGGCGGGACGGGCGGCTGCTGCGGGGCCGTCGGCGGTACGGGCGGCACCGGCGGGGTGCCGAACCCTCCGGACGGCGTGGCCTGCGGGGCTCCGAAGCCCTGTGGCGGGGGATCCTGCGGCGCTCCGAAGCCGCCGGCGGGCGGCTGGTTGGGGGGCGGCGGGGTACTCATCGCTTGCTACTGCCTCTCGGTGGGCGGCTCGGTGGACTCGTTCACTTGCCGAAGACCATCAGGAGCTTCTCCTCCTTGCCCTTGGCGAGTAGGCGGGTTTGGGAGATGAAGAGCCGGCCGTCCACGTAGTCGACCTTCGGGAAGTAGAAGGTGCTCTCGATGGGAGCGGAGGTTCCGGACGGGTTGCGCAGCAGCGCGGTGGGCGTGCCGCCGGCGGCGGGGATCGAGACGACCTCGCCGCCCTGGTCGGAGGTGGCCTTGCGGTAGGCGAGCAGCTGGCCGTTCGCGGCGCCGATCGGGGTGAGGGTGCGGCCGTCGCCGGCGGGGGTGCGCCACTTGACCTTGCCGGTGTCCAGGTCGAAGGCGACGATCTCGTTGGCCTTGCCGGACTCGGCGACGGTCGGCATGTAGAGGGTGTTCGCGTCGACGGCGGTGGTGGAGCAGACCTCGACGGAGCGGAAGAGGCCGCCGTCGCACTCGGTGGCGAAGCTGCCCTCGCCGCTGACGGTGGCGCGCTGCTTGCCGTCGGGTCCGATGACCACGATGGCGCGTTCCTTCTTGTCCTGGTTGCCGATGTCGAGGACGACGGGGTCCAGCGAGTAGATGGCGCCGACCTTGTACTTCGCGGGCAGCTTGAACGTCCAGCTCTTCTTGCCGGTGACCGGGTCGGCGGCCGACACCTCGCCGGAGAGGTCCTCGTCGTAGCAGGTGGAGAGGGCGATCATCTTGCCGTTGTTCACGGCGTACGAGTCGGGCTTGCAGCCCTCGGCGGTGGCGCTGCCGAAGAGCTTGTCGCCGTTGCTGACCTTGAAGGCGCTGGCGGTGCCGCTGCGGCTGACGGCGACGGTGTCGCCGGTGATGCCCAGGCTGGGGCTGGTCATGATGTCGAAGAGGCCCTCCTTGGGGACCTCCTTCGTCCAGCCTTCCTTGCCCGCCTTGAGGTCGACCTGCTTCATCTGGTTGCAGGTGGCGCTGTCGCCGTCGCCGTCCTTGAACATGACGACGGTCTTGCCCTCGGCTGTGGTCTGCCGGGCGACGGAGCAGATGGGAGTGGGGAACGCGAGCGTCCACTTCTCCTTGCCGTCGGTGACCCCGTAGGCGGTGAGGTTCTTCCAGACGCTCTTGACGACGGTGTCGCCGACGATCCACTGGCCGGCGGACTCCACGCCCATGCCGGGGCCGTCGACCTTGGCGGTCTTGAGCCAGAGGGTCTTGTCCTCGCCCTGCTTGCGGCCGGCGTTGAGGTCCTCGCCCGCCGTGGAGCCGTTGCCGCTGCCGTCGCCCTTGTCCACGCCTGTGGAGGGCTTCGCGTCGGCCGGGGCGGAGCTCTGCGCGACCGGCTTCTTCGGGTCGTCGTCGCTGCCGCCCGCGAAGGCGAAGTAGCCGCCGGTGCCGAGGACGAGGACGCCGGCCACGCCTGCGGCGATGAACACGGCCGTCTTCTTCTTCGGCGGCATGCCCCCGGCCTGCTGCATCGCGGCGGTCGGCGCGCCGGGCGGCGGGAAGTAGCCCTGCTGCGGCATCGGCGGCGCGGGCTGCATCGGGTGCATCGGCTGCGTCGGAGGCTGCTGGGGCTGCTGGGCGTACGGGTTCTCGCCCTGCTGCGGGTATCCGTAACCGGGCTGCGGCGGGCCGGGCAGGTGGCCGTAACCGGAAGGCGTGGGCGGCTGGTTCGGCGGCTGGGGCGGCTCGGTCATCAGCGCATACCTTCGGCGTCGGGTGGCGTAGGGGGATCACCTTTCTATCACTGACAGCGCTCTTACATCGGGCCGGTCCAACCCCTGTTCCCAAGGGAGGACCGGCCCGTGACAACGCCGTTATCAGGTCAGTTGACGCCTTCAGGTGACGGAATCTAGGCGTCCTCGGCCAGCTCGAGCCAGCGCATCTCCAACTCGTCCCGGTCCGAGATGAGTTCGCGCAGTTCCGCGTCGAGCTTCGCGACCTTGTCGAAATCGGTGGCGTTCTCGGCGATCTGGGCGTGCAGGTTCGTCTCGCGGTCCGCCATCTTGTTGAGCTGGCGCTCGATCTTCTGGAGCTCCTTCTTCGCCGCGCGCGAGTCTCCGGAGGCCGTCGACTTGGCGGCGGCCGGGGCGGGCGCCGGGGCGGCCGCCTCGATCATCTTCTGCCGGCGCTCCAGGTACTCGTCGAGACCGCGCGGCAGCATCCGCAGGCTGGCGTCGCCCAGCAGCGCCATCACCGTGTCGGTGGTGCGCTCGATGAAGAACCGGTCGTGGGAGATCACGATCATCGAGCCCGGCCAGCCGTCGAGGAGGTCCTCGAGCTGGGTGAGGGTCTCGATGTCGAGGTCGTTGGTGGGCTCGTCGAGGAAGAGCACGTTGGGCTCGTCCATCAGCAGCCGCAGGATCTGCAGCCGGCGCCGCTCACCGCCGGAGAGGTCGCCGACGGGCGTCCACTGCTTCTCCTTGGTGAAACCGAACTGCTCGCACAGCTGACCGGCCGTCATCTCGCGGCCCTTGCCGAGGTCGACGCGGTCGCGTACGCGCTGCACCGCCTCAAGGACCCGCAGGGACGGGTCGAGTTCGCCGACCTCCTGGGAGAGGTAGGCCAGCTTGACCGTCTTGCCGACGGTGACGCTGCCGGCGGCCGGCTGGACGTCGCCCTGGGTGCGGGCCGCCTCCGCGAGCGCGCGCAACAGGGAGGTCTTGCCCGCCCCGTTGACGCCGACGAGGCCGACGCGGTCGCCGGGGCCGAGGTGCCAGGTGAGGTGCTTGAGCAGGGTCTTGGGGCCGGCCTGGACGGTGACGTTCTCCAGGTCGAAGACGGTCTTGCCGAGGCGGGCGTTGGCGAACTTCATCAGCTCGGACTTGTCGCGCGGCGGCGGCACGTCTGCGATGAGCTCGTTGGCGGCCTCGATGCGGTAGCGCGGCTTGGAGGTCCGGGCGGGGGCGCCGCGGCGCAGCCAGGCCAGCTCCTTGCGCATCAGGTTCTGCCGCTTGGACTCCTCCGTGGCGGCGATGCGGTCGCGCTCGGCGCGGGCGAAGACGTAGTCGCTGTAGCCGCCCTCGTACTCGAACACGGAGCCGCGCTGCACGTCCCACATGCGGGTGCACACCTGGTCGAGGAACCAGCGGTCGTGGGTGACGCAGACGAGCGCGGAGCGGCGCTCCTGGAGGTGCTTGGCCAGCCAGGAGATGCCCTCGACGTCGAGGTGGTTGGTGGGCTCGTCGAGGACGAGCAGGTCCTGGTCGGCGATGAGCAGCTTGGCGAGCGCGATGCGGCGGCGCTCACCGCCGGAGAGCGGGCCGATGACGGTGTCGAGGCCCTGGCCGAAGCCGGGGAGGTCGAGGCCGCCGAAGAGTCCGGTCAGCACGTCGCGGATCTTGGCGTTGCCGGCCCACTCGTGGTCGGCCATGTCCCGGATGATCTCGTGGCGGATGGTCGCCGCGGGGTCGAGGGAGTCGTGCTGGGTGAGCACGCCCATGCGCAGGCCGCCGCTCTGGGTGACCCGGCCGGTGTCGGGCTCCTCGAGCTTGGCGAGCATGCGGATGAGGGTGGTCTTGCCGTCGCCGTTGCGGCCCACGACACCGATCCGGTCCCCCTCGGACACGCCGAGGGAGATGCCGTCGAGCAGGGTACGGGTGCCGTACACCTTGCTGACTGCCTCGACATTGACCAGATTGACGGCCATCAGGAGCGCTCCAGGTGGGGGTCCCCGGACGGGTCCCGGGGGAGGGTGTGGATCAGCCCCCCAGCCTAACCCTCCGGGCCGCTCCGGAACGTTCCACCAGGAGCCAGCCGCCCAGCGCCATGGCGATCGCGGCGGGCGCGGTGACCGGAAGGGCGATCAGGGTGGCGCTGTGGCCTTCGAGGAGGCCGCCGAGCCCGGTGCTGGACAGGCCGAGGATGCCGAGCAGGCAGAGGGTGATGCCGAGGGCGGCGAGCGGCCCGCTGCCGGGCTCGGCGGCCCCTCGCACCGGGGCTTCGAACCTGCGGAACAGGGCGACCAGTACGGCCGTCAGCCCGGCGGCGGCGAGCAGCCGCAGCGGCACCTGGGCCCACCAGGCGGCGGAGGCGGGTTCGGGGAGCGCGATGCCGAGCGCGAGCTGGGCCGCGTACACGGCGAGCATGGCGGTGAGGTGCCAGAGGAAGGCGGTCATGGCGCCCCCGTTGGCGGCGACGACCCCGCGCCAGACCCGGGGCCGGGCCAGCCAGGCGCCGGCGGGGCGGGCGAGCAGCTGCACGGCGCCGACGAGCCACATCCCGTGCGCCAGCAGGGCGAGGGTGGGCGGGGCCATGTTGGAGACCTTCTCGCCCGGCATCCCGACCATGGAGAGCGGGTAGGGGCCGTACGCGACGAGCAGCACCGCGCCGGTGAGCCCGGCGGCGGCGAGCAGGCCGGGGCGGGTGATCCGCCCGTCGGCGCGCAGGAAGCCGAGCTGGTGCACGGCGAGCCAGACGAAGGCGAAGTTCAGGAACTCGACGTACGGGACGGCGAGCGCGAAGCGGAGTACGTCGACGGCGGCGGCGGCCCCCGCGAGGAGGGCGAACGCCCCCCAGCCCCACCGCTGGTGGAGCTTCAGCAGGGCCGGGGTGAAGGCGACCATGGCGAGGTAGATCCCGATGAACCACAGCGGCTGGGTGACCAGCCGCAGGGCGGCCCCGGTCAGCCGCCCGTCCCCGCCGCCGGCGAGCTGCACGGCCAGCGCCGCGGCGGTCCAGACGAGGACGAAGACGAGGGTGGGGCGCAGCAGCCGCTGGAGCCGGGCCCGCAGGAAGGCGGCGTAGAGGGGCCGCCCTTCGGCCTTCCTCGCGAGGGACCGGTACGACAGGGCGTGCGAGAACCCGCCGACGAAGAAGAACACCGGCATGATCTGCAGGCCCCAGGTGAGCACCTGGAGCGCGGGGACGAGGGCGAGCAGGTTCCCTATGCCGTCGCTGCTGACGGCGGCCATGAGCCAGTGCCCGAGGAGCACGGTCCCGAGCGAGGCGACCCGCAGCAGGTCGACGTACCGGTCGCGGTCGGCGGGGGTGGCGTCGGCCATGGCCCGTGCGGTGGCTGTCATGGAGCTACGGTCGCCCTCGCGGGCCGTCTCCCGACAGGGCGCGGGTACTCAACTGGGGTATGAGTACCCGGGCACGGGCCGTCCGGCCGGCCGCGGGGTCAGGACGGCAGGACCGTGGCTCCCGGGGCCGGGCTGGACGCCACGCGCGTGGCACGGCACGTCCCGGACGCGGACAGGGCGGCCGCCACCTTCTCGGCGGACTCCGCGTTCCGGCACAGGAACGCCGTCGTGGGCCCCGAGCCGGAGACCAGCGCGGCGAGCGCACCGCCGTCGGTGCCCGCCGCCAGCGTCGCGGCGAGCTGCGGGCGCAGCGAGAGCGCCGCGGGCTGGAGGTCGTTGGCCAGGGTCGCGGCGAGGGCGTCCGCGTCGCCGGAGGCCAGGGCCGCCAGGAGCGCCGGGGAGGCGTCGGGCTGCGGGATCTGCGTACCCTCCGCGAGGCGGTCGAACTCGCGGAACACCGCGGGAGTCGACAGCCCGCCGTCGGCCACCGCGAACACCCAGTGGAACGTGCCCGCCTCGACCGGGGTGAGCAGCTCACCGCGGCCGGTGCCGAGCGCTGCGCCGCCGACCAGGCTGAAGGGGACGTCGCTGCCGAGCTCCGCGCAGATGTCGAGGAGCTGCGCCCGCGGGGTGTTCAGACCCCACAGGGTGTCGCAGGCCAGCAGGGCCGCCGCGCCGTCCGCGCTGCCGCCCGCCATGCCGCCCGCGACCGGGATGTTCTTCGCGATGTGGAGGTGGACGGCGGGTTCGATCCCGGCCCGGGCCGCGAGGATCTCGGCGGCCCGCGCCGCCAGGTTCGTCCGGTCCAGCGGGACCTGGTCCGCGTCCGGTCCGGCGCAGGTGACCGTCAGCCCGTCGGCCGGGGTGGCCGTCACCTCGTCGTACAGCGACACGGCGAGGAAGACGTTGGCCAGGTCGTGGAAGCCGTCCGGCCGCGCCGCGCCCACCGCCAGCTGGACGTTGACCTTCGCGGGGACCCGTACGGTCACGCTCGTCGTCCCGGTCACAGCGCGGGCCTCTCCTGCGCGGGCTTGTGCTCGGCGATCGCTGCGAACTCCTCCACCGTCAGCGACTCGCCGCGCGCCTGCGGGGAGACCCCGGCGGCGACCAGCGCCGCCTCGGCGCCCGCCGCCGAGCCGGCCCAGCCGGCCAGCGCGGCGCGCAGCGTCTTGCGGCGCTGCGCGAAGGCCGCGTCCACGACGGCGAAGACCTCCGCCTTCGTGGCGGTCGTCTTGATCGGCTCGGTCCGCCGCACCAGCGACACCAGGCCCGAGTCCACGTTCGGCGCGGGCCAGAAGACCTTGCGGCCGATGGACCCGGCGCGCTTGACGTGCGCGTACCAGTTCGCCTTGACGGAGGGCACCCCGTAGACCTTGTTGCCCGGCTCGGCGGCCAGCCGGTCGGCGACCTCCGCCTGCACCATCACCAGCGTGCGCTCGATGGTCGGGAAGCGGTCCAGCATGGTCAGCAGCACCGGCACGGCCACGTTGTACGGCAGGTTCGCGACGAGCGCGGTGGGCGGCGGGCCCGGCAGCTCCTCCACGAGCATCGCGTCGGAGTGCACCAGCGCGAAGCGGTCCTTGCGCGCGGGCATCCGCGCCTCGATGGTGGCGGGCAGCGCCGCGGCCAGGATGTCGTCGATCTCGACGGCGGTGACCCGGTCGGCGGCCTCCAGCAGCGCGAGCGTCAGCGACCCCAGCCCCGGCCCGACCTCGACGACCACGTCGTCGGGCCGCACCTCGGCGGTGCGCACGATCCGGCGCACCGTGTTGGCGTCGATGACGAAGTTCTGCCCCTTCTGCTTCGTCGGCCGTACGCCGAGTACGGCGGCCAGCTCCCGGATCTCTGCCGGGCCGAGAAGGGCGTCGGGGGGCGTGCTGGTCGAAGGCTCGGGCTGCTGCTCTGCGGTGCTCACCGGTAAAGCCTACGGCCGCAGTGGGGCCAGGGGGTCGCGCCCCTTTGTACGTAGAGCTTCTTCGCCCGGTACGTCTGTTCCGCGCCCGGGGCGTCCTGGGGGCGGCCGGAGCCGCCGAGGCTCTGCCAGGTGCGGACGTCGAACTGGTACAGGCCGCCGTAGGTGCCCGAGGCGTCGGTGGCTGCGGGGCGGCCGCCGGATTCGCACTGGGCCAGGGCCCCCCAGTCGAGGCCGTCCGCCCCGGAGACCGAGGTCGGCAGCGGCTTCGTGCCGACCTTGACCAGCTGGGTGACGGGCTCGCGGACGATCTCCTCGGCGATCTTGCGGGGCTTCTGCCGGACCCCGTTGACGGTGCGCAGGGCGTAGGTGACCCGGCGCGCTCCGGGGCGGCCCGCCCGCTCGACGACCTCGGTGCCGGCGAACAGGCCGTCGTCCTCGGTCTTCTCGGTCTCGTACGGGATGCGCTCCTCGCGGACCTCGCGGATGCCGGTGATGCGCAGCACGGTGACGGTCTGCCCGTCGCGCGGGAAGGAGGCGGGCGGGACGGAGGTGGTGTCCTGGCCCTGGAGGGTGATCCCGGCCTGGCCGAGGGCCTCCTGGATGGTGGCGGCGTTGGTGCGGATGGTGCTTTCGCGGCCGTCCGCCATGAAGGTGACGCTGCGTTCGGTGCGGACGGCGAGGGTGAGGCCGGCGCGGGGCACGGGGGCGGTGCGCGCGGCGGAGAGGTACGCGCCCTCGACGCGGATGCCGAACTGGCGCAGCGCGCCCTCGACGGTGCCGGCGGTGGTCCACACCTGGCGGCTCTGTCCGTCGAGGGTCAGGCGCACGGGGCGGCCGTAGCGGACGACGATCTCGTCGCCGTCGTCGAGGGCCTCGCCGCGGGCGGGGGCGACGAGGTCGTGGGGGCCGACGCCGACCCCTTCGGCGCCGAGGAGTTCTTCGACGTCGTCGGCGAAGGTGTGCAGCGTCCTGGGCTTCCCGTCCACGGTGAGGCGTACCGACTTGTCGGCGGCGACGAAGGCCGTGGTGCCGCCGGCCAGGAAGGCGACGACGAGCGCCTGGGGGACGATCCGCCGCCAGCTGTCCCGGCCCGCGGCCGTCCCGGCGGGGGCGGTGCGGCGCCGCCGGCCGGTCCCGGCGGGGACGGCCGGGATGCCCAGGCCGGCGCCGAGGCCTTGTCGGGTGGCTGCGCCGATGCCTTGTCCGGTGGCTGCGCCCGTGCCCGCTGCGGCGGGGTCCGGGCTGCGGCGGCGCCCGGTGCCGGGTCCGGCGGGCGCGGCGAGGTCCGCGCCGGCGGCGGGCGCCGCCCGGCGCCGCCCGGTGGGGGCGGGTACGGCGGGTGCGCGGCCGGCCTCGGCGTTCCTGCGGCGCCGGGTGGCCCGCCGGTCGCCGGTGCGCGGGGCGGGTACCACGGCCGACTCCGGGTCCGGGGCGGCCTCGTCGCCGTACACCCCGGTGAAAGGACTCTCGCTCACGACGCTCGCTCCACTGGTCCGGCCCCATCGGTTCGGGCACGGCACCCTAGCGGACGCCCGTCACTCACCAAAGCCGGACGGCTACCCAGCGTGTCGAGGAGTCGGCCGGGCCGGCCGGCCGGGCTAGGGGTGTCGTGCAAAGTAGCGTCGTCCGCCCGTGAGGGCGGGGCCGGCGGGGTCTGGTGCGTGTGATCGCAAGGCGGAGGTGGGGGTCCCCCCGCCGAAGGCAGGGGGAGGAGGCGACGCTCGCGTCGTCGACCGACGACAACGCCGCGAGCGGGCGTGCCGGACCCCGCCGGCCTGGGGGCACCTCCCAGCGGTAGCCGGGGGAGGGACTTTGACGACACCCCCTAGTAGTCGAAGGCCCGCGCCGTGTTCGCCGCCAGGGCGGTGGCCATCGCGTCCTCGTCGATCCCCCGTACCGCCGCCATCGCCCGTACGGTCAGCGGAATGAGGTACGGCGCGTTGGGCCGTCCGCGGTACGGCGCGGGGGTGAGGTACGGGGCGTCCGTCTCGACGAGCACCAGCTCCGCCGGGGCCACGGCGAGGGCCTCGCGAAGGGGCCGGGCGTTCTTGAACGTCACGGTCCCGGCGAAGGACATGTAGTACCCGGCGGCGGCGCATTCGCGGGCCATGTCGGCGTCCCCGGAGTAGCAGTGGAAGACGGTGCGCTCGGGTGCGCCCTCCTCGCGCAGGATGCGCAGGACGTCCGCGTGGGCATCGCGGTCATGGATGACCAGGGCCTTGCCCTGTCGCTTCGCGATCTCGATGTGCGCGCGGAAGGAACGCTCCTGCGCGGCCATCCCCTCGGGCCCGGTGCGGAAGTGGTCGAGCCCGGTCTCGCCGACGGCCTTCACGTGGGCGAGCTTCGCGAGCTCCTCGATCTCGGCCAGCGCCTCGTCGAGCGCGGCCTCGCCGCCCCCGGCGCGCGCGCCCTGCCGGGACCAGCCGTCGGGGTCCCCGTGCACGATGCGGGGGGCTTCGTTCGGGTGAAGGGCCACGGCCGCGTGGACGTTCTCGTACGCTGCGGCGGTCTCGGCCGCCCAGCGGGAGCCCTTCACGTCGCAGCCCACCTGGACGACGGTGGTCACGCCGACCGAGGCGGCCTTGGCGAGGCCCTCCTCGACGGTTCCGCCCTGCATGTCGAGGTGGGTGTGGGAGTCCGCGACCGCCACCCGCAGGGGTTCGGGCAGCGGCGGCGGGGTGTCCTTGGAGGCGTCCTTGGCGGCAGTGCTCATACGGCCGATCTTATGACCGGTCCGCTGACCACGGCCCGGCCCTCATGGCCGCGGCCGGGCCCTCACGACCGGCGGAACAGCCTCATCAGGCGGGAGAGCAGCCCCCCGCGCTCCGCGGCGTCGTCCACCGGGACGGGACCCGGGGCGTCGTGCAGCGGGGTCCTGCGCTGCTTCGGGGCCCGCGGGACGTTCGCGCCGGCCGGCACCGGGCCGGCGATCCCGGGCGAGATGCGGTGGTGGTAGAGCTTGTCGATCGTGCCGAGCACCGACGACACCTGGCCTTCCCGCATGATCCGCACCACGTGCCCGCCGCAGTTGTGGCAGGTCGGGTTCGACAGCGGGGAGGGGACCCGTTCGCCCTTGACGGTGTAGATGATGAAGGGCTGGCCCTGCCCGTCGACGTGGTGCTCGATCTCGTAGCCCTGCTCCCAGGCGTACCCGCACTTCATGCACGCGAACGAGTACGCCTCGTGCACGACGTGCACACCGGGCCTCGATACGGAGACGGGTGCTGCGGGGGCGGGTACGGGGGCGGGTACGGGTACCGAGGTGTCTGCGATCTCACTCATGCCAGCTCCTCTTGTTCCACTGGTGCCATTGCCAGTGGACGCCTCTTCGGGCGGGAGCGCATCAGGCCCTGTCGACTGTTGGACGGTCTTTGGGCGACTCATGCCCAAAGCGCCCGGTGCGCGGTCTGAGCTTTGCTTTTCAGGTTAGCTCTTTACCGTCTTACAGCACCTTTTGAGCCGCATTCTTTGCCGCAACCACTGCGTCGAAGACCTCCCGCTTGGGTACTCCGGCCTCGGCCGCGACCGCCGCGATGGCCTCCTTCCGCCGCTCCCCGGCCTCCTCGCGCACCCGCACCCTGCGCACCAGCTCCTCGGCGTCCACGTCTCCGGGCCCGGCCGCCGGGGCGCCCTCCACGACGACGGTGATCTCCCCGCGCACCCCCTCGGCGGCCCAGGCCGCCAGCTCGCCGAGCCCGCCGCGCTTGACCTCCTCGTACGTCTTGGTCAGCTCGCGGCACACGGCGGCCCGCCGGTCGGCGCCGAAGACCTCGGCCATCGCGGCCAGGGTGTCGTCGAGCCGGTGCGGGGCCTCGAAGTAGACGAGCGTGCGGCGCTCGCCCTCGACCTCGCGGAGCCGGCCGAGGCGCTCGCCCGCCTTGCGCGGCAGGAACCCCTCGAAGCAGAAGCGGTCCACCGGCAGCCCCGACAGGGCGAGCGCGGTGAGCACGGCGGACGGCCCGGGCACGGCGGTGACCTTGATGTCCTTCTCCACGGCGGCGGCGACCAGCCGGTAGCCGGGGTCGGAGACGGACGGCATGCCGGCGTCGGTCACCAGCAGCACCCGCTTGCCGTCCTCCAGCGCCTCGACCAGCTCCGGGGTGCGCGCCGACTCGTTGCCCTCGAAGTACGAGACGACGCGCCCGGTGGTGTGCACGCCGAGCCCCTGGGTCAGCCGGCGCAGCCGCCGGGTGTCCTCGGCGGCGACCACGTCGGCCCGCTCGAGCTCGGCCGCGAGCCGGGGCGGGGCGTCGGCGAGATCGCCGATCGGGGTGCCGGCGAGCACGAGCACGCCTGCGGAGGAGGAGGTCGAGGAGGCGGTTCCGGAGCCGGAGGGCTGGTCAGTCGTCACCGGTCCATCCTCTCAGCCGTCCCACCCGGCACACGTCGGCCGTCCCACCGGCACACGTCAGCCGTTCCACCCGGCACACACTCCTACGGTCCCCGGCACTGGGGTTCGCACAGGTGCGTTCCCTACGATGACCCGGTGACCAGTACCGCGACGCCGCCGCCCAGCCCCGCGGGGGCTCCGCCCGCCCCTCCGGCGGGGCGCGAAGAACAGCCGTCCACCTGGCTGCGCCGGCTGCGCAGCTTCGGCTACGCGCCGCCCGCCGACGCCCGGCGGCGCCCGGACGTCCGCACCCGTCTGATGCCCCCGTACGCCCGACCCTCAGAGCAGTTGTGGACCGCGCTCGGGGTCCCGCCCTCCGCGGTGGGCGCGTGGCAGCGGGTGCTGGCGTGGGCGGGGCCGTTGTTGGTGGCGCTGGTGGCCGGCGTGCTGCGCTTCGCGCACCTGGGCAGCCCGAAGGCGGTGATATTCGACGAGACGTACTACGCCAAGGACGCCTGGGCCACGATCCGGCAGGGCTACGAGGCGAGCTGGCCCAAGGACATCGACAAGTCGATCCTCGCCAACCCCGACGGGATCTCCCTCCCGCTGGACCCCGGCTACGTCGTGCACCCGCCGGTCGGCAAGTGGGTCATCGGGCTCGGCGAGTGGATGTTCGGCTTCACGCCGTTCGGCTGGCGGTTCATGACGGCCGTGCTCGGCACCCTGTCGGTGCTGATGCTGTGCCGGATCGGCCGCCGCCTGTTCCGCTCCACCTTCCTGGGCTGCCTGGCGGGCGCGCTGCTGGCGGTGGACGGCCTGCACCTGGTGATGAGCCGGACCGCGCTGCTCGACCTGGTGCTGATGTTCTTCGTGCTCGCCGCGTTCGGGGCGCTGCTCGTCGACCGGGACCGGGCCCGGGCCAGACTCGCCGACGCGCTCCCGGTGGACGAGGAGGGGCGCACCCTCCCGGACGTCGCCGTCGCCGAAACGCTGCGCCTGGGCTGGCGCCCGTACCGGATCCTGGCGGGCGTGTGCCTCGGCCTGGCCTTCGGCACGAAGTGGAACGGCCTGATCGTGCTGGCCTTCTTCGGCGTGCTGACCGTCCTGTGGGACGCGGCCGCGCGCCGCACCGCGGGCGCGGGCGCCCCGTACGCGGCGATGCTGCGCCGCGACGCGCTGCCGGGCTTCCTGTCGACGGTGCCGGTGGCGATCGCGGTGTACGTGGCCTCCTGGACCGGCTGGATCCTGTCGCCCGACAACGGCAAGGGCGGTTACTTCCGGGACTGGGCGGCGAAGAACGACCAGGGCAGTTCGCTGTCGTTCCTGCCGGAGTGGCTGCGCAGCCTGTGGCATTACGAGACCGAGGTCTACAAGTTCCACGTCGGCCTGACGTCGGGTCACACGTACGAGTCGAACCCGTGGAGCTGGCTGGTCCTGGGCCGTCCCGTCTCCTACTTCTACGAGTCCCCCGACCCGGGTGCGGACG
The DNA here is from genome assembly GCF_041200175.1 of Streptomyces sp. R33. Lineage (NCBI taxonomy): Bacteria > Bacillati > Actinomycetota > Actinomycetes > Kitasatosporales > Streptomycetaceae > Streptomyces > Streptomyces sp. R33. The sequence continues at coordinate 5,155,677 of NZ_CP165727.1, read as the reverse complement.
GCTGCCCGGCGACGGAGGCGGGCAAGTGCGCGCGTGAGGTGCTGGCCCTGGGCACCCCGATGCTGTGGTGGGCCGGCTGCTTCGCGCTGCTGTACGTGCTGTGGCGGTGGTTCTTCCGGCGCGACTGGCGGGCGGGCGCGATCGCGTGCGCGCTGGCTGCGGGCCTGCTGCCCTGGTTCAACTACCAGGAGCGGACCATCTTCTTCTTCTATGCGGTGGTCTTCGTCCCGTACCTGTGCCTGGCGGTGGCGATGATGATCGGCGCTCTGCTGGGCCCGTCGGGCTCGACGGAACGCAGACGCGCGCTGGGTGCGATCGCGGCGGGCGTGCTGGTCCTCCTCATCGTCTGGAACTTCATCTATTTCTGGCCGATCTACACGGGCCAGACGCTCCCGATGGACTCCTGGCGCAACCGCATGTGGCTGGACAGCTGGGTCTAGCAGCCAAAACGACGGGCCCGGCACCTTCTGGTGCCGGGCCCGTCGTGATCGTTATTGACAGAGTTGCACCGATGCACTGCCGAGAGACGATGGGAGAGGGCCGTCCGACCGACTTCCGAGGCAGGAGCACACCATGGCTACTTCTTCGCTGCTCCCGGCACCGGTCCTGGAGCCCGAGGCCCAGGAACTGGTGGATTCCACGAAGCCGCACCCGCGCCTGTACGAAGTCCCGCCGGAGAACGGCCGGGAGATCCTTGACGATCTGCAGGCGGGCCAGGGGGTCGTCAAGCCCGCGGTGGACGAGGAGTGGGCGAGCATCGACGCAGGCCGATACGGCCAGGTCCGAGCCCGGATCATCCGCCCCCAGGGGGCGGCGAAAACCCTCCCGGTGGTTTTGTACATCCACGGCGCCGGATGGGTGTTCGGCGACGAGAACACCCACGACCGACTGGTCCGGGAACTGGCGACCGGAGCGGATGCCGCGGTGGTCTTCCCGGTCTACGACCTGGCCCCCGAGGCGAAATATCCCACTCAGATCGAGCAGAACTACGCGGTCGGAAAGTGGCTCGCCCAGAACGGCGAGGAGCGAAACCTCGACGCCTCCCGGATGGCGGTCTGCGGCGATTCGGTGGGCGGCAACATGTCCGCCGTCTTCGCGCTGATGGCCAAGGAGCGCGGCGATGTTCGACTGGCGGCCCAGGTGCTGCTGTACCCGGTCACCGATGCCAACTTCGACACCTCTTCGTACGAGCAGTTCGCCGATGGCTACTACCTCACCCGTGACGGGATGAAGTGGTTCTGGGACGCCTACACCACTGACCCCGAACAGCGCGCCGAGATCTACGCCTCACCCCTGCGCGCCGACATCGAGCAACTCCGTGGTCTTCCCCCCACCTTGGTCATCACCGATGAGGCCGATGTGCTGCGTGACGAAGGCGAGGCGTACGCAGCCAAGCTGCGCGAGGCGGGAGTGGACGTCACGGCGGTACGGGTGCTGGGGATGGTCCATGACTTCCTCATGCTCGACAGCCTCCGCGACTCCAAAGCGACCGTTGTCGCACGCACGATGGCCGTCGAAGCGCTGCGCCGAGCACTCCACGAATAACCCGACGCCGGGCTCGGGCACTTGTGCCTTGCCCCCTGCATGCCCGATCGAGGCCAGACGCTTCCGATCGGCTCGTGGCGCGGTCGGATGTGGCTGGAAAGCTGCGTCCGAGAGGGGCCGGGGCAGGATCCGAGGTGTTCCGGTCCGGTAACAAACTGCACTACACCCGCTCGCACAGCGTAAGGTCCGCACCAGAGGTTCTTTGAACATGTTCAGAGAACGGGGGAACTGGGGAGGGGACATACGTGAACGGGGCGGCGAAGGGTGCCATCGTCGGCGGGGTGTTTCTCGCGATGGTCGGCGGAGCCGGGTACGGGGTGTACGCGCTGGTCGGTGAAAGCGGCGACGGCGGCGACGACGGCAAGGACCGCGGCTCCGCCGTCCGGGCCGAGGAGGGCAGCGGGCCGGTCACCGACAAGGAGGCCGCGCAGACCGCGAAGGCCTTCTTCGCCGCGTGGGCGGCCGGGGACGCGCACGCGGCCGCGGAGCTGACGAACAACGTGCAGGCCGCGCAGACCGCCGTGGCCGACTACCGGGCGAAGGCCCACGTGTCCAAGGCCGTGATCACTCCGGGGCCGCAGACGGGTACGACCATCCCGTTCGGCGTCGCCGCGGAGGTCACGTACGAGGGCGCCACCAAGCCGCTCGCGTACGAGTCGAAGCTGACCGTCGTGCGGGGCGTGACCAGCGGGAAGCCGCTCGTCGACTGGCAGGCGTCGGTGATCCACCCGCAGCTGCAGAAGGACGAGAAGCTGCGCGCGGGCGCCCCGGCGGCTCCGCCGGTCAAGGCCGTGGACCGCAACGGCGAGGAGCTGAGCGCCGAGAAGTACCCCTCGCTGCGGCCGGTCCTCGACCAGCTGCGCCAGACGTACGGCGGCAAGGTGGGCGGAAAGGCCGGGGCCGAGCTGTGGATCGAACCGGCCGCGCAGGACGCGCCGAAGCGGACCCTGCTGACGCTGGTGGAGGGCGAGCCGAGCACGCTGAAGACGTACCTGGACGCCAAGGTGCAGGCGGCGGCCGAGAAGGCCGTCGCCAAGTACCCGGAGTCCTCGGTGGTCGCCGTCCAGCCGAGCAACGGGCACATCCTGGCCGTGGCCAACAACCGCAAGGACGGCTTCAACGCGGCGATGGAGGGGCGGCGGGCGCCCGGCTCGACGTGGAAGGTCGTGACGGCGGCGATGCTGATCGACCGGGGCAAGGCGGCGGCCGACCAGCCGGCGGAGTGCACGAAGGACGCCGTCTGGGGCGGCCGCACCTTCCACAACCTGAAGAACTTCGAACTGCCGGGCGCGAACTTCGCGACCAGCTTCGCGAAGTCCTGCAACACCGCCTTCATCAAGCAGATCGACGACGTCGACGACGACTCGGCTCTGGCGAAGGAGGCCCGGGAGGTCTTCGGCCTCGGGCTGGACAACTGGAAGACGGGCATCCGCTCGGCCGACGGCCAGGTGCCGGAGGCGAAGGGCGCGGAGGCGGCCGCCGAGTACATCGGGCAGGGCCGGATCACCATGAACCCGCTGAACGTGGCCTCGTTCACGGCCACCGCCCGCAGCGGCGTCTTCCACCAGCCTCTGCTCGTCTCGCCGGAACTCGACGGGCGGCCGGTCGCGCAGGCGGCGCGGCAGATGAAGCCTTCGGTCCAGCAGCAGCTGGTCCGGATGATGAAACTGACGGCCACCAGCGGCACGGCGGCCCAGGCGATGAGCTCGGTGGACGGCTCCGACAAGGGGGCGAAGACCGGCTCGGCGGAGGTCGACGGCGCGGGCAGCCCGGACAGCTGGTTCACGGGCTTCAGCCGGGACGTGGCCGCGGCGGCGATGGTCGAGGCCGGCGGCCACGGCGGCGACGCGGCGGGCCCGATCGTGGCGACGGTCCTGAACGCCTCCTGACGCCCCACCGCTGCGGGGGCTGCGCCGGAAAGGGCGTCGCGGGGGTGGTGCGCGGGGCGTTAGCGTGCCCGCATGACGACCAGCACCCACCCCCGCTTCGCGGAAGCCCTGGCCGAGCTGGGGCTCGACGTGACCGTACGCACGTTCCCGGACGGCACCCGGACCGCCGCCGACGCGGCAGCCGCGATCGGCTGTGAGCTCGGCCAGATCGCGAAGTCGCTGATCTTCGCTGGTGCCCGTGGTGGTCCTGATGGACGGGGCCTCGCGGGTGGACGTGGAGGCGGTGCGCCGGGAGCTCGGCGCGCAGAAGGTCACCCGGGCGGATGCGGCGCTGGTCCGGGAGACCACGGGCTACGCGATCGGCGGCGTCCCGCCCTTCGGGCACCGGATCCGCACCCGGGTCCTGGCGGACCGCTCGCTGCTGGCCCACGAGGTGGTCTGGGCGGCGGCGGGAACGCCGCACTCGGTGTTCCCGATGGCCCCGCAGGACCTGATCGCCCACGCGGGCGCCACCCTGAGCGACGTCCGCGAACGCTGACCCGCGGGGGCGCCCGGACAGGGCCGCGGCCGACGGGTCAGAGTGCGGACCGGACGGCCCGCACCAGGGCCTGGGCCCGGGGGTCGGCGGTGACCGACTTGGCGTGGGCGTTCGTCACGTAGCCGAAGCCGATCCCCGCCTCCGGATCCGCGAACCCCAGCGAGCCGCCCCGCCCCGGGTGCCCGAACGACGCCGGGGACAGCAGCGGCGAGGCCGGGCTGTGCAGCATGTAGCCGGGGCCGAAGCGCGTGTTGACCACCAGCACCCGGTCCGGCCCGGACGAGAGCTCCGTCCCCGCCAGCCGGGCCGTCTCCGGGGTGAACAGCCGCGTGCCGTCCTGCGTGTCGCCCAGCAGGGCCGCGTACAGGCCGGCCAGGCCACGTGCCGTGCCGGTGCCCGCCGACGCCGGGAGTTCGGCCGCCCGGAACGCCGGGTCGTTCTCGTCCGGCAGCGGGGTGATCGCCGCGAACGCCCGCCGGGTCAGCGAGGACGGGTCCGCCCAGGCCTCCGAAACGTTTCTCCGGGGGCGCGTCCGAAGACCCCCCGCCGTCTGCGGCGGGTCCACCGGGCCGACCCGGCCGACGCGCGCGGTCTCCGCCTGCGGCAGGCCGATCCAGAACTCCAGCCCCCGGGGTCCCGTGACCTCCTGCGCCAACCACTGCCCGAGCGATGCCCCGGTCACCCGCAGCACCAGCTCCGACAGCAGCCAGCTGTACGTCTGCGCGTGGTAGCCGTGCGCGGAGCCCGGCTCCCAGAAGGCCTGCTGCTCGGCGACCGCACGCGCCCCGGAGAGCCCGTCCACCGCCTCGGCGAGGGTCAGCGCAGTGTCCAGCGCCGGCACCCCGGCCCGGTGCGCGAGCAGGTCCCGGACCAGCGTCCGCTCCTTGCCGCCCGCCTTGAACTCCGGCCAGTACGCCGCCACGGGTGCATCCAGGTCCAGCAGCCCGCGCTGGTGCAGCAGCAGCGGTACGACGGCGGCCACGCCCTTGGTGGCCGAGCGCACCACCTGCGCGGTCCCGGCCGCCCACGGCTCGCCGCCGTCGCCGCCGTCCGCGTCACCGGCCTCGACGTCCTTCGGGCCCGCCCACAGGTCCACGACCTTCCGGCCGTCCCGGTACACGGCCACCGCCGCGCCCCGGTCCCCGAGCACCTCGAAGTTGCGTACGAAAGCGTCCCGGACGGCCTCGAAGCCCTCCGTCACGGTCCCGTTGACGTCCACGTCCCTGCTCCTCGTTCACCGCGGGTGCCGCTGGTCGGTCCGCCTGAAAGAGTCCAACACGGACCGGATCCGAGTCCTTCCCCGGGGTCGGTCGACAGGGAACCGCGACCGGCTGACCGGCGGACGGAGTCGGCGCCGCAGGCCGAAGCCCGGGAAGCGCCCCGGCGCCGATCAGTGCGAAGGCTGCGTCAGGGAGGGCGTGCGCGGGTCGAAGCCGAACGGGAGCTCCAGCCGGTGGGCCCGCATCAGCTCCTCGTCGCACAGCAGGTCCTGCGTGCGCCCGTCACCCGCGATGACGCCCTCGCTGAGGATCACCGCGCGCGGGCACAGCTCCAGCGCGTACGGCAGGTCGTGGGTCACCATCAGCACCGTCACGTCCAGCGAGCGCAGGATGTCCGCGAGCTCGCGCCGCGACGCCGGGTCCAGGTTGGACGAGGGCTCGTCCAGGACCAGGATCTCCGGCCGCATGGCCAGTACGGTCGCCACCGCGACCCGGCGGCGCTGCCCGAACGACAGGTGGTGCGGCGGCCGGTCCGCGAAGGCCTCCATGCCGACCTGCTCCAGCGCCTCGCGGACCCGCGTCTCCAGCTCCGCGCCCCGCATCCCGGCGGCCGCCGGACCGAAGGCCACGTCCTCGCGCACGGTCGGCATGAACAGCTGGTCGTCCGGGTCCTGGAAGACGATGCCGACCCGGCGCCGGATCTCGGCGAAGTTCCGCTTCTCGACCGGCAGCCCGGCCACCATCACCGTGCCGACCCCGCCGCCGAGGATGCCGTTGAGGTGCAGCACCAGCGTGGTCTTGCCGGCTCCGTTCGGGCCGAGCAGCGCCACCCGCTCGCCCTGTCCGACGGTCAGGTCCACCCCGAAGAGGGCCTGGTGCCCGTCCGGGTAGGCGTACGCGAGGCCGGAGACCTCGAGGGAAGGCGCGGGAGTCACAGCAGTCACAGGGTCCATCCCATCAGACAGACGGCGAGCGCCGCCGCCGGGAGTACGGCCGCGTACGCCCACTGGGCGCGGGTGGCCACGACTTCGTCGATCACCGGCATCGAGCCGGCGTAGCCGCGGCTGACCATCGCGAGGTGGACCCGCTCACCGCGTTCGTAGGAGCGGATGAAAAGGGCTCCGGCGGTCTTGGCCAGCACCCCCCAGTGCCGGATGCCGCGGGCCTCGAACCCGCGCGAGCGCCGGGCGATCGACATCCGCCGCAGCTCGTCGGTGATCACGTCGCCGTACCGGATCATGAAGGAGGCGATCTGCACCAGCAGCGGCGGCAGCTTCAGCTGCTGGAGCCCGAGCAGCAGCGCCCGCAGTTCGGTGGTCGAGGCGAGCAGGACGGACGCGGCCACCCCGAGCGTGCCCTTGGCCAGCACGTTCCAGGCGCCCCACAGTCCGGAGACGCTGAGCGACATCCCGAGCACCTCCACCCGCTCGCCCTGCGCCACGAACGGCATGAGCACGGCGAAGGCCACGAACGGGACCTCGATCAGCAGCCGCCGCAGCAGGAACCCTGCCGGGATACGGGCCGCGGCCGCGACCGCCGCCAGGAGGACGGCGTACAGCCCGAAGGCCCACACCGCCTCGCGCGGGGTGGACACGACGACCACGACGAAGGCGAAGGCCGCGGCCAGCTTGCAGTGCGGCGGCAGCGCGTGGACCGGCGAGTGCCCGTGCCGGTAGAGCTTGTGGGCGTGACCCGCGCCCATCTCAGACCGCCGTGGTCGAGGCGGCCGTCAGGTCCTGCGCGCGTCGGCGGCGCACGGTCCAGAAGATCCCGGTGCCGACGGCGACGGTCGCTCCGACGCCGATGACACCGGCGAGGCCGCCGGAGAGGCGGGCGTCGTCGACGTCCTTGACGCCGTAGTCGGCGAGCGGGGAGCCGGCGGCGGCGTGCTCCTTCACGTTCTGGTCGATGCCCTTGTCGGCGGCGACCTTCTCGAGGCCGTCCGGGCTGGCGGAGGCGTAGAAGGAGACGAAGCCGGCCAGTACGAGGGCGGTGACCAGGCCGGTGATCCACACGGGCTTCGCCGACCGGGCGGCCACGGCCGGGGGCACCGCGGCCGGAGCGGCAGCCGGGGCGTCGACCAGCTCGCCGCCGACGCGGAGCTTCAGCGGCGCGGCCAGTCCGCGCGCGCCGTGCACCAGGTCCGGCCGTACGGCCAGTACGGCGCCCACGGTCACGGCGGTGATGACGGCCTCGCCGATGCCGATCAGCACGTGCACGCCGACCATGGCGGTGAACACCTTGCCGAGCGGGACGTCGGTGGTCCCGCCGAGGGCGTACAGGAGGGTGAACATGACGGCCGCGCCGGGCACCGAGAGCAGTGCTCCGGCGAAGGCGGCGACGGTGACCGAGCGGCGGGTGTCCGGCAGGAGCTTCAGCAGCCCGCGGAAGACGGCGTAGGCGACGACCACGGTCACGACGCCCATGGTCACGACGTTGACGCCGAGGGCGGTCAGCCCGCCGTCGGCGAACAGGACGCCCTGCATGAGCAGCACCACGGACACGCACAGCACACCCGTCCAGGGGCCGACGAGGATCGCGGCGAGCGCCCCTCCCAGCAGGTGCCCGCTGGTGCCGGCGGCGACCGGGAAGTTCAGCATCTGGACGGCGAAGATGAACGCGGCGACGAGTCCGGCGAGCGGCGCCGCCCGCTCGTCGAGCTCCCGGCGGGCGCCGCGGAGGCTGACGGCCACGGCGCCTGCGGCGGCGACACCTGCGGCGATGGACACGGGGGCGTCGATGAAGCCGTCGGGCACATGCATGGGGCTGCTCCGCTTCCTGCGGTCTTTGAGCTGACAAAGTCTTTAACCGCTCAAGAATAGTGCCTAATTGCAAACCCTTGGCAAGAGCGTCCCCCGCACAAATACTGCCGCGCAGATTCGTGGGAATGTGCGAGGCTGGGGGCAATACGGACTCATATGTTCCGATTAGAGGAGTCTTGTCGTGTCAGCCACCGCCGAGAATCCCCCGGCCTCAGCCGCCACCGCCGTCGCCACCGCCGTAGCCGCCGCCGTCGAGGAGCGCGTCACCGCCCGCGTGATCACCGACGACCCGCTCTTCCGGAAGATCCCCGTCGCCCTGCGCTTCGCCCCCGCCGAGCCGCTCGCCGTACGGATCGTCTTCCCCTCCGGGCTCTCCCCCGAGGGCACCGAAAACGAGTGGGTCTTCCCCCGGGCCCTCCTCGAGGCGGGCCTCCAGGCCCCGACCGGCACCGGCGACGTACGCGTCTGGCCCTGCGGCCGCGTCCAGGCGGTCGTCGAGTTCCACTCCCCCGAGGGCGTCGCGGTGATCCAGTTCGACATCGCCGCGCTGCGCCGTTTCCTGCGCCGTACGAACGCCCCCGTCACCCGGTAGGCGTAACGGGACCACGCGAATTGCTGCGGGCGGGACGAGACGAAACGGGCCCGGCCCCGCACCTGGTGATCAGGTGCGGGGCCGGGCCGACACGTACGGCGGGGCGGGTCAGGCGTTGACCAGCTCGCGGTCCTTGTCCGGACCGTCCGCCTTCGGGGACCCCTCCGCACCCTCGAGGTGCTTGCGCAGGCTCTCGCCCTCCACGTCGACGTTGGGCAGCAGCCGGTCCAGCCAGCGCGGCAGCCACCAGGCCTTGTGGCCGAGCAGTGCGAGCACCGCCGGGACGATCGTCATACGGACGATGAAGGCGTCGAAGAGGACGGCGATCGCCAGACCGAAGCCGATCATCTTGATCATCTGCTCGCTGGCGCCGATGAAGCCCGCGAACACCGCGATCATGATGACGGCGGCCGCCACGACCACCCGGGCGCTGTACTGGAAGCCGGTCACCACGGCCTGGCCCGGGCGCTCGCCGTGGACGTACGCCTCACGCATGCGGGTGACGAGGAAGACCTCGTAGTCCATGGCCAGGCCGAAGACGACACCCACCATGAAGATCGGCATCATCGACATGATCGGGCCGGTCTGCTCCACCCCGAAGACCGAACCGAGCCAGCCCCACTGGAAGACCGCGACGACCGCGCCGAGGGCGGCGACCACCGAGAGCAGGAAGCCGAGGGCCGCCTTGAGCGGAACCAGGACGGAGCGGAAGACCAGCATCAGCAGCAGGAAGGCGAGGCCGACCACGAGCGCCAGGTAGGGCAGCAGCGCGTCGTTCATCTTCTGCGAGAAGTCGATGTTCATCGCGGTGGCGCCGGTGACGAGGACGTCGTCCCCGCTGCCGTCGCGGATCGTGTGGACCAGGTTCTCGGTCTCCACGGAGGACGGCCGGTCCTTCGGGATCACGGTGATGACCGAGGCGTCGCCCGCCTCGTTCGGGGCCGGCGGGGTGACCGCGGCCACGCCCTCCAGGCCCTTGATCCGGGCCTCCGTGTCGTCGGCGAGCTTCTTGTCGCCGTCGACGACCACCATCAGCGGGCCGTTGAAGCCCGGGCCGAAGCCCTCCGACAGCAGGTCGTACGCCTTGCGCTGGGTGGTGGAGACCGGCTGGGCGCCGTCGTCCGGCAGGCCCATCTCCAGCTTGCTCGCCGGGATCGCGATGGCGCCGAGGCCGATCACGGCGACGAGCAGCACCATCACCGGGCGGCGCAGCACGAACCTGGCCCAGCGGGTGCCGCCGTTGGCCTTCGGCTCGGCTGCGGCGGGCTTGCCCTTGCCGAACAGCCTGCTCTTCTTGCCCGCCGGCAGGACCTTCTTGCCCGCGAAGCCCAGGATGGCCGGGACCAGCGTCAGGGCGACGAGGACGGCGATGACCACGGTGCCCGCGGCCGCGAAGCCCATCTTGGTCAGCATCGGGATGTTGACCACGGCCAGGCCCACGAGGGCGATGACCACGGTGAGACCGGCGAAGACGACGGCGGAGCCTGCAGTTCCGGCTGCGCGGCCCGCGGCCTCGTCCCGCTCACGGCCCTCGGCGAGCTCCACGCGGTAGCGGGAGACGATGAAGAGGGCGTAGTCGATGCCGACCGCGAGGCCGATCATCATCGCGAGGGTGGAGGTGGTGGAGCCGAGGTCCAGCACGTTGGCGAGCGCGGTGATGGAGGAGACGCCGATGCCCACGCCGATCAGCGCGGTCAGCAGCGGCAGCCCGGCCGCGATCAGCGAGCCGAAGGTGATGACCAGCACGATCGCCGCGATCATGATGCCGACGATCTCGCCGGAGCCCGTCTCGGGAGCCGTCATCAGGGCGTCGCCGCCGATCTCGACGGTGAGCCCGGCGGCCTGGGCCGCTGTGCCGGAGTCCTTGAGCGCGTCGCGCGTCTCGTCCTTCAGCTCCATGCCGCTGACGGTGTACTTGACGCTCACGTACGCGGTGGAGCCGTCCTGGCTCACCGCCTGGGCCTGGTACGGATCGGTGACCGAGGCGACCTCGGCCTTGCCCGGGCCCTCCTTCAGACCGGAGACGATCTTCTCGACCTCGGTCTTGTACTGCGGGTCGTTGACCGAGGCGCCCGCGGGCGCCTTGACGACGATACGGGCGGTGGCGCCGTCGGCGGCCATGCCCGGGAACTTCTCGTCCAGCACGTCGAAGGCCTTCTGGGCCTCCGTGCCGGGTATGGAGAACGATCCGGAGGTGGGTGCGGACGCCGTCGCCGCGCCGAAGCCGGCGGCGAACAGCAGTGCCACCCAGACGAGGGCGACGAGGCCGCGGCGCCGGAAGGCGCCCCTGCCGAGTCGGTAGAGGAAGGTAGCCACGGAGGCGGTTCTCCCGTTCAGGTCGTGGGATGGATCCGGGATGGATCAGGGCGTGGAAAGCCGGCCCGACGACGAGAGCGGCGTGTCAGGAGCAGCAGGAGGTGTGCGGGCGGACTCAGACTCCGAGGGCGGGGAAGACCACGGAGTCGATGAAGTCGGCGAGGAACGCCTGGTCCACCGATCGGTCCTCCATCAGCGGCAACGCGATGAAGGCGCCGATCAGCATGTGCGGCACGAAACGGATCGCGGGGCAGTCCGGGGCGACCTCGCCCCGGTCCACGGCCCGCTGCAGGATCTCGTCGAGGCCGGAGATCTCCGGCTCCATGAGCAGCCTGCGCAACGCCTGGTGGAGTTCTGGACTCGTGTGGACGGCGTGGGCGAGCCCCCGCAGGAGCGCGGTGTCCTTCGCCATCTGCGCGTTGTCGGAGAGCTCGACCATGCGGTGGAGGTCGCCGCGCAGCGAGCCCGTGTCGATCTCCCGGAGGGAGGCCGGCTGGGTGCAGCGCAGCGCCTTGGCGACCAGCTCGGGCTTGCTCCCCCACTGGCGGTAGAGGGTGGCCTTGCTGGACTTCGTACGGGCGGCGACCGCATCCATGGTCAGCGCCTCGTAGCCGACCTCGCGGAGGAGGTCGAGGACCGCCTCGTGGAGTTCGGCTTCCCGCTCGGGGGTGATCCGGCTGCGCCGCGACGAGACTTCTTCGGACATCTCCGGCACCTCCCTTCCGAACGAAACTGTTTCGTACACCGATGACGATACCCCGGCCGCGAACGAAACGAAACCGTTCCGTTTCGATGAGGTGAGTGGCATGGATCACCTGTACGAGTTGCCAGGCCCCCTCGGCGCGGAAAGCATTGTGGGGTGAGTCACGACGGCGCGTACCTCCGCTTCCCGCACCTCCACGACGATCTGCTGTGCTTCGCCACCGAGGACGACCTCTGGGTCGCCCCGCTGGTCCCCGAAGGCGTAACCCCGGGCCGGGCCTGGCGGATCACCGTCGACCGGACCAGGGTCGGCCACCCCCGCTTCTCCCCCGACGGACGCCACATCGCCTTCACCACGTGGCGCAGCCTCGACCCCGAGGTCCACCTCGCCCCGGTGGACGGCGGCCCGGCCCGCCGGCTCAGCTACTGGGGCGCCACCGACACGCGTGTCTGCGGCTGGACCCCGCCCGACAAGGACGGCCACAGCGACATCCTCGCCGTGTCCTCGCACGGCCAGCCCTTCTCCTACTACGCCTGGGCCTACAGCCTGCCGACCGACGGCTCGCCCGGCGGCAGGCTCCCCTGGGGTCCCGTCTCCGACATCGCCGTCCACGACGAGCCGGGAGGAGAGCGGCGCACCCTGCTGCTGACCGGCAAGCCCCCGCACGAACCCGCCGCCTGGAAGCGCTACCGCGGCGGCGCCACCGGCCGGCTGTGGCTGCACGGCAAACAGCTCCTGGAGGACATCGAGGGCCACCTCGACGCCCCGATGTTCGTGGACGGCCGGATCGCCTTCCTCTCCGACCACGAGGGCATCGGCAACCTGTACTCCTGCCTGCCCGACGGCACCGACCTGCGCCGGCACACCGACCACGAGGAGTTCTACGCCCGGCACGCCTCCAGCGACGGCTCCCGGGTCGTCTACCAGTGCGCCGGGGACCTCTGGCTCGTCGACTCGCTGTCCCCCGGCGCCGCCCCGCGCAGGCTCGACGTCCGCCTCGGGGGGCCCCGCGCGGGCCGCCGTACGTACCAGGTCCCGGCCGCCAGCCACGTCGACTCGCTTTCCGTCGACGCCACCGGCCGGGCCAGTGCGGTCGTCATCCGCGGCAGCCTGTACTGGCTCACCCACCGCGACGGACCCGCCCGGACCATCGCCGACACCCCGGGCGTGCGGGTGCGGCTGCCGGAGATGCTCGGCAGCAGCGGGCAGGTCGCGTACGTGACGGACGCGGAGGGCGAGGACGCGATCGAGATCGCCTACCTCCCGCGGGCCTCCGGGGACCGTGAGCCGCGCCGGCTGGCCTCCGGCGAGCTGGGCCGCGTACTGGAACTGCTCTCCGATCCGGACGGGGAGCGGCTCGCCATCTCCTCCAACGACGGGCGGCTGCTGCTCATCGACGCGAGCGAGGAGTCCAACGGTGAGGTGACCGAGCTGATCCGGTCCATCAACGGGCCCGTCACCGACCTGGCGTTCTCGCCCGACGGCGCCTGGCTGACCTGGTCGCACCCGGGCATCGGGCGCTCGCTGCGCCAGATCAAGATGGCCCGGATCTCCGGCCCGGGCCCGCGCGCGATCGTGGACGTCACCAACGGGCGCTTCGAGGACGACCATCCGGTGTTCACCCGCGACGGCCGCTACCTGGCCTTCCTGTCCTGGCGCGGTTTCGACCCGGTGTACGACGTGCACACCGGCGACCTGTCGTTCCCGCTGGGCTGCCGTCCGTACCTGGTGCCGCTGTCCTCGGCGACCCCGTCGCCGTTCGCGTTCACCCCCGACGGGCGCCCCGCGGCGGGCGGACTCGACCCCGGCGAGGGCGAGGCCGCCGAGGCCGCCGAGGGCGACGGCGCGGTCATGGTGGAGGTGGAGGGGCTGGAGAGCCGCGTCACCCCGTTCCCGGTGACGGCGTCGAAGTACTCGGCCCTGTACCCGGTGCACGGCGGCGGACTGGTGTGGCTGCGCTGGCCGATCTCCGGCGCGCTCGGCGAGACGTTCGCCAACCCGGCCGACGTCAGCGGCAAGCCGACGCTGGAGTACTTCGACATCACGAAGGCGCGGAAGTCCGAACTGGCCTCCGGGCTGGACTGGTTCGCGGTCAGCGGCGACGGTACCCGGCTCGTCGTCAACGAGGACGGGGACCTGCGCGCGGTCCCGGCGACCGAGTCCGGCGACAGCGACTCCACCGTCTACCTGGACCTGCGGCGCATCCTGCACGAGGTGGACCCGGCGGCCGAGTGGCGCCAGGCCTTCGAGGAGGCCGGGCGGCTGATCCGCGCGTACTTCTGGGAGCCGGGCATGTGCAACATCGACTGGGACGGGGTGCTGCGCCAGTACCGCCCCCTGGTCGAACGGGTCGCCTCGCCCGACGAGTTCGCGGACCTGCTGCGCGAGGTGCTCGGCGAGCTCGGCACCTCGCACGCGTACGTCTCCCCGGCGCGCCGCAACGAAGGCCCGCCGCACTACCAGCGGCCCATCGGGCTGCTCGGCGCCAACCTCGTGCCCCGCGAGGAGGGCTGGGTGCTCGCGCGGGTCCTGCCGGGCGAGTCCTCCGACTCCAAGGCCCGCTCCCCGCTCGCCGGCACCGGCATCCGGGAGGGTGCCGTGCTCACCCATGTCGACGGCCGGCCGGTGGACCCGGTGACCGGGCCCTATCCGCTGCTCTCGGCGGCCGGGGGCACCACGGTCGAGCTGACCTTCAAGCCCGCCGAAGGCGAGGGCCGGGCCCGGCGGGTGGCGATCGTGCCGCTGATCGACGAGCGGCCGCTGCGCTACCAGGACTGGGTCTCCAAGCGACGCGCGGTGGTCCGCGAGGTCAGCGGCGGCAAGTGCGGCTACCTGCACATCCCCGACATGGGCGGCTCGGGCTGGGCGCAGTTCAACCGCGACCTGCGGATGGAGATGTCCCGGCCCGCGCTGATCGTGGACGTACGCGGCAACGCGGGCGGGCACATCAGCGAGCTGGTGGTGGAGAAGCTGACCCGCTCGATCCTCGGCTGGGACCTGACGCGGGGCGCCCAGCCGGTGTCGTACGCCTCCAACGCGCCCCGCGGTCCGATCGTGGCGCTGGCCGACGAGGCGACCTCCTCGGACGGCGACATGATCACGGCCGCGTTCAAACTGCTCGGGCTCGGCCCGGTGGTCGGCCAGCGCACCTGGGGCGGGGTGGTCGGCATGACCGGCCGGCACACCCTGGGCGACGGCACGGTCATCACGGTGCCGATGAACGCCGCCTGGTTCCCGGAGTACGGGTGGTCGGTGGAGAACCACGGCGTGGAGCCGGACCTCGCGATCCTGCGCACCCCGCTCGACTGGGCGGAGGGGCGGCACGCGCAGCTGGACGACGCCGTGTACGTGGCGCTGGAGCTGCTGGAGCAGGAGCCGGCGGCGGTGCCGCCCGGCTACGCGGACGTACCGGACCTGCGGCGTCCGAAGCTCCCGCCCAGGCCGTAGGCACGGGGAAGGGGCGCGGTCCGTGCAGTGCACGGACCGCGCCCCTTCTGCCACGAACTCCGGGCGTCAGAAGTCCCAGTTGTCGTCGAGCTCGTCGTGGACCTTTTCCTTCTTCTTCTTGGCCGGCTCGGGGGTGTGCGCACCGCGCTCGGACGCCTCGTCCTTCGCGCCCCTCCCGGCCGTCCTGGCCTTGTCCTGGAGCTCTTTCGCCTTGTCCTGGAACTGGTCCTTGATGCCCATGCTGTTCACTCCTGGTGGGGTGTAGGGGACTGGGCCTCGACCAGATTTGCACGAGCGGACAAAGCTCGCATTTCGATCAATGCCGCCCGGTGCCCTGCGCGCGCTCCTTCTCGTCGGCGGCCCCTCCGGCCCCCACAAGTCCCCTGGAGACACTCGTCAGCCTGGGCTCGAAGCGCTTCATCTCCCGCTGCCCGACGGTCGCGATGATCCCGGGCAGGTAGCCGCGCACGCCCTGCATCCCGCGCAGCCACCACTGCGCGTACACGTGCGGTGAGCGCCGTTCGATGCCGGCCACGATCCGGTCCACGGCCGGGCCCAGCGGGTAGGTGCGGTTCGACGGCCAGGGCAGCCGCTGGCGCAGTTCCCGCATGACCTCGTCCTGGTCGGCGCCGCGCACCATGTCGGTGTCGGTCCAGGAGAGGTAGCCGACGCCCACCTTGACGCCCTTGTGGCCGACTTCGGCGCGCAGGCAGTGCGCGAAGGCCTCGACGCCGGACTTGGAGGCGCAGTACGCCGTCATCATCGGCGCCGGCGTGATCGCGGCGAGCGAGGCGATCTGCAGGAAGTAGCCGCGGCTCTCGGTGAGTACGGGGAGGAAGGCGCGGGCGGTGACGGCCCCGCCGATCAGGTTGACCTCGATCACCCGGCGCCAGGCGTCGGGGTCGGAGTCGGCGAACGGCCCGCCGGAGGCCACGCCCGCGTTGGCGACGACGAGGTCGACCTTGCCGAAGCGTTCCTTGACCTCCTGCGCGACCCGGGCCATGGCCTCGTGGTCGGTGACGTCGGCGTGCCAGTGGTCGCTGTCGGTGTGCAGCCGTTCGGAGACCTCCTTGAGGGCCTCCGGCTCCAGGCCCACCAGCGCCACCTTCGCGCCGCGTGCGGACAGCTTGCGGGCGAGCAGCTCGCCGACCCCGCGGGCGGCGCCGGTGACGACGGCGACCTGGCCTTCCAGACTCCTGTGCGCACTCACTGCGTGACCTCCTTCAAGAAGTGCGCGCTCAGCTCGCGCACGGCGTTCGTGACGGCCTCGGGGGCCTCGATCGGGGTCATGTGTCCCATGCCGGTCAGCTCGGTCAGCCCCACGCAGTGCGGCAGCGCGGCGGCGAGCCCCCGGGCGTGCACGATCGGGGTGAGCCGGTCGTCCTTGCCGCCGATGACGGCGGTGGGCACGGTGAGCGCCGCCAGGTTCGCCCCGAGGTCCAGCCCGGCCAGCACCTCCGACCAGGCGTACCGGACCCCGGTCGGGCAGCCGTGCACGATACGGGCGCAGGCCTCGACCCTGTCGGGCGCGGATCCGGGGCCCATGGTGGCGTACTTCAGCACCCGCTTGGCGACCGGCGTGACGGGCCCGAGCGGGGCCCGCGCGCCGAGTACCGCACCGGTGATACGGGTCCGCACGCGCCCGGGACGCAGGGGTACGACCAGCGCCTCCGCGACCAGCCGGGCGCTGCCGGTGCTGCACAGCAGCGCGGCCGCGGTGTGCTCGGCGAACTCCGGCCGGCCGGCGGCGGCCATGATCGTCATGCCGCCCATGGAGTGTCCGGCGACGACCGCCCGCTCGCCCGGGACCAGGGTGGCCCCCATGACGGCGACCAGGTCGTCGGCGAGGGCGGTGGTGTCGTAGCGGGTGGCGGCGGGGCTGCGCCCGTGCCCGCGCTGGTCGTAGGCGATGACCCGGTGGTCCCGGGAGAGCTCCCGGATCTGCGCGGCCCAGAAGGCGGTCGAGCAGGTCCAGCCGTGCGCCAGCACCACGGCCGGCGCGCCCTCGTCCCCGTGCTCCTCCACGTGCAGCCGGGACCCGTCGGCGGAGACCGCGATCCGTTCCCGCCGGGCCGCGGGGGGTGCGTACGGCCCGGAGGTGACGTACGGCGGGCGGCTCATGCGGCGCCCTCCCCGGCGGTGGCCTGCGCCGCCCGGGCCGGGACCCGCTCGCGCTCGGCCTCGCGGAGGCGGACGACCTCGTACTCGGAGAGGTCCACGCTCCGCGTCTCCTTGCGGAACTCGCCGGTGGTGCCCGGCCAGACCGTCGTGTTGCGCCCCTGTGCGTCCAGGTACCAGCTGGTGCAGCCGCCGGTGTTCCAGACCGTGCGCTGCATGCGGGCCTGGACCTGCCGGTTCCACTGGTTCACGGCGGAGGGCCGGGCCGCGAGCGCGACCTGCCCGCCCAGGACGTGGAGCTGGCGCAGGTAGTCCGCCATGTAGTTCAGCTGCGACTCGATCATCAGGATCATCGAGCTGTTCCCGAGCCCGGTGTTCGGCCCGATGATCGTCATCCAGTTCGGGAAGCCGGCCGCCGTCGCCCCGCGCAGGGACTGCATCCCGTCCTTCCAGTGGTCCGCGAGGGTCCGCCCGTCCGCGCCCACCACCCGGTCGGCGATCGGCATGTCCGTGACGTGGAAGCCGGTGCCGAAGACGATCGCGTCGGCCTCGGTCTCGGTCCCGTCGGCCGCGATCAGGGTGTTGCCGCGGATCTCCTTCAGCCCGGAGGCGACCAGGTCCACGTTCGGCCGGGCGAGCGCCGGGTAGTACTCGCTGGAGAGCAGGATCCGCTTGCAGCCGATCCGGTACGAGGGCGTCAGCTTGGCCAGCAGCGCCGGGTCCTTGATCGAGCGCGCCATGTTGGCCTTGGCCAGCGACTCGATGAGCCCGAGCTGGTTCGGCCGCTTGGTGAACGCGCTGACCTGGAGCTCCCGGATCCCCCACAGCAGCCCGCGGCGGGCCGCCCGGGTGAACGGCAGCTGGCGGTGCAGCCAGCGCTCCACGCTGCTGATGGCCCGGTCGGTGCGCGGCATCACCCACGGCGGGGTCCGCTGGAACAGCGTGAGCCGCTCCACGTCGGGCGCGATGGCCGGCACGATCTGGATGGCCGAGGCGCCGGTGCCGATCATGGCGACGCGCTTGCCGCGCAGGTCGTAGTCGTGGTCCCAGCGGGCGGAGTGGAAGACCTTGCCGGGGAACTCGGCGAGCCCGGGGACCTCGGGCATCTTCGGGTCGGACAGCGGCCCGGTGGCGGAGACGACCACATCGGCGGTGAGCTCCCCGGCCGCGGTCTCGATCTCCCACCTCAGCCCGTCGGCGTCCCAGCGCATCATCCGGACCTCGGAGTTCAGCCGGATGTGGGGGCGCAGCCCGAAGGTGTCGGCGACGTGTTCGAGGTACGCCCGGATGGCCGGCTGCCCGGAGAAGGTCCGCGGCCAGTCGGGGTTGGGGGCGAAGGAGAACGAGTACAGGTGGGAGGGGACGTCGCAGGCGCACCCGGGATAGCTGTTGTCGCGCCAGGTCCCGCCGACGGAGTCGGCCCGTTCCAGTACGACGAAGTCCGTGATGCCCTCGCGCCGCAGCCGTACGGCCGCACCCAGCCCGCCGAACCCGGACCCGATCACTGCCACTCGTACGTGTTCGCGCTCGCCCATGCCACCCCTGCCGCCCATGCCCGCCGCCTTCCGCTTCCGCAGTCCCAGCCCAGCCCGGTCACAACCACACTGCAACACTGCCAGCAATCACTGGCACAATCGGGAGAGTAGAGCAGCTCCGTACTCATGGGTAGAGGTCGCGCCCGGAAAGTTACTGCCGGTACGCCATAGGCTTCGCCTGTGGAACAGACGGAAGCAGGGACGACAGTGCGTGAATACCGTACGGAGGAACTGGCCGAGGCGGCCGGCATCCCCGTCCGCACCCTGCGCTTCTACCGCGAGCGCAAGCTCCTCCCGCCGCCGCGCCGCGAGGGCAGGATCGCCTGGTACGACGACCACCACCTGGCCCGGCTGCGCACCATCGCCGCCCTGCTGGAGCGCGGCCACACCCTCGGCGGCATCGCCGAGCTGACCGCCGCCTTCGAGAACGGCCGCGATGTCGGCCAGCTGGGCGAACTGCTCGGCATCGGCTGGTCCGAGGAGACCCCCGTACGCCTGACCCCGGAGGCCCTCGCCGACTACTTCGAGGGCGAGGTCACCCCGGAGAACCTGGCGGCCTCCCTGGACCTCGGCTACCTCGCCACCGACGGCGACGAGATCGTCCACGTCAGCCGCCGCCTGCTGGACGTCTCCTCGGCGCTGGTCCGCGAGGGGGTGCCGCTCTCGGCGGTCCTGGAGACGGGCCGCCGGGTCCGCGAGCACGCGGACGCCATGGCGGCCCTGTTCACCGAGCTGATCTCCACGCACCTCACGGAGGAGGCCCTGCCGCGCATGCGACCCCTCGCCAAGAGCGTGGTCGAGGCGGAGCTCACCATGGCGATGGACCGCCTGCTGGCCTCAGGGGCTCAGGACCCCAGCTCGTAGACCACGGTCACGGGCGCGTGGTCCGACCAGCGCTCCGGATGCGTCTCGGCCCGCTCGACGAACGCCTTCACGGCCCGGGCGGCCAGCCCCGGGGTCGCGACCTGGAGGTCGATGCGCCACCCGGCGTCGTTGTCGAAGGCCCGCCCGCGGTAGGACCACCAGGAGTACGGCCCCTCGGTGTCGGGGTGCAGGCTCCGTACGACGTCCACGTACCCGGCGGTGTCGTACACCTCCCCGAGCCACTCCCGCTCCTCGGGCAGGAAGCCGGCGTTCTTGCGGTTGGTCTTCCAGTTCTTGAGGTCGGCTTCCTTGTGGCAGATGTTCCAGTCACCGCAGACGACGACCTCGCGCCCCCCGGCGGCGGCCCGCACCTTCAGCTCGGCGAGGTAGGGGAGGAACTCCCCCATGAACCGGTACTTCTCGTCCTGCTTCTCGGTCCCGGCCTCACCCGAGGGCAGGTAGAGGCTGGCGACGGTGACGCCCGGAAGGTCCGCCTCGACGTAGCGGCCGCTCGCGTCGAACTCGTCGCTTCCGAATCCCACCCGCACGGCGTCGGGCTCGCGCCGCGTGTAGAGCGCGACCCCCGCCCGGCCCTTGGCGGCGGCCGGCGCGAACACGGTGTGCCAGCCCTCGGGCGTACGGACCTCGTCCGGGATCTGGCCCTCCTCGGCCCGCACCTCCTGCAGGCAGACCACGTCGGCGTCCGACCCGGCCAGCCACGGGGAGAACCCCTTCTTGGCGGCGGCGCGGATCCCATTCACATTCACGGAGGTCACGGTGAGCATCCCCGCACCCTAACGGGAGCGTTCCGTACGATGTTCGGATGTCTCACGGGATCCAGCTCCAGGCAGTGCCGTACGACCACCCGGACGCGGTCAAACTCAATGACCAGGTCCAGCTCGAGTACCAGGTGCTCTACGGCGGTGAGGGGGATGTCACACCCCTCGACCCGGCGATGTTCGCCCCGCCGAACGGCCTGTACCTGCTGGCGTACGACGCCTCGGGCACGCCGGTGGCCAGCGGTGGCTGGCGCAGCCAGGACGAGAACGACGAGGGCTACTCGGACGGCGACGCCGAGGTCAAGCGCATGTACGTCGTCCCCGGGGCCCGCGGCCTGGGCCTGGCCCGCCACATCCTGGCCGAACTGGAGGCCGACGCCCGTGCGGCGGGCCGCACCCGCATGGTCCTGGAGACGGGAGACCGGCAGCCGGAGGCGATAGCCCTCTACCTCTCGTCGGGCTACACCTTCTCGGCGAAGTTCGGCCACTACCGCCACTACGACTCGAGCCGCTGCATGACGAAGCCGCTCGTCTCCTGACGCCCCCTTCGCACCGCTCCGCGGGCTTCGGGCTTTCCAGCCCGTCCGGCGCTTGAGGACCGGGGTCCGGGATGGAGCCCCGGGATACGGAGAAAGGGCGGGGCGGGGCGGGGAGAAGAGCCCCGCGCAGCGGCCCGGCAGGCTACCGCGGGAGCCACTCCGCCCGGTCCGTCCCCCACCGGGACGGCCCCCGCCCCCACCCCCCGAACGGCAGCGGCGACCCCGCATACCGCAGCACCCCGTACCCGGACTCCACCTCCCGCAGCCACGGCTCCGCCGCATACGCCTCCCCCGAGAGCCCGGCGGAGCCACCGGCCGGGACCTCCCGCACGAGCCACGACGCCGTCCCCGCCAGCGAGAACCGCAACGACCGCCCACCCCCCGCGGCCAGCGCCCTCAGCACGCCCGCCGCCACCAGATACCCGGTCCCGTGATCCAGCGCCTGCGCCGGCAGCGCCCCCGGCGCCCCGCCCGCCCCGTCCCCGTACGCCGCGGCCACCCCGTACCCCGCCTGCACCAGCGAGTCGAACCCCCGCCGCCCCGCCCACGGCCCCCGCCACCCCCAGGCGCACAGCTCCGCCACCACCAGCCCCGCCCGGCCGCGGGCCATCAGCTCCTCCGCCCCCAGCCCGTACCGCTCCAGCGCCCCCGGCCGGTACCCGGTCACCACCACGTCGGCCTCGGCCAGCAGCCCCTCGAAGACGGCCCGGTCCCCCGCGTCCGCCAGGTCCAGCAGCGCCGACCGCTTCCCGAACCCGGTGTCCGCGTGCGCATCGTCCGACTCCGCCAGCCGCGGCGAGTCGATCCGCAGCACGTCCGCCCCCAGCAGCCCGAGCGTCCGCGTCGCGACCGGCCCCGCGATGACACGGGTCAGGTCCAGCACCCGTACCCCGGCCGCGGGCCGCCAGGGCTGCGCCGCCGGCCCGAGCTCCCGCCCGACGCTCCCGGACTCCCGTACCTCCACCAGCGGCTGCGGATCCCCGTACTCGCCCGCCACGGCGACCGCCAGCCCGCCCGCCCCGTACGCCAGCTCCTGCACCTCGACGGCCCCGCGCCCCGCCACCGCGTCCCGCAGCGCCTCGGGCGTCGCGGACGGCAGTCCCAACGCCCGTACCAGAGCGGCCCGGTGATGCGGATAGTTGGCGTGCGTCCGCACCCACCCGTCGGCCGCCCGCCAGAACCCCGACAGCGGCGCGAAGTTCACCGGCTCGCGCCCCGCCACCCGCAGGTGCCGCTCGCTGACGAACGCGGTGGCCACGGCTCCCTCGTCCACGACCATCGGCTCCACCTCGTCCGCCGCGCGCCCCGCCCGTACCGCGGCCAGCTCCGCCGCGGCCAGCGCGCACACGCCCACGGTGGCCCGCGCCAGCTCCCGTACCGGCAGCGGCCCTTCCCCCAGCCCGCTGCCGCCCCGGTAGGCCACCCGCCCCACCAGCTCGTCCGCCCCGCCGAGTGCGCCCCAGGCCTGCCGCGTCCCACCGTCGAAGATCGTCATGGGCCCATTCTCCGAAGAACCCGCAAAAGCAGAAGATCCCGCCCGATCGTTGCGATCGGGCGGGATCTTCATCGTCCGTGGGCTGTTCACGAGTAGGTCTGACCTGCCACACCGGGGATCCTGAAAGATCGCTTCCCGAGTCGACGGTGATCGTTTCCCGGCTTCCGGAAGTCCGGGCCATGGGCGGACTGGGTCCGTGCCGCGG
The DNA here is from genome assembly GCF_041200175.1 of Streptomyces sp. R33. Lineage (NCBI taxonomy): Bacteria > Bacillati > Actinomycetota > Actinomycetes > Kitasatosporales > Streptomycetaceae > Streptomyces > Streptomyces sp. R33. Next base: position 5,133,130 of record NZ_CP165727.1, on the reverse strand, counting down.
CTCCCTCGGTCAGCCGAGGTGGCCGAAGAGGTCGACGATCACATGGGCGGAGCCCCAACCGAGGTTGGCGATCTCCACCTTGCCGTCGGCGCCCACCGGCACCGTCACCAGGTTCGCCACGGTCCTGCCGGCCGTCCAGTTGAGGTTGGACGAGTCGGGGCGGGTGGTGCCCGACGGCCAGGCGGTCAGGTGGCCGTCGGACTTCGGGTCGGTCACCGTCACGTTCAGCACGACCGCCTTGGCACGGCCGAGTTCACGGCTGCCGGAGAGATCGAGCACGGTGCTCCCGCGCGCGGGCACCACGCCGGTGGTACGGGTGTCGAGCATGCGCTGGGGACCGGCGGTGTGGAAGGTGGCACCAGCCTGGTCGTCGGAGTAGTAGCCGAACACGTCGGCGATCAGGTGCACGGTGCCCCAGCCCGCGTTGAACAGCTTCACCGTCCCGTCCGCGCCGACCGGAACCACCACGTGGTTGGCCACGGTCTGGCCCGCCGTCCAGTTGAGACTGGACGAGTTCGGCCGGGGGGTGCCCGACGGCCACACCGTCAGATGCCCGCCGTCCTTCGCGTCCGTCACCGTCATGTTCAGCACCACGGCTTTGACGCCGCTCTGCGGGACACCACCACGCCCCGCGACCTGGAGTGACACCTCGCCGCGAGCCGGAACCGGGGTGGTGCCCGGCCGGCCCACCGCCGCCCGCGAGTCCAGCAGCCGCGCCGGGCCCGCCGCCGAGTAGGTGCTGCCGCCGACGTCCGCGGAGTAGTAACCGAACACGTCGGCGATCAGGTGGGCGGTGCCCCAGCCCGCGTTGCGCAGGTTGACCTTGCCGTCCGCGCCGACCGGGACCACGACCTGGTTCGGTACGGTCCGCCCGGTGGTCCAGTTGAGGTTGGAGGAGTCGGGGCGGGTGGTGCCCGACGGCCAGGCGGTCAGGTGGCCGTCGGACTTCGGGTCGGTCACCGTCACGTTCAGCACGACGGCCTTGACGCCGGACTGCGGCACTCCCGCCCGGCCCGCGACCTGCAGCGAGACCTCGCCGCCTGCTGGCAGCGGGGTGGTCCCGGGACGTCCGAGGGCCTCTCGGGTGTCCAGCAGCCGCGCCGGGGAGAGCGTGGTGAAGCGATCACCGGCCTGAGGGGCCGGGATGCCGTTGTCGGTGACGTGGATGCGCTGCCCGTCGGTGTCGGTCCAGACGATGTTCGTACCGGTGCGGTCGACGGCCCAGGACCGGTTCGGGTAGCGCTGGCGCTTCCACTCCTCGCCCTGGGCGAGCGTGCGGACCTGCACGGTGTTCTCACCGCCGGAGGTCCTGATGCCGTCGTGGAAGTCGAGCAGCAGCAGCCGGCCGGTGGCCAGGTCCTGGCGCACCAGGTAGCCGTCGCCGAGCAGCGACTCCCGCCCCCAGGTCGTTTGCAGCCATCCGGCGCTCTGCACCGGCACTGAGAGGGTCTGGCGGGTCACCGTGTCGTACACCCCGCTGGTGCGCACCGTGCCGTGGTTGTCCTGGCAGGCCCAGCTGACGAAGCGCCCGACGGCCTCCAGCAAAGTGGCCGGGCACGGCGTGGTGAAGGTGCCACGGTCCAGCGCGCCCCGGATGTCCGTGGCGCGGACGGTGGTGCTGCCCTCCATCGAGGTCCACAGTGTGTCGCCCTGCACGGCGGCGCCGGTCCCATGCGTCTGGAGCACCTGGGTACCGGTGTCGAGATCGCCGACGATCACCAGGCGGTTGGACGTGAAGTTGCCATACGCGTTCTTTTGCAGCAGCACGTAGCGGCCCGAGGCGTCCGCGGTCTGCATGGCGGTCTCGCCGTTCATGGGTACGGTGCCCGCCCACTCCCGATTGCCTGCCTGGCGGAAGACGACGAACCGGTCCCTCTCCACCGGTTCGTACTCCAGGTACCTGCCGTCCCCGGTGGACCGGAGGTCGGCGCAGCCGGCGCCGTGGTCATCGCAGCTGTTGATGGAGTGCGTGCCGTCGAGGTACTCGGCGGTCTTGACCGGGGTCGCGTCGTTCGAGATCCGGTAGCTGCGGAAAGCGCCGGTGATGTCGCCCGGCTGGAAGTGGATCGTGTCCGAGGCGGCGGTGAGTACGCCACCGCCGATCGACAGGCCGAAAACGGTCGCGGGCACATGAGGGACATCGACCAGCTTGCCGGCCTGCGGCTTGGCGCTGCCGTCCGCGGTGATCCGGTGCACGGCGGTCTGCGGCTGGGTGCCGTACGCGGGGACCTTCGGGCTGCCGACCGCGATGAGCGAGCCGTCCGGAGCGGGCAGCAACTGGGTGTCGGCGAACTCCAGCAGGTACTCGTAGATTTCTTCGTTCGAGCCGGTACCGGCGAAGTGCAGCGGACGGCCCCGGTTGTCGCCGGTGGTCCCCGTAGCGGATTGAGTGCCGATCAGCCAGTCACCCAGCAGCCGGAGCTCCCCCTCCCCCAGGTCGAAGGAAGAAGAACGGGAACTCAGCACGGTCTGCGGGTGCATCCGGTCCAGCACATCCACCGGGCGCTGGTAGCCGATGTGGAGCACCTTGTCCTTGGCCAGCCGGAAAGCGTTCGTGTGGTCGTACTGTCCCTCGTCGGGCAGCGCGGTGGTCTGCCCCGTCACGACGTCCACGAGGACGGAGTGGCTGAGGTCGTCCAGGCGGTGGCGCAGGATCAGCGAGTTCTGGTCGCCGTCGTGCACCCGGGGCGCGAGAACCGCGCCGGCCGGCAGCGCCACCTCGGTGCGGACCGTGGAGGCACCGTCCAGCCGGTTCAGGAACCAGCCCGTGACGGCGGAGGCGCTGCCCTTGAAGGTCAGCACGGTGCGCCCGTACGTCCCGGAGTAGCTCTGCCCGGCGGGGATCGTGACGGTGCCCAGCGCGACCGGCCGGCCGGTCGCCAGGTCGTACAGGTCGACCTTGGCGGGAGTCTGCGCCGTGGCCGCCGTGTGGATCGCCGCGGTGTCGGAGGAGGTTCCGTAGCGGTGGTCGGGAGCTCCCAGGTAGCCGCCGGCGGGCTCACCTCGGTCCAGGTTCCCGTCGACCGGAGCGGGCAGCCGCAGCCCGGTGTCGGTGGTGGCACCGGTGTCGTACCGGGTCCACAGCAACCGGTCGCTGCCCTCGCGGGCGTGCAGCAGGCCGGTGTCGCCGGCCACGAACAGCTGGTCCCTGGCCGGGAGGCCCCGCGGAGCCGCGGGCAGCACCAGCTCGGCAGGAGCACCTGCAACCGGGGCGGCGACTGCCGCGGACACGGCCACGGTCGACAACGCGGCGCCCGTGACCAGGGCCAGCGCGGCGGCCCCCAGCCCTCGGCGCAGTCGCAACGATCGTCGTACGGTCGGCTCCAAAGCCACCCTCTCATGGGTGAGTACAGGGGGAGGGACGCCGCGGAACCGGCCCCGCGCAGCCGCTCTCGCGGGCCGGTCGGCCTGGCTCTTCGTGCTCGGTCCCCCCCGATCGTGTCGGAGCATAACAACGGCGATCACCCGTCCACACGGTGCTCGGTGAGGGCGGTCGCGCTGAACTCCCGGAGCAAGAGCTCCCCATCGGCGTCGCGTCCGTTTCGAGCAGACATGCTCACGCCCGCCGCATGCGGACAACACCCCCGAACACCCCACAAACGCCGAGATCCCGCCCGGTCTTTCGACCGGACGGGATCTCATGACGTTCTCGGGAGCTACCCGTGAACTGTCGTTTGTGGACCTGTGGGGATTTGAACCCCAGACCCCCTCGATGCGAACGAGGTGCGCTACCAGACTGCGCCACAGGCCCTTGCGACGTGTGAAACATTAGCATCCCCGCGCGGGTGCTCCAAAACCGATACCGGGGAGCGTCCGCGCAGGTCCGGTCATTCGTTCGCGGCGCGGGGGCGGTCGTCGCTCTCGTACTGGTCGAACAGCGGTGTGCGGCCGCGGCCCTGGCCGCGCGGGCGGGCGTTCGGCTGGGGCTTCTGGTCCGGCTTCGGCTCGGCCTTCGGGGCCGGCGACGGCTGGGCGCGCAGGCGGGGGTCCGTCGGCTCGGCCGTGCTGGAGCGGGTCGCGCTCCAGGCGTCCGGGGTCGCCGGGCCGGTGGCGCGCGGGGCGACCGGGGCCGTCACGTACGTCGGCAGCGGGACCGGGACCGGCTCCCAGCTGTCACCACGGGCGGGGCCGCGTTCGCGCTCGCGCTGCTGGTCCACCCACTCGGCGTGGTCGGTCTGCTCGACCAGCGCGCGCCGTCCGGCCTCCTGCGGGGAGACGGGTGGCGCAGGGTCCGGTTCGGATCCGGCCGCGGCCTCCGGCTCACGGCGGCGCGGGCGGTTCTCGCGCAGCTGCCGGGCGGCGGCCTCGGCGCGCCGCCGGTCCATGGTGAACTCGTAGCGGCGCCGTTCCTGGACCCGCAGGTGCACGATGTACGCGCTCAGCAGCAGGGCCGGCACGGCGGGCGCCCAGAGGTAGCCCAGGCCGCCGACCGCCGCGACGATCGCACCGAGCGTGAAGATCAGGAAGAGCAGCGCGGTGGTGCGCCGGCGGCGCGCGAGTACCTGCAGGCGCTGCTCGCGCCGGTGCCGCTCCGCCACGGCAGACCTCGGCTCCGCCCTGGTCGGGGGCACGACGACGGGCCGGGCGTCGGCGTCCACGGAATTCACCGTTTCCGTCGCGGCGTCCGGGTCCGCGCGGTGCGCGGGCTCTGCCTCCTGGTCGCCGCGTTCCCGCAGCCCCTTGGCGTAACGGCGCTCCATTCCCGCCCGGCCGGAAAGCAGCCGAATGGCGGTGGAGAAGCGTTCCGTCGGACGGGCTTCGTTCAGCTCGTCCTGCCTCCGGAGCCACATGGGCACCAAGTAGGCGGCCCAGGCCCCGACAATGACTGCGTAGATGAGGCCGCTGCTGCTCACACCTCACACCGTAGAGGGGCGCGGCCGGGCGGATCCGCCAATTGGGCCGGTGTGTCGCACGAACTGGCTGATATCACGGACTTTTTTTGTGATTCTTCGGATCAGGTTATGGGCGAATCGGTTCCCCGACCCGATAATTCGAACAGATATTCGTTTACCGGGTCGCCTGGCCCCCTGCTACGCCGACGAGGTGCCCTGCCTGCGTCCGCGGTGCCAGCGGCGCAGCAGCCCCTCCGGGACCTCCTCCGCCGTCAGGGCGTACACGAGGTGGTCGCGCCACGCGCCGTCGATGTGGAGGTAGCGCGGCCGCAGCCCCTCCTCACGGAAGCCCAGTTTCTCCACGACCCGCCGGCTCGGCCCGTTCTCCGGGCGGATGCACACCTCGATCCGGTGCAGCCCCACCTTCGAGAAGCAGTGGTCCACGGCGAGGGCGACCGCCGTCGGCATGACGCCCCGGCCCGCCACCTCGCGGTCCACCCAGTAGCCGACGTGGCCCGCGCACATCGAGCCCCAGGTGATCCCGGCGACCGTCAGCTGGCCGACGAGGCGGCCCTGGTACTCGATGACGAACGGCAGCATCCGCCCCGCGTTCGCCTCGGCCCGCAGATGGCGGACCATCTGCCGGTACGTCGGCCGGTGGATCACCGGCCCCCACGGCGCGGGCGGCGGAATCGTCGCCTCCCACGGCCGGAGCCAGTCGCGGTTGCGCCGGTTGACCTCCCGCCAGGCGGTCTGGTCCCGCAGCTTTATCGGCCGGAGCGTGACGTCGCCGTCGGTCAGCACCACCGGCCAGGAGGGTCCGTTCAGCGCTGGCTCCCGTGAGGCTCCGCCGGTCTGGGGTGGTCGCCGCCCCGGATCTGGTCCACCGCGTGCGGCAGGATCCGGGCCAGGACGGCGAGGCCGTCGCGCACCCCGCCCGTCGAACCGGGCAGGTTCACGATCAGGGTGTGGCCCGCCACGCCCGCCAGGCCCCGGGACAGCGCCGCGGTCGGCACGGTCGCCAGGCTCTCGGCCCGGATGGCCTGCGGGATGCCCGGGATCTCGTAGTCCAGTACCCGCGCCGTGGCGTCCGGGGTGCGGTCGGTCGGCGAGATGCCGGTGCCGCCGGTGGTGAGGACGACGTCGTACCCGGCGGCCACGCCCTCGCGCAGCGCCTGCTCGACGGGATCCCCGTCGGGGACGACCCGCGGGCCGTCCACGGTGAAGCCGAGCTCCTCGAGCCCCTCGGCCAGCAGCGGTCCGCCCCGGTCGGCGTACACGCCCGCCGAGGCGCGGTTCGAGGCGGTGACCACGAGCCCCCGCAGGGTGCGCCCGGGCTCCCGGGCCGCGCCCGGAGCGCCCTCGGCCTCGGGCCCGGCCGCCCGGGTCCCGCCCGCCGCCGGCGGTACGGGTGCGTGGACGTGGCTGAAGGCGTCGCCGCCGCGCGGGGCGTTCACGCGCGCGTCCAGTCGCCGGACTTGCCGCCGGTCTTCTCCTCCACCCGGACGTCCGTGATGACGGCGCCCTTGTCGACGGCCTTCACCATGTCGATGACGGTGAGCCCGGCGACCGCGACGGCGGTCAGCGCCTCCATCTCGACGCCCGTGCGGTCGGTGGTCTTGACGGTGGCCAGGATCTCGACGGCGTCGTCGGCGACCGAGAGGTCCACCTTCACGCCCGACACGGCCAGCGGGTGGCACAGCGGGATCAGGTCGGGGGTCTTCTTCGCGCCCATGATCCCGGCGATCCGCGCGGTGGCGAGGGCGTCGCCCTTGGGCACGCCCTCGCCGCGCAGCAGCTCGATCACCCGGGCGGAGACGAGCACGCGCCCGCTGGCCCGTGCCGTCCGCGTCGTGACGTCCTTCTCCGAGACGTCCACCATCCGGGCCGCGCCGGCCTCGTCGATGTGCGTCAGCCTGCTGTGCTCAGGGGGTCCGGGGGTCGCCCCCTGGGAAAACGCTGCCATAGGTTCGTGCCGCTCCCGCTCCGGGCCCCGCAAGGGCCTGTGTGGTGCAACACGCTACCCGCACCGGCCGGACTTCAGCCGAGCAGGACCACTTCCAGCTCCGCCCCCGGCTCCACCGAGGTGACGTCCTCCGGTACGACCATCAGCGAGTCGGCGTGGGCCAGGGCCGCGATCAGGTGGGAGCCCGATCCGCCGACCGGGCTGACCGTGCCGCTCTCCGCGTCGTACTTGCCGCGCAGGAACTGGCGGCGGCCCGCCGGGGAGCGCAGCGCCTCGTCGGCCTTCAGGACCGCCCGCACGCTGGGCCGACTGACGTCCGCCAGGCCCATGAGCGCGCGGATCGCGGGGCGCACGAACAGCTCGAAGGAGACGTATGAGGACACCGGGTTGCCGGGCAGGGCCAGCAGGGGGGTGTGGTCCGGGCCGATGGTGCCGAAGCCCTGCGGCTTGCCGGGCTGCATCGCGAGCTTGCGGAAGTCCATCCGCCCGCCGTCGGGCTCGTCCCCGGCCGTGGCCACCGAGGACAGCGCCTCCTTGACCACGTCGTACGCACCGACGCTGACGCCGCCCGTGGTCACCAGCAGGTCCGCGCGGATCAGCTGGTCCTCGATGGCGGAGCGCAACGTCTCGGCGTCGTCGGCCACGGCCCCGACGCGGTAGGAGATCGCCCCGGCGTCGCGCGCGGCGGCGGCCAGCGCGAAGCTGTTCGAGTCGTAGATCGTCCCCGCGGCGAGGGACTCGCCCGGCTGGACCAGCTCGCTGCCGGTGGACAGCACGACCACGCGCGGGCGCGGCCGCACCCGTACGGTGCCCCGCCCGATGGCCGCGAGCAGCGCGATCTGCGGCGGCCCGAGCACCGTGCCGGCGGCCAGGGCGAGGTCCCCGGCCTGGACGTCGCTGCCGCGCGAGCGTACGTGCGCCCGCGACTCGGCGGCCCGGTGCACGCGCACCTCGCCACCCGCGCCCTCGGGGGCCTCGCTGGCCGGGATCATGCCGGCGGCCGCGCCGCCGCCGCTGCCGCCGTCGGTCCACTCGACCGGTACGACGGCCTCGGCACCCGGCGGCAGCGGGGCGCCCGTCATGATGCGGGCGGCCTGGCCGGGGCCGACGGTGGGCAGGTCGCCGCTGCCCGCCGCCACGTCCCCGATCACCGTCAGCACCGCGGGGAACTCCTCGCTCGCGCCCTGGACATCGGCCGTGCGGACGGCGTACCCGTCCATGGAGCTGTTGTCGAAGGGCGGGAGCGCGACGGGCACGGTGACGTCCTCGACCAGGACACAGCCCTGGGCGTCGAGCAGCTGGAGCTCGATGGGCTCCAGCGGCCGGATCGCGGCGAGGACGTCCGCGAGGTGCTCGTCGACCGACCACAGGCGCTGGGCGCCGTGGCCGGTGTCCTGCGGTGCGCGGCTGCTCAAGGTGCTACATCTCCTCCGTGACGTAACGGTGAAGCCAGGTGCGGAACTCCGGGCCCAGGTCCTCACGCTCGCACGCGAGGCGGACGATGGCCCGCAGGTAGTCCCCGCGGTCTCCGGTGTCGTAGCGGCGGCCCCGGAAGACCACGCCGTGCACCGGGCCGCCCACGGTCTCGTCGGCGGCAAGCTTCTGCAGGCCGTCGGTGAGCTGGATCTCCCCGCCGCGGCCCGGCTCGGTCTCCCGCAGTATGTCGAAGATCGCGGGGTTGAGGACATAGCGTCCGATGACCGCGTAATTGCTGGGCGCGTCGGCCGGGTCCGGCTTCTCGACGAGACCGGTGATCCGGACGACGTCCTCCTCGTCCGTGGCCTCGACGGCGGCGCAGCCGTAGAGGTGGACGTTGGCCGGGTCGACCTCCATGAGGGCGATGACGGTGCCCCCGGTACGGGCGTGGACGTCGGTCATCTGGCGCAGCAGCGGGTCGCGCGGGTCGATCAGGTCGTCGCCGAGGAGGACGGCGAAGGGCTCGTCGCCGACGTGCGGCTCGGCGCACAGGACGGCGTGGCCGAGGCCGCGCGGGTCGCCCTGGCGGACGTAGTGCATGGTGGCCAGGTCGCTGGACTCCTGGACCTTCTTGAGCCGGTCGTCGTCGCCCTTGGCGATGAGGGCCGATTCCAGCTCGTAGTTGCGGTCGAAATGGTCCTCGAGGGCGCGCTTGTTACGCCCCGTGATCATGAGGACATCGTCCAGGCCGGCCGAGACGGCCTCCTCGACGACGTACTGGATGGCCGGCTTGTCCACGACGGGGAGCATTTCCTTGGGCGTCGCCTTCGTCGCCGGAAGGAAGCGGGTGCCGAGACCTGCGGCCGGGATCACGGCCTTCTTGATCACAGGGTGCAACTGATTCATGGGCAGAACGATAGTGGGTCGAACAGACCGCTCCGGGCTTGATTCCGGTAAATAATTCCAACTTCGCCCCGATTTGAAAGGAAATCAGAGTCAGCTGTGGTATGGAACCCGCCGAACCCGTCCGAAAAGGCCGGGCTGCGCCGAGAACTCCTCGCCGCCCGCCGTGCCTTGTCCCCCGCATTCCTGCGTACGTCGGCCCTCGCACTCTCCCGCTCCGCTCTTGAACTGCCCGAACTGGCCGATGCGCACACCGTGGCCGCGTACGTCTCCGTCGGCGCCGAACCCGGCACCCGCGATCTGCTCGACGCCCTGCGCGCGGCCGGCAAGCGGGTGCTGCTGCCCGTCCTGCTGCCCGACAACGACCTCGACTGGGCGGTGTACGAGGGCCCGGGCGGCCTCGCCGAGGCCGCCCACCCCGGCAAGATGCGGCTGCTGGAGCCGGCCGGGCCCCGGCTCGGGCCGGACGCGGTCAGCGGCGCCGACGCCGTCCTGCTGCCCGGACTGGCCGTGGACGGCCGCGGGATGCGCCTCGGGCGCGGCGGGGGCTCGTACGACCGGGTGCTGGCGCGCCTGGCGCACGCTGGGGCGCACCCCGCGCTGGTCGTGCTCCTCTACGACGAAGAGGTGGTCGCGCGGGTCCCGGAGGAACCGCACGACCACCCCGTTCAGGCGGTGGCCACCCCGTCGGGGGTGATCAGATTCACGGCTTGAGCGTCAGCGTCTCCGCGGTCGCCTTGTCCACGGCCTCCTTGCCGAAGGACCAGTCCAGCAGCTCGCCCTTGGCCCACATGTCCGTCTGGTCGTAGTAGTTGTCGTGGTACGCGTGGCCCGAGGCGCCGGTCAGGTTGATCCAGCGGGACTTGTCCAGGTCGCTGAGGTTCACGATCATGCGCATCGACGGGACCCAGGTGACCCCGTACCCGCTGGAGGCGTTCCAGCCGGTCGCGTTCACGGTGGCCTCGCCGCCGCCCAGGTTCCACGGGCCGCGGTTGAGGAGCCACTGCATGAAGCCGGGGCCCTCGGTGCCGATGGTCTGGTTCTTCAGCGTCAGCTGGTGCAGGCGGCCCCAGCTCCAGGTGGACTGGTCCTTGCCGAGCTTGGCGGTCAGCTCCCAGCGGGCGTCCTTCATGGCCCGTGCGAACAGCTGGTCGCGGGTGGCGGTCGCCGGCTGGTTGCGGGCGGCGGGCGTCTGCCACCAGGCCGACTTCTCGTCCTTGACCAGGCGCCGGACCACCTCGAACCAGCGGTCGCCGCCGTCCGGCTGCGCCGAGTCGGAGTCGCGCGTACCGCACTCGCGGACCGTCTTGGCCAGGTCGTCGACCGGACCGCTGCTCTCCTCCTGGACGTTCATGCAGCTGCCCTCGATCCGCAGCTCCTTCGGCATCTTGTCGCCGAAGGACAGCTTGAGGATGTTGCGCCAGACCGCGTTGAAGTACGCGGCGGCCGCCGAGTCGGGCTCCTGCGTGTAGTTCCAGCCCTCCAGCAGCTTCTGCGCCGAGCGCACGTCGGGGTCCGAGACGTCGATCTTGGCCAGCATCGGGGTGAGCAGCGCGGCGATCTCGCTGCTGTTGTCCATCTGCATGGTGCGCATGTCGTCGGTGGAGATCTTGCCGTTGTCCTTGATCTTCGCCTCGATGAGGTCGTTGATCCGCTGGCTGCGCGCGCCGTAGCCCCAGTCGGTGGTCAGGACGTACGGGTACTTGCCCGCGCCGGTCCCGCTCTCCACGACGGCCTGGTTCGCGGTGACGATGTAGCCGCGCGCCGGGTTGTAGTCGTACGGCATCTCGTCCTGCGGGATGTAGCCCGCGTTGCCGTCCTTGCCACCCTTCCAGGCGTACTTGGAGTCCCAGCCGGGGGCCGGCATGCGGCCGTCGCCGGCACCGCGCATCGGGATGCGGCCCGGGGCCTGGTAGCCGATGTTGCCCTTCGTGTCGGCGTAGATCAGGTTCTGGGACGGCACCTCGAAGTCGCGGGCGGCGGCGCGGAAGCCCGCGAAGTCCTTGGCCCGGTCGATGCCGAAGACCGCGTCCATCGACTTGCCCGCGTCCAGGGCGGTCCAGCGCAGGGCGACGGCGTAGCCGTTGCCGCGGTCGGGGGCCGAGCTGGAGACGGGGGCGCGGCTGCCGACCGTGCCGAGCTCGTCGCTGCGGTCGGAGATCAGCGGGCCGTTGTTGGTGGTGCGGACGGTGATCTTCTTGCTGGCGCCGCCCGCGATCTTGATGACCTCTTCACGGGTCGTGAAGGGGACCACCCTGTTGTCGTAGACGTAGCCCTCGGGCTTGACCTGCTCGAGGTAGAGGTCGGTGACGTCGGCGCCGAGATTGGTCATGCCCCAGGCGATGTCGGCGTTGTGGCCGATGACCACGCCGGGCATGCCGGAGAAGGTGTAGCCGGCGACGTCGTACTTGCACTGGTTCGAGACCGCACGGCAGTGCAGGCCCATCTGGTACCAGACCGAGGGCAGCTGCGGGGACAGGTGCGGGTCGTTCGCGAGCAGCGGCTTTCCGGTGGTCGTGTACTTGCCGGAGACGACCCAGGAGTTCGAGCCGATGCCGCTGCCGTTGGGGCCGAGGATCGCGGGGATCTTGTCCAGGGTGGCCGCGAGCGAGGTGAGGGAGGTGCGCAGGCCCGCGGTCGCACCCTGGGCGCTCGCGTTGTCGGCGAGGCCGCTCGTGCCGGAGGCGCCGGGGGCGGAGGCCGTCGAGGCCTGGGAGCCGGAGCCGGTACCCGCGCCCGAGCCGGAGCCCGTCCCCGTGGAGCCGGCGGCCGCGCCGCCCTGGGGGGCGTACTTCCCGCCGTCGATCTTGCCGCCGTCGACGATCGCCTTGTTCCGGTCGAAGGGGTACGGCGGGTAGAGCTCGTCGATCTGCGCCTGCGTGAGCTTGTTGGACATCAGCGCGCGGTCGATCTCGTCCTGCATGTTGCCGCGCAGGTCCCACGCCATCGCCTTGAGCCAGGCCACCGAGTCCACCGGGGTCCACTGCTCGGGCTCGTAGTCGTCGCTGAGCTTGAGGGCGGAGTGCTCGACGGAGAGGTCCTTGCCGGACTTCCCCTTCAGGTACGCGTTGACCCCGTCGGCGTAGGCCTGCAGGTACTTCTTCGTCTCGGCCGAGAGCTTCGTGTCGTACTCCGCCTGCGCGACCTGGCGCCAGCCGAGCGTGCGCAGGAAGGCGTCGGTCTCGACCTGGCCGGACCCGAACATCTCGGAGAGCCGGCCGGAGGTCATGTGGCGGCGGACGTCCATCTCCCAGAAGCGGTCCTGGGCGTGGACGAAGCCCTGCGCGCGGAAGAGGTCGTCGTCGTTGTCGGCGTAGAGCTGGGGAATTCCGTGCGAGTCGCGTTTGACCTCCACGGTCCCGGTCAGGCCGGGCACCTTGAGGGTGCCGGTGGCCTGGGGGAACGAGGCGCGGACGTTGTCCATGCTCCAGTACGTCCCGTATCCGAAGCCCGCGAGGAGCGCCAGGACCAGCACGAGCACGATCAGACGGGCGCGTCGTCCCTTCTTCTTGACGGAAGGGGCGGTTTCGTTGGCGGGCATCGCTGTCCTTAGAGGGGCAGGGTGGTCCTGGGAGTGCTGGGAGCAACCATAGGCGCAGGACCGGGTGCGTTGATCCGCCAGGGGTCGAGGTGACGAGGACAGGGCCCGAGAGGCGTTTCACAATGTGGTTATCGCGTAAAGGGCGCGTCAAATATTAGGTAAGGTAACGAAGTACCTGCCGATCTTGCCGGACTTGTCGCCTGGAGGAACGTTCCACCTGGTGCCTTGAGGGAAAGGGCCGCCCGCTGACCGTCCACACGCTCAATGAGCTTCTGCTGGTCTGCTCGCTCGTGCTGCTCGTCGCCGTCGCGGCGGTACGCATCTCTTCACGCAGCGGCCTCCCCAGCCTGCTCATCTACCTCGGCATAGGCATCACGATAGGCCAGGACGGCATCGGCAACGTCGTCTTCGACAACGCCGAACTGACCCAGGTCATCGGTTACGCCGCGCTCGTCGTGATCCTCGCCGAGGGTGGTCTGGGCACCAAGTGGAAACAGATCAAGCCCGCCCTGCCCGCCGCGATCGTCCTGTCCCTGGTCGGCGTCGCGATCAGCGTCGGTGTCACCGCGGCCGGCGCCCATTACCTGGTCGGACTGGACTGGCGCCAGGCCCTGCTGATCGGCGCGGTCGTCTCCTCGACCGACGCGGCCGCCGTCTTCTCCGTCCTGCGCAAGGTGCCGCTGCCCGCGCGGATCACGGGTGTACTGGAGGCCGAGTCGGGCTTCAACGACGCCCCCGTCGTCATCCTGGTCGTCGCCTTCGCGACCGTCGGCCCGGTGGACCAGTGGTACGTCCTGCTCGGCAAGATCGCCCTCGAGCTGGCCATCGGCGTCGCGATCGGCTTGTCGGTGGGGTTCATGGGGGCGTACGGCCTGCGGCACGTGGCACTGCCCGCCTCCGGCCTCTACCCGATCGCCGTGATGGCGATCGCCGTGACGGCGTACGCGGCCGGCGCGATGGCGCACGGCTCCGGCTTCCTCGCCGTCTACCTCGCGGCCATGGTGCTCGGGAACGCGAAGCTCCCGCACTGGCCGGCGACCCGGGGGTTCGCGGACGGACTCGGCTGGATCGCCCAGATCGGCATGTTCGTCCTGCTCGGCCTGCTGGTCACACCGCACGAGCTGGCCCAGGACTTCTGGCCCGCCGTGGTCATCGGGCTGGTCCTGACGATGGTGGCGCGGCCGCTGGAGGTCTTCGTCAGCCTGCTGCCGTTCCGGCTGCCCTGGCAGGAGCAGGCCCTGATGTCGTGGGCGGGGCTGCGCGGCGCCGTGCCCATCATCCTGGCGACCATCCCGATGGTGACCGGGATCGAGGGCAGCGACCGCGTCTTCAACATCGTCTTCGTCCTGGTCGTCGTCTACACCCTGGTCCAGGGCCCGACCCTGCCGTGGCTCGCGCGCAAGCTGGAGCTCGGCGCCGGCGACGAGAGCGCGGCCGACCTGGGGATCGAGTCGGCGCCACTGGAGAAGCTGCGCGGGCACCTGCTGTCCTTCTCCATCCCCGACGCCTCGCGGATGCACGGCGTCGAGGTGAGCGAGCTGCGGCTGCCGCCGGGGGCGTCGGTGACGCTGGTGGTGCGGGACGCGAAGAGCTTCGTACCGCTGCCGTCGACCGTGCTGCGGCGCGGGGACGAGCTGCTGGTGGTGGCCACGGATCCGGTACGGGACGCGGCAGAGGCCCGGCTGCGGGCGGTGGCCCGGGGCGGCAAGCTGGCCGGATGGCTCGGGACGGGCTCGAACGGGGCTTGAGCGCGGGCCGTCCCGGACTTGAACAGAGAGTTAGAGCGTCGTTCTAATTCTATGTTTTCGGGGGTTTGCGAGTCGTTTCACCCTGTTTTGAAGCCCCGCGGAAGGCGAACTTCCAGTTAATCGCAGGTGAAGACACATTCTGTCACGGGAATCACAGGACGCTACGCGAGTACTACCTGTACGATAAAGGCACACCACATCGAACCAACTCTGCCTGACGCAGAGCTGGCGCGACCGCAAAGCGGCCGTGGCACCCTCCCGCAGTGGGCGCCCAGGTATCACTCGGTTCTGCGCAAGAGGACAGCTCTCGGGGCTCCCACATGTACGGGTGCGGTCGCTCACGAAGCGGCACACCGTCCGCAGACGGGGACGCTCTACCAGGCAGCGGAAAGGCCAGGCCGTGACATCCGCGGTCACGACCGACAAGTCCGCACGCCCCGGTTACGGGCAGCTCCTGCGCACGCCCGGCGCCATCGGCTTCGTTCTCCCGGGATTCGCCGCCCGGCTCCCGTTCGGCATGCTGACCATCAGCATCCTGCTGCTCGTGCAGCACACCACCGGTTCCTACGGCAGCGCCGGCATCGTCGCCGCCGTCACCGGCATCTCGATGGCGCTGTCCGCCCCGGTGATGGGCAAGCTCACCGACCGCCGCGGCCAGAGCGCCGTGCTGGTCCCCGTCGTCCTCATGCATTCCGCCGCCGTCAGCACCCTCGTGGCGCTGGCGCTGCTGGGCGCTCCCGTCTGGGCGCTGGCGCTGGCCGCCGTCCCGGCCGGCGCCTCCGTCCCGCAGGTCGGGCCGATGGTCCGGGCCCGCTGGGCCGCCAAGCTCGAGGGCTCCCCGCTGCTGCCGACGGCCGCCGCGTTCGAGTCCGTCACCGACGAGTTCACCTTCGTCGTCGGCCCGGTGCTGGCGACCGCCCTGTGCACCGGCGTCCACCCGGCCGCCGGTCTGATCACCGAGGCCGCGCTGACGCTGGCCGGCGGTCTGGTCTTCGCCGCCCAGCGCGCCACGCAGCCGAAGCTGCACGCCCCCGCGGCCGGCGGCGAGAAGCACGCCTCCGCGCTGTCCTTCCCCGGCCTGCGCGTCCTGATCGCGGCCTTCCTCGGCATCGGCGCCGTCTTCGGCGGCATGCAGGTGTCGCTGGCCGCCTTCTCGAACGAGATCGGCAACCCGGGCGCCAACGGCCTGCTGTACGGCATCTTCGCGGCCGGCAACATGACCGCGGGCATCGCCTGCGGCGCCATCGCCTGGAAGATCGGCCCCCGCCGCCGGCTGCTGCTCGGCTACGCCGGCCTGACCGTGGCCGCCTCGGTCCTGTGGACCGCCCACTCGATGATCCTGCTGGGCGCGCTCGGCCTGGTCGTCGGCCTGTGCATCGCCCCGGCCCTGATCACCGGCTACACGATGATCGAGTCGCTGATCCCGGCGAACGCCCGGACCGAGGCCTTCACCTGGCTGACCGGTGCGGTCGCCTTCGGTCAGGCCACCGCCGTGACCCTGGCCGGCCGCCTGACGGACGCGCACGGGTCCTCGTACGGCTTCCTGGTGCCCATGGCGGGCACCGTGCTGGCGCTGGCGACCCTGCTCGCGCTGCGGTCGAGGCTGGCCCCGAAGGCCCCGAGCCGGATCATCAACTCGTCCACGGGTCCGGCGGCCTCCGTCGCGGCCGAGCAGGCCCCGGCTCCGCGGGTGAACGAGCGTGGTGTCGGTCACCGCGTGCCGGTGACGGTGGACTGATCGGCCGGAATACGTCACCATGGAACGTCGTTAGCACTCATCGAGTCAGAGTGCCAGGAGGAAATTCGTGCCGACCTACCAGTACCAGTGCACCGAGTGCGGTGAGGGCCTTGAGGCCGTGCAGAAGTTCACCGATGACGCACTGACCGAGTGCCCGAACTGCCACGGACGCCTGAAGAAGGTGTTCTCCGCGGTCGGCATCGTCTTCAAGGGATCCGGTTTCTACCGGAACGACAGCCGTGGCGCTTCGTCGAGCAGCACCCCTGCCTCGAAGCCGTCGACGCCTGCCGCCCCCGCCGCTTCGTCGACGTCCAGCACGTCTTCGACGTCGAGCTCGAGCAGCAGCTCCACGTCGGCTGCCTGATCTCTGATCTCGCCCGTTCTTCGCAAGGCCCCGTCGCCCCTTCCGGGCGGCGGGGCCTTGTGCATGCCCGGTTAGGGTGGCGGCATGGCTAACGCAGAGATCGGTGTCATCGGCGGTTCGGGCTTCTACTCCTTCCTGGAGGACGTCTCCGAGGTCGAGGTGGACACCCCGTACGGGCCCCCGAGCGACTCCCTCTTCTTCGGCGAGCTGGCCGGGCGGCAGATCGCCTTCCTCCCGCGCCACGGCCGCAGCCACAAGGTCCCGCCCCACAAGATCAACTACCGGGCCAACCTGTGGGCGCTGCGTTCGGCGGGCGTGCGCCAGGTGCTCGGCCCGTGCGCGGTCGGCGGGCTGCGCCCCGAGTACGGTCCGGGCACGCTGCTCGTCCCCGACCAGCTGGTCGACCGTACGAAGTCCCGGGCGCAGACCTTCTTCGACGGCGAGCCGCTGCCCGACGGCACGGTGCCGAACGTCGTGCACACCACGTTCGCCGACCCGTACTGCCCGGTGGGCCGCTCGGTGGCGCTGGCGGCGGCGCGGGGCCGGGCGTGGGAGGCGGTGGACGGCGGCACGATGGTCGTGATCGAGGGCCCGCGGTTCTCGACCCGCGCCGAGTCGAAGTGGCATGCGGCGATGGGCTGGTCGGTCGTCGGCATGACGGGCCACCCGGAGGCGGTCCTCGCGCGCGAGCTGGGGCTCTGCTACACGTCGATGGCGCTGGTCACCGACCTGGACGCGGGCGCGGAGACGGGTGAGGGCGTGTCCCACACGGAGGTCCTGAAGGTCTTCGGCGAGAACGTCGGCCGCCTGCGCGAGGTCCTCTTCGACGCGGTGGCGGCGCTCCCGCCGACGGAGTCCCGCGCCTGCCTGTGCACCCACGCGCACGACGGCTGGGACCTGGGCATCGAACTCCCCTGAACTTGTTCTTCATGGTCTGATCCGGTCGCGTTCGATGATGCCCTCGGGGCGCCGGACGGTCTGCCCACGTCGTAGCGGGTGGCGGGCCGGAGCCGTACCCGCCTGAGCCACCCGAAGCCCTCCCAGCGCCCGGGCACCGGCGCCGCGCCGGCCCTGCGGGGTCGTGACCGCGGGCCCGCCACGTCCCGCATATCCCGTTGGAGGACGGGGCGGGGGGGCTGGTAGCGTCCGTCTGCTGATCGCCAGTCGGCGACACAGTGGTGTACAAGGGGGGAACAATGGCAACTCGTCGTGCCCTGCTGGCCTGTGCCGCAGCGCTGGCCGCCGGGAGTCTCGTACTGGGCGGCACCACGGCCGCACACGCGGACAGCGGAGTCACCGGCATCACGGTCCAGGAAGCTCACAACGACTGGACCAACAACGGCAAGATCGTCCTGTCCTTGACCGCGCCGAGCGCCGTCAAGAACGTCAACGTCAGCCTGTACTCGATGGAAACCCAGCAGACCGTGGCCACGGTGGGGAACTTCGATCTGACCTCCGGCACCGCCGAGAACGGTACGTGGAAGAACCGCGGGCGCATCCAGTTGCCGGACCTGGGCAGCTACCGCATCGACGTGTCGGCCTCCGACGAGGGCGGCGACACGCTTTCCGCCGCCGGCGTGGGCTATTTCTAC
Source organism: Streptomyces sp. R33 (assembly GCF_041200175.1). Lineage (NCBI taxonomy): Bacteria > Bacillati > Actinomycetota > Actinomycetes > Kitasatosporales > Streptomycetaceae > Streptomyces > Streptomyces sp. R33. Next base: position 5,115,030 of record NZ_CP165727.1, on the reverse strand, counting down.
TACGCCGTGCAGACGAACATGAAGGACACGAAGGTCGACCGCACCACGGTCGACTACCAGCACCGCAGCGTCACCATCAGCGGTCACCTGATGGGCCAGTGGCCGGGTTCCGGCGCCATCACCCCGATGGGCGGGCTGACCGTGGCGGTCAACTCGTACATGGAGTACGCGGAGGTGACGACCGCGGCCGACGGCAGCTTCTCCGCCACGCTCCCGGTCACCGACCAATACCAGAACCGCATCGAGGCGGCCTTCCAGTACGACCCGAACCACGTCTTCTACAACCAGTCCTCCTCGAAGACCTTCCCGATCACGGTGAAGAAGACCGCCACCAAGATCGTCGAGACCCCGAGCGAGCGGAAGGTCCCGTTCAAGGGCACGGTGAACTCGACCAGCGCCACCCTGCTCTGGAACTCGCCCACCGGCTGGCAGCCGCTGGCCGGCAAGACGATGGGCTCCAACTCCTTCGGCGACTTCGTCCAGCGCACCACGGACGCCGGCGGCAACGCGCTCTTCCCGGCGACCCAGCCGCTCTGGAGCAACTCCTCGATCGCGGTCGGCTGGCACAGCGACGACCTGTTCCTGGCCGACGCCCGGGCGAGCGTCGACATCATGGTCGTGCAGCCCGCCGCGTTCCGGTCCCTCACCGCGACCCGCTCCGATGCCGCGACCGTGGAGGTCGGCGGCAGCATGGCGTTCGAAGGCAACTCGACGCCGGGCACGATCCCGGTGAACATCCAGTACTCCGCCACCGGCAAGGGCGGCTGGACCACCGTTGCCACCGTGCCGGACGCCAGGTGGAACGGTGAGGGCTACGCCTTCTCCACCACCGCCCCGCAGGCAGGGGCGGGTTACTGGCGTGCGACCTACACCGGCGCGCCGCAGTTCGAGAACGCCGTGAGCCAGGTCGTGTACGTCGCCGCTCCCTGACGGCCCCGCGCGCCGGTCCGCAGCCCCCGGCGGCCGGGGCCCGGTCCGCGAGCACGGCATGACGAAGGCCCCGCCTGCGGTTGGGTTGCAGGCGGGGCCTTCGCGCGTCCCGCTGGCCGGGGGCGGCGGCGCAGGACCTCAGAGGCCGAGGTCGGTGAAGAACTGGTAGCCGGTGGGATCGCCGGCATCTGCCAGGCGAAGCCCTGGAGGAAGAAGCAGGCGATCAGACCTGGGGAGAGGTGGGGGTAGTGACCGTGACCGACACCGAGCGGTACGGGACGAACGGCAGCGTGCACCGTTCGCGGGCGGCCTCCGGGGGAGGGCGGCTTCGACCCGTTCGCGGACGACCTGCGCGGTTTCCTCGAAAACTCCGCGCCGCGGTGGTGCAGTTCGCCACCGCGAGGATTCCCGGAGAAATCCGAGGCGGGCTGTCACATTCCGGAGGGCCGTCCGGTCTCGGCTGGTGAAGGACCAACGGGACCGATCGTCCGATCCAGGAGGCGACCACCATGCCGCGCATCTCGCTCACCCCGCCCCGCACCCTCCTCATGCGCATCGGCGCGTGGTACTCGCGCCGCAAGTACGGCAAGGTGCTCGACCCCGGCCAGGCGTACGGACACAACTCGCGCGTGCTGTTCACGTACGTACGCCTCGAGCAGCAGGCGGCGAAGTGGCACGCCCTCGACGCCGGGCTCAAGCACCTCGCGGTGATGGCGGCGGCGGCCCGGATCAACTGCTCGTGGTGCATGGACTTCGGCTACTGGGAGGGGTTGGAGCGGGGACTGCCGGCGCGCAAGATCGAGCAGGTGCCGCGGTGGCGGGAGGAGCGCGGGACGTACACGGAGCTGGAGCTGCTGGTCATGGAGTACGCCGAGGCGATGACCGAGACCGAGCCGACGGTCACGGACGAGCTGGCCGCGGAGCTGATCGCGCGCCTGGGCGAGGCGGCGTTCGTCGAACTCACCGCGATGGTCGCCCTGGAGAACTGGCGCTCGCGGGTCAACCGGGCCTTCGGCCTGACCAGCCAGGGCTTCTCGGAGGCCTGCGAGATCCCGCCCCGGCCGTGAACCGCACGAAGGCGGGGTGATCAACGACGGCAGGACGATCGTCGCCCTCGACTTCGCCGGCCGAGACGCTCACTCCTGTGGGTGACGGCGTTGTCCACAGGCTGGGGATCGTCCACAGGCGCGAGCGGGATCCGGCGGGGCGGCGGATCGTGAGGGGTGTCCGGGTGATGGGCCCGGGCACCGGAACTCAGCCCACTGGTGGTGGCCGTCATGTCCAAGACCTCGTGCGTCTCTGCCCCTTCGTCCCCCTCCTCCCTGCCCACTCCCTCTCCGTGTCCCCCTGCCCGCCCGGTACCGTCCTTCCCCCCGCTTCGCGTCGGCCGGGGCGGGGACCGGCTGCGCCGCGCCGTACGGCGCCGGCGGCGGGCCGCTTCGGCCGGGCTGGCCGTCCTGGCGGCCGCCCTGGCGGTGGTGGGCGGGACGGAGGCGCAGGCTTCACGGGGCGCCGCGCCGCCGGAGGTGAAACCGCCGCCCGCGGCAGTGCGCTGGGTATCGGCGCCGGTGCGCATCGCGGACGCGGCGACGGTGCGGCTGCTGCGGTCCGGGGACCGGGTGGACGTGGTCGCGGCGGAGCGAGCCGGCCCGCCGCGGGTGGTCGCGGCGGGGGCCCGGGTCGTCGAAGTACCCGAGCCGGAAAAGGGCGTTGGGGACGGCGGGGCACTGGTGGTCCTGTCGGTCCCCCGGGACACCGCGCGGGCTCTCGTGGGGGCGGGCGCAGTGGCACGGCTGGCGGTGACGTTGTGCTGAACCGGACGGGAGTGCAGTCAAGTCACCACAAGACGGGCCCCGATTGGACACGCCGGGCCCGGACTGCCGTAGCTTTCGGAACCGTTGGCTCCATGTTCGGCGGATTCGAAGAGAGGCTCAGTGGTGAGCGAGAAGAAGGAGAGCGTCCTGGCAGGCTTCAAGGCCTTCCTGATGCGCGGCAACGTGGTCGACCTGGCGGTGGCGGTCGTCATCGGCGCCGCGTTCACGAACATCGTGAACTCGGTGGTGAAGGGGATCATCAGCCCGCTGGTGGGCGCCGTCGGCACGAAGAGCCTGGACGGCTACACGTCCTGCCTGAAAGGCCCCTGCGGCATCGACGCGAAGGGGGACGCCATCGGCGTCAACATCCTCTGGGGATCGGTGCTGAACGCCGCGCTGACCTTCCTGATCACGGCCGCCGTCGTCTACTTCCTGATGGTGCTGCCGATGTCGAAGTACCTCGCCAAGATCGAGCAGCGCCGTCGGGCCAGGGAGGGTGTCCAGGAGACCATGGAGATCACCGAGCTGGTGGTCCTCAAGGAGATCCGGGACGAGCTGATCGCCCAGCGCAGCCTGAACGGCCACGGGGGCCAGCGCGGTCAGGACGGTCAGGGCGGGTACGGCGGCCAGAGCGGCCAGTACGGCCAGTACGGCCACCCGGGCTCGGGGTACTAGCAGGTCAGAGGTGGTGCGGCGGCTTCTCGTCGAGGAAGCGGGCCAGGTCGGCGGCGCTCCCGCCGGAGGGCGGCCGCTCGCCCCATCCGCGGTCGGTGTCGTCCGCGGACTGCTGGTCCAGCGGGTCGTCGAAGACGAGCCGGGGCCTGGGCTTCACCGCGGGCGCGGCCTCGGGCCGGGGGTCGGGCTGCGAGGACTGCGGGTCGGAGGCGGGGGCGGTGCTCATGTCTCCAGGGTACGGCCGCCCCGGGCCGGTGCTGCGCCCCCGGAGCCGGCCGGGCTCCGGGGCCCGCCCCAGGCCGCGCCCCGGCTCTCGCCCGCAGTGCACAGGTCGGCCCGCCGTGCGTAGGTCAGGGGTTCCCGGCCCCGCCGGCCGCGCGCCTCGCCTGCCGGCCGGCGTACGGCTGGTGTCCTGGCGGTATGACGTACGTACCGATGACCTCCCGCAGCCGGGACGAGGGCCACCGGGCCGCTACCCCGCTGGAGCTGTTCTTCGACCTCTGCTTCGTGGTCGCGGTGGCGCAGGCCGGCCGGCAGCTGGTCCACGCACTCGCCGAGGACCACGTCGCCGCCGGCATCACCGGCTATCTCTTCGTGTTCTTCGGCGTGTGGTGGGCCTGGATGAACTTCACCTGGTTCGCCTCCGCCTACGACGTCGACGACGTGCCGTACCGGATCGCGACCCTGGTGCAGATCGCCGGCGTGCTCGTCTACTCGGCCGGGATCCCTCGCGCCTTCAACGACAACGACTGGACCGTCTCCGTCCTCGGCTACGTGGTGATGCGTCTCGCGCTCACCGCGCAGTGGCTGCGCGCCGCCGCCGGGGAGCGGGGCCCGGCCCGGCGCACCGCCCTCACGTACGCGATCGGGCTGGTGATCCTCCAGGCGGGCTGGGTGGCGCTGCTCGCGGTCCCCGAGCACTCCCGCAGATGGCTCTTCCTGGTGCTCGTGATGATGGAACTGCTCGTTCCGGTCCTGGCCGAGCGCAGCTACCAGACCCAGTGGCATCCGCACCACATCGCCGAGCGGTACGGCCTGTTCACCATCATCGTGCTCGGCGAGACCATCGCCGCCAGCACGGTCGCGGTCCAGTCGGCGATCGACGAGCACGAGGCGCTGGGCGAGCTGCTGCCGATCGCGGCGGGCGGGCTGCTGCTGGTCTTCGCCGCCTGGTGGATCTACTTCGCCGTCCCCGCGCACGACCGGCTGCAGAGCAACCGCCAGGCCATCCCCTGGGGATACGGGCACTTCGTCATCTTCGCGTCGGCCGCGGCCATCGGGGCCGGCATCGAGGTGGCGATCGAGCACGCGGTCGGCAAGGCCCACATCTCGACGCTCGCCGCCAACCTCTCGGTGTGCATCCCGGCGGCCCTGTTCTTCGCCTTCGTCTGGCTGCTGCACTCCCGCCACTTCAAACGCGGTACGGCCCAGCAACTGGTGCTGCCCGTCTCGGCGCTGATGATCCTCGCGTGTGCGTGGACCGGCGCGCAGGCGGTGCTGTGGGCCGGGCTGGTCGCCGCGGCCACCGTCGCGGTGGGCGTGACCTTGGTGCACCGCGAGCGTTCTGGTGCGTGAGGACGGCGGGCGGCGACGGCCGCGGCGGCCCCGGCGAACGCGCCGGCCGACAGGAAGAAGAAACGATGAAGGTCCCGGTACAGGGGTACGCGGACACGGGCTCGGGCACGGCGATGGCGGAGTACGGGGAGCTCGCCGACCCTGCGTTCTGGCAGCAGCCCCCTGCCGCGCGGCTCGCGGCGTTCGCCCGGCTGCGGGCGCTGGAGTCCCCGGTCTACGTGCCCGAGGGGAAGGGCCGCGGGCACTGGGCCCTCGTGCGCCACGCGGACGTGCAGGAGGCGAGCCGGCTCCCGAAGGTGTTCGCCAGCGCGCCCGGGGTGACCACCCCCGAGCCGGCCCGGTGGGTGCGGGCGCTGTTCGGGGACTCGATGGTCAACCTGGACGGCGCCGACCACGCGCAGCTGCGCAAGATCGTGCAGCGGGCGTTCACGCCGCGGCTGCTGGCGGCGGCCGAGCAGGACATCCACTCGGTGGCGGCCCGGATCGTGGACGACGTACTGGAGGACGGGCCCGACGAGTTCGTCTCGGCCGTGTCCTCCCGGCTGCCGCTCGAGGTCATCTGCAACATGATGGGCATCCCGGAGCGCTACCGCGCCGAGATCGCCGACCGCGTCAACCACGCCTCGGAGAACATCGGCGTCGAGCGGGGCCTGGCCTCGCGGCTGCGGATGCCCGGCCGCGGACTGCGGGCCCTGGCCAAGATGCAGCGGATGGTCGCGGGCATCGGGCGGGAGCGGCGCAAGAACCCCACCGACGACCTGATCTCCGCCCTGGTCACAGCGGACGTGGACGGGCAGGCGCTGAACGCCCGCCAGCTGGGGGCGTTCTTCTCGCTGCTGATGGTGGCCGGGGTGGAGACCACGCGCAACGCGATCACCCACGGGCTGACGCTGCTGACCGATCACCCCGACCAACGCGACTTGCTGCTCGGGGACTTCGAGGCGTACGCGGACGGCGCGGTGGACGAGATGATCCGGCACTCGACGCCGATCATCCAGTTCCGCCGGACCGTGGCCGCCGAACACACCCTGGGCGGACACCTGTTCCGGCCCGGCGACAAGGTGGTGCTGTACTACGCGTCCGCCAACCGCGACGAGGCCGTCTTCCCCGACCCCGACGCCTTCGACATCACCCGCTCGCCCAATCCGCACCTGGGCTTCGGCGGCGGCGGCCCGCACTTCTGCCTGGGCGCGCACCTGGCCCGGGTGGAGATGAAGGCCCTGTTCCGCGAACTGCTGACCCGGCCGGTGGGGCTGCGTGCGGTGGGGCTGCCGGACCTGGCGGGCTCGAACTTCGACAACCGCGTCCGCTCGCTCCGCTTCGCCTTCGAACGCCCGTAGGGCCGAGGTGGGCCCCGGAACGGGGTACCGGCCACCGGGCAGGCTGGGAGCCCGGCGGCCGGAGCAGGGGCTCGGCCCCCGGGGCCCGCTACTGCAGGCGCCGGACCGCGAGCACGCAGTGGGCGCTGCCCGTGAGCACGGCCTCGTCCCCCGCGAACTCCTGGAGGGTCTCCGGCGCGACCGGCTCCCCCGGGACGGCCTCGGGCCAGGCACGCGTGGCGAACAGGAAGTAGGCCTGGCCGCTCTCGTTCGCCGCGGCGACCCACTCGGCCGGGGCGGTGCAGGTCGCGTTCAGCCCGGGCAGCGTCAGCGCGACCTGGTTGTCCACCAGCATGATCTGCACCGGGAAGGCGGCCGGGTTGCGGGTGCCGTCCATGACCACGTCGCCGATGGGCAGGCCGATCTCCTCCAGCAGCCCGCGGGCGGCCTTCTCGCCGGCCTCCCGCCCCTGCGGTCCGTCGCCGAGGGTATAGGCGAGCAGGTACGGGATGTCGTGACCCTCGGAGGGGTCGCCGATCCAGGCGAGCACGGAAAGGGTGCCGAGCTGGGACCGGTCGATTTCGGCTTGAGTTGAAGTCATGCGCCGCACCCTAGTGGTCTCTCCCGCGGCCCTTTCAGGCCTTTCACCCGGGCGGGCTAGACGGCCCAGAATCCCTCTCCGGAATTCGCCTGCATGTTCGCGTCCTGGTACTGGAGCCGCACAATGCGCGCCTTTTCCGGGATTTCGAACACCACCCATCCATCGGCCTGCTCACCCACGGCGAGGGAATCGAAGACGAGCGGTTTGCCGGTGGTCAGTTCACCGGTCGGCACCACCGGGTGGCGACCCCCCGCGCTGTCGTACGCCCACATGCGCCCGAGGGCCCCGTACGAGGCCCCGCCGACGTTGACGAACGACATCGAGGCGGCCACCCAGCGCTTGCCCGCGGGCGGCGCGTAGTTCTTCTCCACGCTGACCGCGGGGTCGACGTACGCGGTGAGCACGGCCTGCAGGTGCCGGCCCACCTGGCGGCCGTGCACCCGTACGGAGTCACCCACATGGGCATCCCTCGCGGCGGCCTGGCCCGCCCCCGGGGCCGCGGCCGCCGGATCCTCCTCGGCGCCCGGCACGCCGTCGTCCACCGGGACGGCGGGCGCCGCGGCCGGGGCGAGCGCGGCCCCCTCGGGGGCGCCGGAACAGGCCGTGGCACCGAACAGCAGGAGGGGCAGGAGAGCGGCGGCGAGGACGGAAGCGGACTGGCGCATGCGTGATCCCTTCGGGGACCTTCGGGGACGTATTCCGGTCAGTCTCACGCGCCCGAGCGGGCAATTGCACACACCGACACGGGCGTGCGGAAGGAGTTGCCCGCCATCTGCCAGCACAATGCGTTTCGGCGCTTTTGTGCCGACCCACCCCCCATGGAGGATTCATGCGAGTTTCCACCCGCCGACTGGCCGTCACGGCGCTTTCCGCGCTGGCCGCGGCCACCGTATTCACCACTCCCGCCGGCGCCCGGAGCCACGGCGATGAGATTTCCGTACAGGAATTCGGTCACCTCTCCCACGGCGGCCGCGTCACCCTTTTCGGGACCTACACGTGCCGGCCCTCGTCACCCCGTGGAGTGCAGATCCAGGTCACCCTCGTGCAGGACGGAACCCGCCTGGGCTTCGGCGGCGAGGAGGCCGTCTGCGACGGGTACGAGCACGACTGGTCCGCGTCGGCCCCGCTGGACCTGGTGCACCTGCACCCGGGTGCGGCCGGCGCGGAGGCCAGGCTCCAGTCCGCGAGCCTGCACTCCGGGTTCACCTTGCGCGTGTCCCACCTGGCGAAGACGGAGCGGGAGATCCGGCTGGAGGAGAAGCACCACTGACGCACGCACCGGGCCGCAGCCGGTAGCCGCCGCTACCGGCAGGCGGGCGCCACGCCGGTCATCGACATGAACGCGACGGTCCGGCAGCCGGTATCGGAAGGGGGGCGCCCCGCCGTGCGGTGCACGGCCGTCGGAACCCCGACGGCCAGCAGGAGCAGCGCGAGCAGAGCGGTCGTGGCGCCCTTGCCCGGCCGCTTGTTCAGCCGGTGCACGGCAGGATCCGTGTCCATGCGGTCGTCCGTTCCATGGACCGCATCATCACTCCACCCCCGATGCTCCACAACTCGGCGTGACCATCCGGTCACCCGCGCCCCCGGATCACCCCATGCTCCGGACGCTGCCCGCGACGTCGAACTCGCACCACACGGCCTTGCCGTCACCCCGGGACTCCACTCCCCAGTGCGTGGCCAGCGCGTCCACCAGCAGCAGTCCGCGCCCGGTGGTGGCGGCCTCGCCCGGGGTGCGCCGGCGCGGCCAGACGCTGGAACGGTCCTTCACCCACAGCCGGATCCGCCGGACCGGCTCCGGCAGCACCTCCATGGTCAGCACCGCCCCGCCGTCCGTGTGCAGCAGGGCGTTGACCAGCAGCTCCCCGGCCGCCAGTTCCACGTCGTCGGCGAGCTCCGGCATGCCCCAGTCGCGCAGCGCCTGGCGCAGGGCGTAGCGGGCTTCCGAGAGCCCCTCCGGGTCCGCCTGGTGGATGTACTGGTGGATCCGCGGGGCCCGGTGGGTGCCCGGGTCGGGGGCCCGGCGCAGCACCAGCAGGGCCACGTCGTCGCCGGAGCCCCATCGCTCCCAGAGCCGGTCCGAGAGGTGGTCGGCGAGCGCCCCCGCCTCCTGCGGCCCGCTGCGCACGGCGTGCGCCAGGGCCTCCATGCCCTGGGTGATGGCCGTACCGGGCTCCTCCACCAGGCCGTCGGTGCACAGCACCAGCGTCTCCCCGGGGACCAGGTCGAGCCGGGTCTCGGGGAAGTCCTCCTGCTCGAAGACCGAGGCCAGGCCGAGCGGCAGCCCGCCGCGTACGTTGGGCCAGCCCGTACGCCCGTCGGTGTGCCGGATCAGCGGCCCGAGATGGCCCGCGCGGACCGCCCGTACGCCGCCGGTCTCCAGGTCCACCTGTGCGTACATGCAGGTCGCGAAGCGCTCGGTGTCGAGCTCGGCCAGGAAGCGCGAGGCCCGGGCCAGCACGGTCGACGGAGCATGCCCCTCCCCTGCGTACGCGCGCAGCGCGATCCGCAGCTGGCCCATGATCGCCGCGGCGTGCGTGTCGTGGCCCTGTACGTCGCCCACGACGATGCCGACCCGGTCGCGGGGCAGCGCGATCACGTCGTACCAGTCACCACCGACCTCCCGCCCGCTCCACGCGGAGTGGTAGCGCACCGCGATCTCGCCGCCGCTGATCTCCGGGATCCGGCGCGGGAGCATGGAGGCCTGCAGGCCGGTCGCGAACTCCCGCTCCTGGTCGAACAGGAGCGCACGCTGGAGGGACTGCGCCACGATGCCGGCCAGGCCCAGGCACAGGTTGCGCTCCTCCGGGCTGAAATCGCTGCGCCGCCGGTAGAACAGCACGAGCCCGCCGATGGCCTTGGCCTGTGCGATCAGCGGCAGATAGGCGGCGGCATCGAAGCGGATCCGGCGCAGGTAGTCCGCGAGCAGCGGGAACTCGCCCGCCAGCTCGGCGAGGGAGGTGACGAAGCGCGCCTTGCGGGTGAGCACCGCCTGCGACAGCGGCAGCGAGCCGTCCAGCCGAGTGAACTTGCGCTCGCTGAGGATCTCCAGCGACTCCCCGCTCAGCGCGATGATCTTGATGGCGCCGTTCTCGACCAGCCCCAGGGCCAGCCCGTCCGCGCCGAGCCGCTCCAGGGCTCCGGCCCCGGTCAGCGTGGCCGTGACGTCGTCGACGGTCACCGCCCGCGACAGGGCCTCCGTCGTCCGCTGCACGATCGTGGCCTGCTGGGCCCGCGCGGACTCCAGCTTCCGCAGGATGGTGGCGTGCGCGAGCTCGGCGGTCGCGTCCCGCACGATCCCGACGATCCGCAGGGGCCGCCCGCCGGCGTCCCGCAGGATCCGCCCCTGCGTGTGCGTCCACTGGTCGACGCCGTCGCGCCGCTGCACCGTGAAGTACGCCCCGTACGTCTCGGCGCCGCCGTCCAGGGCGGCCTGCGTGGACTCCGCCAGCCGTGCACCGTCGTCGGCGGGGATCCGCAGCCCCAGCCCCTCCGGGGTGTCGCCGAACTCCTCCCGCTCGAGGTCGAAGACCACGAGCCCGGCCTCGTCCAGCAACAGCGTCCCGGTGTCCAGGTCCCACTCGAAGCTGCCCATGCCGTTGAGCGCGAGCCGCTCCCCGGGCCCGGTCGCAGGGTCCCGCCGGCCCTGCTCGGATCTGTCGCGCTCCGCCGCTGCCACGAGACACACCACCTAACGGCCGGGCCAGCACGGCTGGGAGATCAGCCGCTCCCACTCCTCGTCAGGATGCCCCGGAAGGGTGCGCCCGGCCTCCCGCCAGCGCTTGACGAGGGAGAGGTAGATGGTCGACTGGTCCGGTGCCGCATGCGCGGGAGGGGCGTACGGCGAGGCGGTCCTGGGCGGTGTGGTCCTGGGCCCGGCGGCGGTCCTCGGCGCGGCGGACCTGGGCGCGGCGGGCTGCTCCGCCCGGCTGGCGGGAATGCGTACCCAGCCACGGCCCTGTGCTCCCTGCTCCGCACTCATCGCGGACCCCTCTCGACCTCACCGCAGAGACGTCTTCGGATGCCCGGCACCGGCCCGGTCTGGCCGTACGGTCCCGGCGGAGCCCGTCGGCCTGCCCCGGGCGCCGAGGCGCTTTCGGACTCCTCCGACCAGTCTCCCCGCCGTGAACCCCGCACCGTGCACGAATCGCATGGAAGGGCCGAATGAGGGAGCCGTCAGCAGCCCCGCGAAGAACAGCCCGGGCCAGGAGGACTCGAAACCGGCACTGAGCTCCGGCGTGCCGCTGTCCCCGACGGTGCCGAGGACGGCACGCAGCCGGGCGTCCAGCAGCTCCAGCCGGTCCAGGTGCGGGGCGAACCCGGTGGCCGCGACGACGTGCGCGACGTCCAGTACGACGGACTCCCCGGCCGCGGTGGTCAGCCCGAGCCGGGTCCGCCCGCCCACCGGCACCGCCCGGTGCAGCCGGTGCCCCAGCAGCACCGGGACGCTCCGCTCGAAGCGGTCCCGCAGCCACCAGGCCCCGGCGGGCCCGAGCGCGGTCGCGGCGATCCGCTCCCGGGTCGGAGCGGGCAGCCGGCGCACCGCCCAGGGCAGCTCCGACCACACCCAGCTGCGCCAGCCGGTGCCGAGGCCGCTGTGCGGATCGCGCAGGGCGCGCAGGGCCGGGCGCTCCAGCGGCTGGGGCACGGTGTTCCAGTTCAGCCGGGACCGGCGGGCGACGAGACAGGGCCGGGCCCCGTTCTCGGCCAGCAGGGCGGCGGTCTCTAGGGCCGCCTGCCCGGCCCCGACCACCGCGACCTCGCGGCCGGCGAACCGGGCCAGGTCGCGGTGGCCGCTGCTGTGCGAGCAGTGCCCGGGGGGCAGATCCCGCAGCGCCTCGGGGAAGTGCACGAACGGCATCACCCCGACGGCGATCGCGACCGTACGGGCGAGCAGCGGCGGCCCCTCGGCGGTGCGGACCAGGAACCCGTCGCCCTGCGGGCTGACCTCGGTGACCGTCACCTCCTCCACCTCGGGCGCGGCGCGGCGGGCGAACCACATGCCGTACGAGCTGAAGGTGCCGATCGGGAGCGGGCTGCCGTGCTCGGCCGCCAGCCCGCGGGTGGCGCAGTAGGCGGCGAGGGTGTGCCGGCCGCCGGGCGCGGACAGGTTGGAGGACCAGGGCTCCGACTTCAGGTACATGCCCTCGGGCATGTGGTCCCGCCACGAGGCCATGGGCCGTCCGAGCACCCGTACTCCGAGACCCGCCGCCGCCGCGTGCGCGGCGATCGACAGCCCGTACGGCCCGGCGCCGACCACGACGAGATCGTCCACCCGCGTCACCGCTGTCCCTCCAGTCTCATGGGCCCCTCGCCCGTGCCAGTGCCTCCGGCCCTGCGCATGTCGGGCCCCCGCGGCGCCGGAGACGGCGACGGGGGCCGATGGCGGGGCGTCATCGGGTCACCAGTTCGTCCGGTTCGGCAGGAGCGGTCGGCGGGGTCAGGTCGCGGGCGCGCTGGCGCGGGGCGCGGACCACGGCCCGGGCCGTACGGCGGCCGTGTGCCGGTACGCCGCGCAGCGCGCGCACCCCCTTCGCCGCGCCCCGGCCCAGGAACGCGGCGAGCATCCCGAGGAAGGGCATCGGGTCGTCGGCGGCGAACCAGGCCGCTTCCACCCGCCCCCGCTCCGCCCGCGGCGCCACCCGCACCGGCCGCACCAGCCGCCCGGGCCCGCCGCCCGCGGCGCGGTCCTGCCCCGGCCCGGCGTCTTCGGGTGCCGAGGGGGACGGGAGCGGCGGGCGGGCCGGGGACCGCCACGGGAGCCGGCGGCCGCGGAGCGACGCCAGCAGGGCGTAGTTCTCCGCGACGAACACCCGGCCCGGACCGCCCGCGGGCTCCGGGACCCGTTGCCCCGTCAGATCCAGGTACATCGCCTGGACCACGTCCAGCCCGCCCGCATCCGTGAACAGCCGGAACTGTGCGCCCGGCCGGGGGTTGAAGTCCACCAGCCGGAAACAGCCCTGCTCGTCCCGGCGGAAGTCCAGGTCCAGGATCCCCTGGTAGCCCAGCCGTTCGGCGAGCCGCAGCCCCGCCTCCTCCACCGCCGGATCCGGCAGCCAGCGCCCCACCGCCGTCAGCCCCGTCCGTACGGGCCAGGACAGCTCCTTGCGGCCCGACCCCGCCAGCAGCGGGTGCCCGCCCCGGGCGAAGGCTCCGTGGAAGAACCAGTCGGTGTCCGTCCCGGCCGGCAGGAACCGCTGGAGCAGCAGCCGGCTCCCGGCCTCCGCCGTGCGCTCGTAAAGGCGGCGCGCCTCGGCGGCGGTGTGCACGAGCGTGGTGCTGCGCAGCCCGCCGCCCGGGGGCAGCAGCCAGGGCCGGCTCCACTTGGCGACCGCCGGCAGGCCGAGGCGCCACGCGGCCTCCGCCGCCTCCGCCCCGCTCGCCGGGATCACCGTCTCCGGGTGCGGGATGTCCCAGCGTGCGCACAGCAGCGCCAGCTCGGCCTTGTCCGCCACCCGCGCCGGCAGCCCGTCGGGCTGATGGGGGATCCGGAACCGCCCGTCCAGCATCGGTGCGATCCGCGCGACGGCGATGGCGCTCAGGTCGTCCATCGCGACGAGCACCGCCGGCCTGCCGATCCGCTCCGACACCCCGACCAGGCACTCCAGCAGCGTCTCCGGAGCCTCCGGGTCCAGCCCGCCGGCCGGTCCGGGATGCACGGCGTGCAGGTAGCGCGAGCGCCCCATGGGACCTCCCCCGGCCTCGACGACGGCATGGACCTCCACGCCCCTCCGCCCGAGAGATCTGACGGCGCCGAGGGTTCCGTGGTGGAACGGATTCCGATCGAGTCTGAGCACTACAGCAGGCACATGGCCGTCGAACGCGTGCATGGGAACGGTGTCTTTCACCTAGTCGGACCAAGCGGGGAGGATGCGCAGCTGCGAATGGCCTACGCAGCGGTCACCGGACAGGCCATTCGTCAGATGTGATGCCTAACGTCTTTGACAAGCACACCGATTCAGGAAAGCTCGGGAGACGCCATGCCCAGACCACACCGCCGACTGGCGAGCACCTGCATCGGTACGGTCACGGCCGGACTGCTCGCCACCGGGGCCGCGCTCGCGGCCCCCGAGCGGGAGCAGCCCAAGGGCTCCGACATCGCCGTGGGCGCCTTTCTCGACTCCGGTCCGCCCGGAGTCGCCCGGATCCCCAACCTGTCGCGCTGGCTGGGCGGCAAGGAGATCCGGGTCGGCCACACCTATCTGCCCGGGGACCGCTGGGCCCGCATCGAGGGCCCCGACTTCCTGGAGCCGTGGGCCGAGTGGCGCCGTGCCAAGGCGGACCGGCTGTTCGTCCTGAACGTGCCCATGCAGGAGCGCAACGAGGACCGGGTCCCCGACCGCAAGGTGGCGCAGCTGATCCGGGCGGGTGCGAAGGGCGAGTTCGACCGGCACTTCGAGAAGCTCGCCCGACGGCTGGTGGAGCTGGGCGTCCCGGACACGGTGATCGTGCTCGGCTGGGAGATGAACGGCGCCACGTACACCCACCGCTGCGCGCCGGACCCGGAGGGCTGGAAGCAGTACTGGCGGCGGATCGTCAACGCGATGCGCTCCGTCCCCGGTGCGGAGTTCAAGTTCGATTACGCCCCCAACCGCGGGTCGGACGCGATCGGCTGGACCAACTGCTACCCGGGCGACGACGTGGTCGACATCGTCGGCATGGATTCGTACGACCAGGCTCCCGGCAAGACGTTCGACGAGATGGTCAAGCAGCCGTACGGGCTCCAGCAGCACGTGGATTTCGCGAAAGCGCACGGCAAAGAGATCTCGTACCCGGAGTGGGGGCTGTTCCGGCACGGGGACAACGCGGAGTACGTGCGGCGCATGCTGAAGTGGATCGAGCAGCACAGGCCGCTGTACCACACCATCACGGACTACTGCCCGCACGGCGTGTGGCAGTGCAAGCAGAACCCGAAGTCCGCGAAGGCCTTCCGGGCCGCGCTCGCGCCCCAGCGTCCGGACCCGGTCCCGACGCCCGTGGTGCCCACGCCGGTCATCCCGACGCCGGTCGTGCCGACGCCCGTCGTACCGACCCCGGTCGTACCGACCCCGGTGATCCCGACGCCGGTCGTGCCGATCCCGCAGATCCCGACCCCCGAGATCCCCGTGCCCTCCCCGGCGATCCCGTCGCCGGAGATCCCGGAGATCCCGCAGATCCCGAGTCCGCAGGTCCCGCTCCCGCTCCCGGTCCCGGTGCCGGTGCCGGTCCCCTCGCCGGAGATCCCGAGCACGAGCCCGAGCCCCGAGCCCGTGCCGGTGCCCGAGCCCGTGCCGGTCCCCGAGCCCGTGCCCGAGCCCTCGCCGGCGGTCCCGTCGCCCGAGACCCCGGTGGACCCGAGCCCGGACCCCGTCCCGGTGCCGGTCCCGTCGCCGGAGATCCCGAACCCGGTCCCGTCGCCGGAGGTCCCGGTCCCGAGCCCCGTCCCGAGCCCGGTCGTGCCGAAGCCCGAGCCCCCCGAACCGCCCGCCAACAGCACGGAGTGGTGCGTGCCGCTCAACTTCGGCGAGTGGCTCTCCAAGCTGGTCGGCAAGCAGTCGGTCTGCATCAAGATCAACTGGGGCAAGGACTCCGGCTTCTGGCCCTGGTAGAACCGTCATCGGACCCGCAGTTCGTTGAGCCGCGCCCGCCAGTCCCTGGCGGCCGGCAGGGCCTCGCGCAGCGCGTCCACCGCACGCTCGCGCCCCGTCACCTGCGATTCGTGCAGGCGGAGCAGGGGCGCGAGCGCCGTCCTGGCCAGCAGGAACCGCTGGTTGACGACCGTCTCGGGCCGCCAGTGGTTCTTGTACGGCTCGTTGCCGCGCAGGAAGCTCACCACCGGGCGGCCCTCCGCGAGGGCGCGGCCGGCCTCGTAGCGCAGCAACAGCGTCGCCACGTCCACCTTCCGGGTCCGCAGGTCCGGGTCGGCCCCGTACAGGTAGCCGCCGCTCAACGCCCCCGACAGCAGGGTGACGTTGGCGGCGACCACCTTCCCGTCCAGCCGGAACTCGGTCAGCCGGCCCTCGCCGGCCCGCACCATCCGCCGGGTGGCCCGGGTCAGGTGCTCGGCGAAACGGGGCCTGAGGTGCTCCGGGGTCACCCCGCGGCCGCGCCACTGCTTCTCGTGGAGCTGCAGCAGCGTCCGTACCGCGCGCGGCACCTCCTGCTCGGTGACCTCGTGCTCCTCGATCCCGGCCGCGTCGGTCTTGCGCAGCTTGGCCCGGACCCGCTGGGCACCCGAGGCCGGCATCCGCTTGACCAGCTCGTCGAACGGCAGCGCGGGCAGCTCCATGCAGGTGGAGTCGGCGAGCTTGCTCCGGATCCCCGGCCACTGGCCGTACAGCGCCTCGGCGGCGGCCCCGGGCCGCACCTCGCGCAGGTCGACGACCGCGCCGCGGGCGGCCCGGTGCAGCCCGCGGGCCAGCGCCGGAACGACCTGGTCGGCGTACTGCGCGTCCACGAGCACGTCGAAGTAGTCGGTGATGCCGCCGCCGAGCGGCACCAGGAGCGGCAGCGGCCGGTGGACGAGCATCAGCGCGCAGGCGCCGACGAGTTCCCCGCCGCGCCGTACGAGCACGATGCGCAGCCGCCCGTCCCGGCCGTACGAGAGCCACCAGGAGTGCAGCCAGGCGTGGCTCTGGAAGGGAGTGGCGGTGGGACAGGCCCGGAAGAGCCGGTTCCACGGCTCTTCCAGCGCGGCGAACTGCCGGGGGTCGCGGCACAGCGTCACCGACAGGGCCCCGGTGGAGCCCGTAGTCATCGCACGGACTCCTTCTCCTTGGTCTCGTTGTGGTCGCCCTGGGCGGGCAGGGAGGCGTACTCCTCGACGACCGGCTGTTCCTCGGACCGGCCCTCGGGCCGCCGGCTGCGGCCGGGCCGGGCCAGCAGCCACAGCCCGCCGAGCAGCCCGCCGGCGCACAGCCCGACGGCCCCGCTGACGGTGGCGGACGGCGAGGCGGGCTCGCTCGGCGCGACGGCCTGGTTGAACAGCAGCAGCTGGACGCCGGTGTTCTTGGCGGCCTGATTGCTGCTCAGCGAGAGCGCATCGGCAACGGCGTTGGCGATGTCCGCGGCTTCGGTCGGGCTCTTCGACGTTCCCGTGATGGCGATCATCGGGGACTCGGGGGAGGTCTCGGCGCGCACCTGCGTACGGAGCCGGCGGGCGCTGATGCCCGCCCGGGGCTGGGCGTACGCGAGGGTGGAACTGCTGGTCGCGATGCGCGCGTACGCCTGGGCGAAGCCGAGGGCGGTCGCGGGCTCGGTGGTGTCGTCCGGGACGGCGACGACGTAGCTGGTGGCGGCGTACTCGGGCGCCTTGAGCACCCCGTACGCCCCGCCCGCGGCCAGCCCGAGAGCGGCGGCGACGGGCAGAGGCCACCACGCGGGCGGCGGCAGCAGCCGCACCCTGCGACGACGGCGGTCGGTCTTCTTCTGATCGGACTTCTTCTGATCGGCGGTGTCAGCCATCTACGTGCCTTCCTGGAGGAATGGGAGTTCTTTCGGGCCCCGCGTCGGGAGCCCCTTCGGCGCTGCGTGAATCAACCGCCCGGCGGCACTTCCAGCCCCGCCGGCGTGTGAGGCGCGGGGTCCGGGTCAGCGCCCCGGGAGTCCGGCCTGCGGCCGGCCGTCGACCGCACCGCAGCGCCTTCCACGGCGCAGCCCGGCAGTTCCGGCCCGGCCGGCGGCCGGGGCGCAGGGGCCGGGGCTCCGGACAGGGCCAGGGCGTAGACCTCGAGGAGCTGGTCCGCGCTGCGGGCGATGTCGTAGCGGCGGACCACTGGTGGCGGCGGCAGCCGACGCGCGCCCGCCTCCATGTGCCCGCGCAGGGCGGCGACCAGCTCCTCCGTCCCGGTCCCGATCCGCCGCGCCCCCGGCGCCTGCGCCGCCGGGAGGTCGTCGATCGCCGGACAGGTGACGTGCAGCACGGGCAGCCCCGCAGCCAGCGCCTCCACGACCGCCAGCCCGAACGCCTCCTCCCGCGACGGCGACACGAAGACGTCCATCGCGGCCAGCAGCGCCGGGATCCCCGGCGTCCGCCCGTCCGCGCTGTCGCCCAGCGGGTCCCGCTCCCCCAACAGATGGACCCGGCTCTGCGCGCCCAGCTCCGCCGCCAGCCGCCGCAGCGCCGCCCGCTCCGGACCGTCCCCGGCGAGCAGCAGATGCGCGCCCGGCAGCGCCGCCACCGCCCGGACCAGCGAGTCGAACCGCTTGCCCGGCACCAGCCGCCCGACCCCGCCGACCACGAACGCCCGTTCGGGCAGCCCGCTGCGGGCCCGGGTGGCCCTGCGCACGCCTTCGTCGAAGCGGAAGCGGACGGCCTCGATCCCGTTCGGTACGACATGCACCCGCGCGGCCGGCACGCCCCACCCCTCCAGCCGCGCCGCCACGGTGTCCGACACCGCCACGGTCGCCGCGCCCAGCCGCTCACTGGCCAGGTACAGCGCCCGCACCCCGGACGTCAGCCGCCGGCCCTCGATCTCGCCCTCGCCGAGGGAGTGCTCGGTGGCCACGGTCGCCCCGACCCCCGCGAGCCGGGCCGCGAGCCGCCCGTACACGCAGGCCCGGTACAGGTGCGTGTGCACGAGGTCGTACTGCTCGCGCCGGATGAACCGCACCAGCCTCGGCAGCGCCCCCAGGTCCCGGTTGCCCCGCATCCCCAGGTGCACCACCCGGACCCCGTCGGCCCGCAGCCCCTCGGCCACCGGCCCGGGGTTGGTCAGGGTCAGCACGTCGCAGCGCATCGGCATGTGCCGCAGCAGCAGCCTCAGTTGCTGCTCGGCGCCGCCGACCCCGAGCCCCGTGATGATGTGCAGCGCCCGTGGCGACTTCATCGGTGCACCGCCCGCCGCAGCTCCCGCACCCGGTGCCGCAGCTGCTTGATCCGCAGCCGCCCGGCCCCGTCCGCCTGGCTGACGTGGGTGCGCGGCAGGGCGTGCGGGCCGGCCAGCCGCCCGGGGTCGATGGCGCACGCGTACCCGTACCCGGCGGCCCGCGTCGCCGCGACGACCCGCTCGTCGAGGTGCCCGTACGGGTAGCAGAACCCCTCCGGCAGGGTCCCGGTCAGCTCCCGGATCAGCTCGCGGCTGCCCCGCAGCTCCTGCTGGAGGATGTCGTCGGCGGCCGCGGTGAGGTCCTGGTGGAGCAGCCCGTGCGAACCGATCTCCTGTCCGGCGGCGGCCACTTCGCGGATGCCCTCGGCGGTCAGCAGGGACTTGCGCGGACCGAGCGGGTCCCACGCGTTGTCCACCCCGAGCCGCCCGGGCAGCACGAACAGCGTCGAGGTGCAGTCGTGGCGGCGCAGCAGCGGCAGCGCCCGGGTCAGGTAGTCGGTGTAGCCGTCGTCGAAGGTCAGCCCGACGAGCCCGGCGCCGCGCCCGGCCGCGTGCGCCCGGAGCAGTTCGCCGACGGACACCCCGCGCAGGCCCCGGGAGCGCAGCCACAGCAGCTGGCCCTCCAGCGTGCCCGGGGTGACGGTGATGCCGTACGGGTCCTCTGCGGGGTCGGTGAACTCGGCGACCGAGTGGTACATCAGGACCCACGGCGAGGCGGTCCGGCGGGCGGGGACCGTCGCGGCGGCCGGCGCCGTGCGGGTGTCAGCGGGCATTGCGGAACCTCTGGGTCATCTTGGTGATCTGGGCGGGCAGGGCGGTGATCTCGAGCGCCCGTATGGCCATGCCGCAGGCGCCGAACATGGCGGGAACGAGCAGGCAGCCGAGTGCGGCGCTGAGCATCGGGTCGGGGATCATGGGACCGGCGATCCAGCCGGTGCCGCAGGCGCCGACGGCGGCGACGGAGAGCCGGCCGATGCTCAGCGCGACCCGGCGGACCTGGATGGCGACGATCCGCGAGCCGAGCCCGGTGAGCAGCAGGACGGCGGTGGTGGAGATGCCGGCGGCGTTGGCTGCGGCGATGCCGTACGTGCCCCACCAGCGGACGGCGAAGGCTCCGGCCACGATGTTGACGAGGAGTCCGGCGCCCATCGCGAGCGCCGGGAACCAGGTGGGCCGGGCGGTCGAGAAGAAGGGCCGGGACAGCGCCCCGACGAGGCAGTGGCCGAGGAGTCCGAGGCCGTAGACCCGCATGACGGAGGCGGTGGCCATTGTGTCGCGGTGGGTGAAGGCGCCGCGTTCGAAGAGGACCTGGATGATCTGGGGCGCGTACCCGATGACGAGGGCGCTGCCCATGAGGACGGCGAGGGAAGCCAGTGCGAGGTCCTGTTCGACGCGCCGCCGGGCCTTCTCGCGCTCGCCGCCGGCCATGGCCTGGGCGACGACGGGGAAGGTGACGGTGCAGATCATCAGCGACAGCACCATCGGCATCTGCGCGACCTTCTGCGCGTAGTTCAGGTGCGAGATGGCCCCGGGCGGCAGCGAGGCGGCCAGGAACCGCTCGACCAGGACCTGCGACTGCCGGAACACGGCGAAGAAGATGACCGGGGCGATCAGCCCGAACGCCATCAGGGTGGGCCGGTCCCGGTCGCGCTGGCTGCGCGGCGCGCCCT